>JBCCZS010000006.1:0-40643 GCA_039187035.1 Pseudomonadota bacterium | reverse complement strand
GGAGACCGGCGTCGAGGGCGGAGAAGACGCGCTGCCGTACGCGGAAGGCCTCAACGTCTTCGCCTGGGACCGGCGCATAAAAGCGGCGGCGGCCGCCGCCGGGCTTTACCACGTTGCGGGCGACGAGGACGGGGTCGCCGGCCATAAAGTGGGACCCGGCGGCTATCGCGTTCGCTTAAGCTTGGGCGACGCGACCGTCGAGGCGCCGCTCGAGGTGCGTTGGGATCCGCGCCTTGAAACAACCGACGATCAAATCGTCGAACAACAAGCTGCGCTCGGCGCGGTGCGCGCGATGATCGACGAACTGCATCGCTCGCTCGTGGCGCTCGACGCCGCTAAGGCGCAAGCCGCCGACCGGAAGGCGATTTTAGAAAAGATCGACGGCGACGCCACGGTGATCGAAGCGGCCGAGGCGTTGGTCGAAGCGGTCGACGAATGGCGCGACAGCGTCGCCAACTTCAAACGCGAGGGCTTCCAGGACGTGCTTAATTTTCCAGATCGTCTGTCGACCGATCTTCAGTTCCTCTATCGCAATATTGACGGCGCGACGGCCGGCATGACGCAAGGCATGCGCGACCGGCAAGCCGACCTAAAAGCGCGTTGGGACACGGCGATCGCGGCGCGCGACGCGCTGATCGCCGGCGCGGTCGCGGAGTACGACGCGGCGTTTGCGGCGGCGCAGGCCGCCGGCCTCGTCTTGCCGCCATTCACTGAAGCGCAAGCCGACGCCGGCGAAGCCGCGAAAGAAGCGAGAGAGGCGGCCAAGAAAGCAAGAGAAGACGCCAAGGGCAAAGAAGAAGACAAAGACGTCGCCGACGAGTGACCGCCGCCGCCGCGCCCGCCGAACGCCGACGGCTACGCGGCGAGCGGGAACGAGACGGAGACGACGAGGCCGCCAGGCTCACCCGGTGCGATCGTTAAGACGCCGGCGTTCTTCTCGATCAGCGATTTCGTTATCGCAAGGCCAAGCCCGGCGCCGCCCGTCGCGCGCGACCGCGACGCTTCTCCGCGATAGAAGGGCTCCGTCAGCTTACTGAGCGCTTCAGCCTCAACCGGATCGCCGCCGTCGCGCACGCTAAGGCGAGTTCGCCCGTCTGCTAAGTGCAGCGCGATGTCGGCCGAACCGCCGTAGCGCAGGGCGTTCTCGACGATGTTCGCGATCGCGCGTCGGACTTGAAGCGCGGCGCCGTCCACCGGGACCGGCCCGTCCGGCGCCGCAAACGCGACGGACCCGCCAAGTTCGCGTTGCGAGGCCGCGATATCGGCGACCAAGGCGGCGAGGTCGAAGCGCTCCTTCACGGACGGCTCGGTTTCGCCTTTTACGAACGTCAGCGCATCGTCGATCAAGGTCGTCATTTCTTCGATGTCGCGTTCGGCTTTTTGCCGCTGGGCGTCGTCGCCGATGAATTCGGCACGCATGCGCAACCGGGTGAGATAGGTGCGGAAGTCGTGCGCCACAGCGGCGAGCGCCAGCGCGCGTTGATCGATCAGGCTTTTGATTTCCCGCTGCATTTGGTTGAACGCCGCGGCTAGTTGGCGCACCGGCTCCGGCCCGCTTTCGTCGATCGCCGGCGCGTCGAGGTCTTTTGAAAGCGCATAGGCCGCCGCCGACAATCGCCGAATCGGCCGCGTTGTCGCGATGGAGGCCCAAACCAATCCCGCGAGCAAAAACAATCCGAGAACGGAACTCAAGAGCGCAACGAGAATAATCAGGCCCTGTCGACGATAGTCCGGGTCCGGCTCGACGACGAGCGCGGCCCCGTCCGCCAGCGGAACGACGATCACGAGATCATACCGCACGAACCGCGAAAACCGATCGCCGGCGACCGGGAGCACCGTGCGGACGCGCCGTCGATAGACCTCGAAAGGCCGGTCGCCCAGAATACGGCCGTAGGCGCGCACGAGCGGGCGATAGGCGGGCAAGCGTTCTCCGTACAGGTCGTTTTCCGGCGGGCCGTCGAGCAACCGATACCGCACGAACGGCGAATTGACGGCCGCGAGCGCGCCGTCCCGCCGGTCGAGCGCCAATTCGTTGAGGTGGTCCGCAACGGCCGCGATCTGTTGCATGACGTACGGATTGGCCGGCGCGCCTTTGCCTTTCGTGCGCGCATAATGGCTGACGGCGAAGATCAGCGTTTGGAGCGCGATCAAAACGGCAAGCGACGCAATCAAGAGCCGCAAGCCGGAGCCTTGCGCAAAGACCGTCACGCCGACCCTCGCCTGACGTCGGCCGCGAACAAATAGCCGTCGCCGCGGACGGTCTTGATCAGCGCGGGATCTTTCGGATTGTCGCGCAGCTTGCGCCGTAGCCGCGACAGCTGCACGTCGATCGCTCGGTCGACGGTTGCGGTATCGGCGCCCCGGGTCCAGTCCATCAACTGATCGCGACTGACGACGCGCCGCGGGCGGCGCAAAAAAGCGACGAGCATCGAAAACTCGCCCGGCGACAACACGACCGACCGTCCGTCCGGGTCGCAAAGATGCCGCCCGTCGACGTCGAGCCGCCACCCCGCAAAGACGAGGATCTCGCGATCCGCGTCCGCCGGGTCCGACGTCGCCCCGGACGGAGCCGCGCCGCGCATTTGCCGGCGCAAGACCGATTTAACGCGTGCGGACAGTTCGCGCGGGTTGAACGGCTTCGTCAGATAATCGTCCGCACCGATCTCAAGCCCGATGATCCGATCGAGATCGTCGCCGCGCGCCGACACGATGATGACCGCCGGCCCGCCGTCGCGCACAAGGCGCCGGCAAATCGACAACCCGTCTTCGCCCGGCATCATGACGTCGAGGATCACCAGATCGAACAACCCGTCCGCATTGGCGGCGTCAAATTGGGCGCCGTCTCCAAACGCGCGCACCGCGTAACCCTCACCGGACAGGAACGACGCAACGAGATCGCGGATCTCCGGGTCGTCTTCGACGATCGCGATTTGTCGGGCGGGGGGCGGCGCGGCGTTCATGGCCGCACCATAACCGCCCGATATTGCGGCAGGAATACGGATTGTAACGGAACGTAACGCCTGCCTCGAAGAAACCTTAGTTCGGTTACACGGCGCTTATCGGCCGGCAATGTCCGCACGTCATGGTCCGCGGCGTCGGCGGGCCGCCACGGTTCGCCGCATCCGAGACAAACCCTACTTGAAGGAGCCGCGCCATGTCGTCGCCGTCCCCTATCGCCGCCGCTGCGGCCGGCTCCGTCTCGGACAGCACCGGCGCCCGCCCCGTTCGCCCCTTAGCGGGATCGGCGCCGAGCCCCCGCGGCGGAGAGGTGCTGGGGCCTCTCCGCCGCATTGTTTTCAACCAACAACGGAGCCTCGCCATGACGAGAAAAGTCGCCTTCTTCGCCGCCCTCCTCGCCGTTTCGTCAGCGGACGCCGCCGTCGCCCAATCAGGCGAGCGCGTCCGCGACCGCGCGTTGGGTAAGGAAGAATTCCTCAACACCCAAGGTCGACGGTTCGATCGCGCCGACGCCGACAATAGCGGCGCCCTTGACCAGTCCGAATATGTTGCATTTCGTCTCGCCGAGTTCGATCGGGCCGACCGCAACGATGACGGCTCGATCGACCGCGGCGAGATCCGCGGTCTGCAAGACCCGGTGCGTCCGGGCCTGTCGCGCGCGGCCGTCGAAACGCAAGCGCCAAAGACGTTTCAGCGCGTCGCGCAAAGCGGCGCGATCTCAAAGCAAGCGTTTCTGGATTTCAGCGCCGATGCGTTCGATCGGGTCGACCGCAATAGCGACGGCAAACTGATGCGCGGCGAATTGCGCGGCCTTGAAAAACTCTAAACCCATCAACCAAGAAGGATTACCGCCATGAGGTATACGAATTTTCTTGCGGGCGTCGCCGCGCTCGCCGTCACGATGGGCGTCGCCGTCGCGGAAGACGGGGCCGCGGAAGACGGGGCCGCGCAGGCCGCCGCCGCCAAGCGGCTCGGCCAAGCATTCACGCGCGCCGACGCAAATGGCGACGGCGCCCTGACGCTTGCGGAGCTGCGGGAATTCCGTACACGCACCGCCGAGCGCCTCGACCGGAACGGCGACGGCTTTATCTCGTCGGCGGACGCGCCGCGGCGGCGGGCCGCGCGGGGACGTTTTGACGGCCGCATGGACGAGATCCGCACGCAATTCGACGCGAACGGCGACGGGCGCGTCAGCGTCGCCGAATTCGTCGACGGGCCCACCGCCGGTTTCGACCGCGCCGACGCCAACTAGGACGATACCGTCACCCGCGAAGAACTTGCTCTGTTGCGGGGCTCGCGGCTCCCGACGGACGCGCCCTTTTAACGCCGCAGCCCGCCGACCTTTTCCTCCCCGGGAGGGTCGGCGGCCCTTTTTATGAAAGCAGGCCATGGCGGACATGCTTCGCTCGCCGGTCTTCGCGGCGGTCGCCCTCGCCTTAATCGTCGCCGAAGCGCTTTGGCGCCGACGCGCCGGCGCGCGCGACGACGCGCGTGGCGAGGCCGCCGCGTCGTTCGGGGTTTATGTCGGGAAGATCGTCGCAGGCGGGGCGACCGTCGCGCTTATTGCGCCGATTTACGCAGCCGTTTGGGCGATCGCGCCGCTTCAACTCCCCACGGACGATTGGCGCGTTTGGGTGGTCGGCTTCGTCGTGGTGGAGTTTGTCTATTATTGGCAGCATCGGTTCAGCCACACCGTGCGCTGGCTGTGGGCGACCCATAACGTCCATCACTCGTCGGGCGTTTTTGCGTTCCCCGCCGCTATTCGTCTTGGTTGGACGAACGCGGTCTCCGGCGGCTGGCTGTTCTTTACGCTTCCCATTTTCGCCGGATTCCATCCGCTCGTCGTGACGATTTTGGTCGTCGTCAGTTTACGGTATCAATTTTTTCTGCATACGGAGCTAATCGGCAAGCTCGGCGTTCTCGAAGAAATCTTCAATACCCCGTCCCACCATCGGGTGCATCACGCCTCGAACCCCGACTGTCTGGACAAAAACTTCGGCGGCGTACTCATCGTCTTCGACCGGCTGTTCGGGACGTTTCGCCGCGAAAGCGACGGCGACGCGCTGCGTTACGGGCTGACCGAGCCGATCGCCTCAAAGAACCCCTTCATCATCTGCTTGCGCGAATGGGCCCGCCTCGCCCGCGACGTCGCCGCCTCCCGCACGCTCGCGCAGGCCCTGCACGCTGCGTTCGGCCCGCCCGGCGCCGTGCACGATGCGCCTGGCGTCCGTACAAAGAGCGGCGGGCCTTGACCTACCCGGCGGGCGCCGCACGGACGGGCGCGATTTTGGCGACCGTTTTGCCGGGCCACGCCCAGGTCTGGTCGTGCAAGGCGAAGAGCAGCCCGTCTTCCGGCGCGCGAATTTCCTCGGTCTCGCCCAAGACCGGCACAATCTCGGCGATGAGGTCGCCCGTCCGCACCCGGTCGCCGAGCCGCAGCCTGTAGTCGACGACGCCTTCGCGGGTCGCTTTTAGGCGGTGCATGTCTTCAACGGCGATCGTGCAGCCGAGCATGCGCGGCAAGGCGCCGACGTCGCCTTTCAGGACGCCGCGCCGGGTGAGAACCCGCACGATGGCGGCCGCATCGCGCTCCGCGAAATCCGACGACACGTCATTGTTCGATCGCAGCTCAAGGGTCGCCGACAAGCACGCGGCCGGGATCGGGTGATCGGCGAACGTATCGGACAGGATCCACCACGGCCCGCCGCACGTCTCGTCGAACGGCCCGTCGCCGGCGTAGTCACAAAGAAGGACGGCGCGCGCGTCCAATTCGGCGGCCAGGTCCTGCGCGTCCGGCCATAGCTTTTTGCCGGTATAGAGATGAACCAACGCATGATTGTCGGCATGCAGATCGAGAACGATGTCGGCGTCGTAGGCCTCGCTGATCAGCGCGTGCTGGAGCCGCTCGAAAGCGTCCGCAGGCGCAAGCGCAGCGAGCGCCTTGCGCATGCGCGACCGGATCGCGGCGACATTGTCGGCCGCGTCGGGCCCGAGCTTCTTGCCGATCTTGTCGCGGATCAGGGCCGCCAGGTTTGGAAATCCGCGATTGAAATTCCGGTCCGTGCCGCGCTCGACGCGCCCTTGCATGTAATCGCCTTCGATCTGGGCGAGCCCGATCGGGTTCGCGATCGGCACAACGACGATTTCGCCGACGACCGCGCCCCTCGACGCCGCGGCGGAAAAGCGGTCAATCAACCGGCGCATCACCAACATGCCCGGCAATTCATCCGCATGCAGCGCGGTCTGTAGATACGCTTTGGGGCGCGCGCCCGGCGCGCCGAACGTCAGGACGTCGATATGCCGCGCGACGCCGTCGCGATCCGCGCCAAGATCGACGCGCCGGCGCGTCGGCCCCGACAAGTCGCCGGCCGCGGGGGTTTCATTCGTCATGGCGTCGCTTGCTTTCTTGTCGTGGGTTTATCGCCGTCGGTCCGGTATTCCCGGGTCGCAGGCGTCCCATACCCCATGCCCCGCGTCCCGTCCCCACGAAAATTGTTGCGACGCAATACCGGCAGGTTATGCTGCGCGCTTGAGAGAAAATGACATTGGCGTTGGCCTTCGTGATCGATAATTGCTTTCATCCGCCGGCCGCGCCGATGCGAGCCGGCGCCCCCGCCGAGAGCATTCCATGAAAATCATCGCCACGTCGGTCTATGTCGGCCCGAACGTCTTCTCCAAAACGCCGCTTGTCCGGCTGAAGGTCGATCTCGGCCGCTACGCCGACAAATGCGCCGCCGACTTCGGGGCGGATCTGATCGACCCGCTTCTCAACGCCTTGCCGGGCCTGGCGCAGGAACGAACGGCCTCCGGCGAGCCGTTTGTGGAGCGCATGCGCACGGCGCGCGATTGCGATCTCGGCGAGGTGCTCGCACGCGTGGCGCTGACGCTGCAAAAACTCGCCGCCGCGCCGACGGACATGGCGTTCAGCGAGCCGTCGGGCGAGGCCGGCGTCGTCGAGGTCCTGTTCGGCTACGTCTCGCGGCGGATCGGGCTTGAAGCCGGAGATCTGGCGCGTCTGATCGTTTTAGAACTGATCGACCCCGACAAGAAAATCAGTCTGCGCGACGAAATCGACGACTTTTTCGCCTTTGCAACCCGGCGCAGTCTCGGCCCCTCGGCCATGGCGCTCGTGAAAGCGGCCGAGGCGCGCGACATTCCGTGGATCCGCCTGAACGACGACAGTCTCATCCAACTGGGGCAAGGCAAATACCAAAAGCGCATCGAAGCGGCGCTGACCAGCCAGACGCCGTGCATCGCCGTCGACATCGCCAAGGACAAAGAGTTCTGTACGGAGTTATTGTACGACCTCGGCCTTCCGGTGCCGGAGCAACGTTATGTGCGCGACGAAAAGCAAGCGGCCGACGCCGCGCGGCGCATCGGCTTTCCCGTCGTCGTCAAACCGGTGGACGGCAATCATGGCCGGGGCGTCTCCATCAATTTGCAAAATGAAGACGAGGTCTGGGACGCGTTCGAAAAAGCCGCGCAAGAGGGCTCCGGGGTCATCGTCGAAAAGATGATCCCCGGCGCCGACCATCGGCTTTTGGTCGTGGGCGGCAAGCTCGTCGCGGCGGCCAAGCGCGTGCCGGCTTGCGTCGTCGGGGACGGTCGCGCCACGGTGGAGGCGCTCGTCGAACGCGAAAACCAAGACCCGCGCCGCGGCGTCGGTCATGAAAACATGCTGACGCGCCTGGAGATCGATAAAGAGGCCGTCCGTATGCTGAAAGCGGAAGGCCTGTCGCCCGACAGCGTCCTTGAGCCGGGGCGGACCGCGTTCTTGCGGCGCACGGCGAACCTTTCCACCGGCGGGACCGCGGTCGACGTCACCGACGCCATCCATCCCGACAACGTCATCATGGCCGAACGCGCCATCAAGGCCGTCGGCCTCGATATCGGCGGGGTCGATTTCTTAACGACCGACATTACGAAGAGTTTCCGAGAGACCGGCGGGGCGATCTGCGAGATCAACGCCGGGCCGGGCATGCGGATGCATATCGCGCCGTCGGAAGGCGAGCCGCGCGACGTCGGCGGCGCGGTCATGGACATGCTCTTCCCCGCCGGCGAGCCCAGCCGCATTCCGATCGCCGCGCTGACCGGCACGAACGGCAAAACGACAACGTCCCGCATGCTGGCGCATGTTTTGAAAATGGCCGGCCACGTCGTCGGGCAAACGAGCACCGACGCCGTGTCGATCGACGGGAACGTCACGGTCAAAGGCGATATGACCGGCCCGACGGCGGCGAATATGGTGCTGCGGGACCCGGACGTCGACATCGCCGTTATGGAAACGGCGCGCGGCGGCATCGTGCGCGCCGGGCTCGGCTATCAATATTGCGACGTGGGCGCGGTGTTGAACGTCAGCTCGGACCATTTGGGCATGGGCGGCGTTGAAACGCTGGACGATCTGGCGCGGGTCAAGCGGCTCGTCGTCGAGGTCGCCCGCGACACGGCGGTCTTGAACGCCGACAACATCCACACCCTGAAGATGGCGGAACATACGTCTGCAGAGCATATCTGTTACGTCACGAAGAATGCGGCCAACGCCCTCGTGAAGGAACACATCAAGCTCGGCAAGCGGGCGGTCGTCCTGGAACGCGGCGCCAACGGCGAGCAAATCGTCCTCTACGACAAAGAGAATCAGATCCCGTTGATCTGGACCCATCTCATTCCGGCGACCATCGAAGGCAAAGCGGTCCACAATGTCGAAAACGCCATGTTCGCGGCGGCGATGGCCTACGCATTGGGCCTGACGCTCGATCAAATTCGTGCAGGCCTTCGGACCTTCAACAACTCCTTCTACCAGTCGCCGGGCCGGATGAACGTGTTCGACGAGCACGGCTTCCGGGTCATTTTGGACTACGGGCATAACGAAGCGGCGATCGCCGCAATGGCCGACCTCGTGCAACGCCTTGAGCCGCGCGGGAAGCGGGTCGTCTGCGTGACCTGTCCCGGCGATCGGCGCGACGAGGACGTGGCGGCGAACGCGCGCGCCGTCGCCGGCAAGTTCGACGTTTATATTTGCCACACGGACGACGATTTGCGCGGACGGGGGCCGCGCGAGATCCCGGACATGATGCGCAAGGAACTCATCGCCGCCGGCGTCGACGGCGGCGCGATCCACATCATCCCGAGCGAGGTTGAAGCCGTCGACCACGCCCTTGAAATCGCCAATCGAAACGACCTCGTGCTACTCTTTTGCGCCGGCGTCGCGCGCGCATGGAAGCGCATTATTTATTTTTCCCCGGCCGAGAAAACCGAAGAACGAATCGACGAGAGTTCGCCGGCGATATCCGACATCGAGGTGCCGGACGGGTATCGCGTCGTTCAGGACGAGCGCGGCGTTTATCTGGCGGTCCGAGACTAGGGGAACACCATGTCGTTGAGCACGCACGGGGCTTCGACGCCGCCGGCGGCGGCTGACGGCGTGCGGCGCATGGCGATCATCGGCGGGCGGTTGGAGGACAACAACCGCGTCGTCTACCGCGAGATGCGCCGCCTCGCGCGGGGCAAGATCGTCATTTTTCCGACTGCCTCGTCCGAGCCGGTCGAGGTCGGCGAGGAAACCAAAGCCGCTTTCGCCGCGCACGGCTTCGTCGCCGAGATTGCGCCCGTGTACTGCGAGAACGCGGCACAATCCGCATACGATCCGACGATCATTGAGCGCGTTCGGTCGGTCGGCAGCGTCTTCTTCACCGGCGGCGACCAGTCCAACATTCTGCAGTCATTGCTGCATGGCGGCGCCGAGACGCCGCTTCTTCAAGCGGTAAAAGAGGTCTTCGCCGCCGGCGGCCTCCTCGCCGGGTCGAGCGCCGGCGCGGCGATTATGTCGAACGCGATGATCGTCGGCGGGACGTCGTTTGAGTCCGTCGTCGAAGGCGTTACGGACGACCCCGAAAAGCCGGGTCTTCTGGTGGGAAAGGGTCTTGGTTTCTTCCCGCACGGCATCGTCGATCAGCATTTCATTAAGCGCGGCCGCCTCGCGCGGCTCGTCGTCGCCATGGCGCACGCTAAGCAAAAGCGCGGCTTCGGGATCGACGAGAACACGGCGCTGTTCGTCGAGGGCGACGTCGGCCGGGTAATCGGCGAATACGGCATGATGTACGTCGATATGCGCCGCGCCGACGTCCAAGCGGAAACCGGCGTCTACGACGCCCTGCGCGTCAGCTATCTCGACGACGGCGATCGCATAAACCTCAAGTCGTTCGTCGTCTCGCCCGGCGAGAGCAAACGCCGCGTGCGCAGAAGCGAGATCGCGTATCGCGCGCCGATCCGATCGCAACGCAATGCCTTCGGCGCTTACGCCGTATACGATCTGATGGCGCGGCTCGTCTTGGGCGACCGGGCGACCTATGCGTCCGATACGCTGTTTGCGATCGATCCGAAATCCGGGAACGGCGCGCGCGTGGAATTCGACCGCATCCCGCGCAGCTCGCGCTGCCTGATTGCGACGCCGACGGACGGACTACGCATGACGGCCGTCAATTTCAAAGCGTCAATCCGCCGACAACGCTTCGACACGTCAACCTTGAGCCAGATGGACATCCGGAACGCGCGCAGTTTCGGCATGGACCTCAACGAGCGCTCGCGGCTCGTGCTGCTCGGCTCCTCGCCATTGTATTTCGACGAAGACGGACAGCGGGAGATGATCGCGTTGATCGGCGACGGACCGGTCGGCATCTTTGCGGCCGCCTCCGCCGAGGCCCGCCAAACCGCCGAAGAGCATGTCGATTTCTTTAAGCGACACGGCGTCGAGGCGATCGACCTCGGGGTGACGATCGATACTGTGGAGTATGCGGAGCGCAACCCCGAACTGCTCGATAAAATCGGCTCTATGCGGAGCATCTTCATTTGCGGCGGCAATCAGATCCGGCTCGTGGAGACCCTTTTGCACCGCGGCGAGGAAAGCGCCGTTTTACGCGCGATCGCGCGCGCTTACGCGCACGGCGCCGCCCTTATCGCGTCGAGCGGCGCGGTGTCGGCGTTGTCGGGCGTCATGATCGCCGGCGGGACGAGCTACGAGGCGCTCCGCTACGGGGTCGCCTCCGACTTGGGCCACCAGGGGCTCGTCATCCAGGAGGGCGTCGGACTCTTCGCGCCCGGCATTGCGGACCAAAACATCATGACGGCGCGCCGCCTTGGGCGGCTCGTTGTGGCGTGCACGGAGGAAAATGAGCAATTCGGCGTCGGCGTGTGCGAGGAAAGCGCCGTCGTCGCCGGCAAATCGGGTCAGGCGCTGACGGCGGTCGGGCGATACGGATTTGTGACCGTGGAAACCGATCCCACCGACAAAGACACGGCGAGCAGCCGGTTCATGGCGCGCAACGTCAAACTGTCGATGTACGGCCCGGGCGACAGCGTAAACCTCCATTCTCAACATAGCGAACGACACGCGCCCGCCGCCGAGACGAAGGTGACGTTCGATCGACTCTTGGGCGACCTGATGCGCGAAGGCGTCGACTTGGACCAGGTTGAAAAGACCGGACGCGACCCGGCGGCGCGCCACGCCGTCAAGATCCGACTGCGCCGGGAAAGCGATCTCTCCGCAACAATCGACGTCGAATGCGCGCGCGAAGAGAAAGACTGACGGGCTCTTAGGGAGACCGAAGCCGGCGCGCCGTCACTTCGACGCGCGTTCGCGTATCTCGGACCGGATGAGGTCGCGCGCGATTTCCTCCCAGCGCGCCGCGGGGATATGCGCGGCGACGTCCAGGCCGCCGTCGCTTTGCGGCGTCAGAATGAGGGCGTCGCCTTCATCGAGGAGGCGGGTCGTAAACGCCTTTATCGTCCCGGAATGGCCGACGAGCACGAGGACGCCGCCGGCGGGCGCTTCTTGCGCGATGATGCGCGCCACGTCGCGGCGCACGTCTTCGCCGGTGCGGCCCGCCCCGTTGGCCCCGAGCAGCGCGTCCGTCTTTAGGTGGACGCCGCCGAACATCGACGTCCCGGTGTCGACCGCCCGGCAATAGGTCGAGGTGACGACGCGGCGGACGGGGATGCCCAGCCGGTCGATCGCGTCGCCGATCGCGCGCGCGCTCGCGCGCCCCGCCTCGGATAGATTGCGTTCGCGATCGCACGAACCGGGCGCGCGCGATTCAAAGTCCCACAACCCGTTGAGGATCGTCCGGTCGTGCCGGAACAAAATGACGTGGCCGCCTCCGCGCAACGCCTCGATCAGCGGGCGATAGGCCGGTCCGAGCCGACCGTCCTTGACCACCGGCGCAGGAATGTCCGCAGACGGCGTTTGCGCGGCGGCGGCGCCCCAGCCTAGCGACAGCGCGCAAACCAAAAGAAAGCTGATGAACCGCAATGCATGCCCCCTCGCCCCGTCGCTGGCGCTGCGCGCGCCACGCCTGATCCGAAACGTGCCGACGAGAAGGTTTCGCGCGACGGCGATGATGTCAACGGGGCCGACGGCGCGCCCAAGGTCGCCCGGTCACGCTGTCGCCCGGCCACGCCGTCGCCCGGTCACCCCGCGGCGCCGACTTCCTGACGGCGCACGCGCACGGCGCCGATCCCCCAAGCAATCAGCGTCCAGACGGACAAGGCGAGAAGGTGCGGCGCGACGCCGCCGGGCGGCGTTTCGACGGCCTTTGGCGCGGACGCGGTCAACGCATTGAACGCGTCAAGGCCGAGCGCCTCGTTTCGCCACGCCTGGCGCACGATCCAGTCCGTACGCGCTGCGATCGCGTCCACCGCCGCGGCGCGAAAAGCCGCCGCCGACGCGAGATCGCGGCCGGCGAGCCGCTCAGTCGCCAAGATCATCACGACGGTCGGCGACCACGCCATCGTCCGCTCGGCCGCGCGGACGGCGGCGCGTTCCTCGGCCGTCTTCGCTTCGTTTTCCGCAACGAGCCGTTGGGCGCGCCGCCAATCGTAGACGTGGCGCGTCATCTCAGGCGGCAAGTCGTCAAGCGCGGCGCCGGGCAGGTCCCGCAAGGCGGGGCGCGCGGCGTAAAGCGCTTCGGTGAGCGCGCCGACATCCTCATCGTACCCCGCATATTGCGCGGCGCGTTGGTCGAGGGCGACGGTCAACCCGGCGTTCGCCGCGGCCGCGCTGAGCGACCGCTCCGACATCAGCGTCGGGACCAATACAACGAGCAGAACCCAGACGCCGCCGTACGCAAGCGCTGCTTCCCGGCGTGTACGCGCGGCCCCCGCCGTTGCGGCGAAAAGGCCGCCCCACAGCGCGACATATAAGAGCGCGACGACGATCAGGCCGAGGCCGCCGGCCGCAACGCCGCCCGCGCCGATCACCGCGGCGAGGACGACGGCGAGAACGACGCCGCCGCAGAGGATCGTGATCGCGGCGGCCCGCGCCAGATACCATGCGCTCGCCCGCCCCCGCTGCACGGCGATCAAGCGATCAAGCCCGGTTTCGCGCTCGTACGCGCCGCAGCCCAAGCCGACGACGCCGATCAGAAGCGGCGCGAAGACCGCCAACACGAACACAAGATCGACCGCCTCGGTGCGCCCGAGTTCCGGATTTTCGATGGTCGCGCCTTCTTCGAGAAAGGGATCAGCCATGCGGTTGACGCGGAGGATGCGGGGCGAGTCGTCCGTGCTGCCGATGGCGATGGCTGCAAGCGGCGCCGGCGCCCGGCCGATCCGCGCGCCCGCATACCAGTCTTGCCAGAGCGGTTCGGCGATATCGACCCAAGGTCGGTCTTCCGGGCCTTTGACGCCGGCCGCGAGCCAGCCCCGCGCTTGGTCGATCGACTCCGATTGAAGGCGTTGCGCGTCCTCAAGGCTCGTCGTCCACGCGCCGACGAACCGGGCGCCGGCCAGCAAAGCGAGCGCGCTTGCGATTAAGAAAACCGCGAGCGCCGCAAGGCGGACCGGCGAGCGGCGCAGGCCGAGCGCTTCGTGGCGCAACGCCTCGACGATCATGCCTGCGGCCCCTTTTCGAGCCGCCGCCCGGCCGCGAGCATCGCGGCTACGGCGAGGCCCGCCCACGCCAACAGGCCGACGATCTCGATCGTCCGGGTCCGGAGCGCATGGGGCAAAGGGGCGACGGGATAGTCGAAGGGCGCCAACCCGGCGAAGAACGCGGCGTCGGCTTTGAACGACCAATCGCCCGTCACCGACCCGCCATAGGCATGTTCGTCGTTAAGCGCTTTGACCAGCGTGCGTCGGTAGTCTTCCGCCGCGTCTTGAAACGCCAGATCGTGCGCGAGGTCCGTGCCGGCGAGCGTCATCGACACGGCGCGAACGGCTTGGAACGGATTGAACAACGACGCGACGCCGGCGATTTGGCCCTGCCGCTGCAAACGACGCTCAAGGCCGCCGAAATGGGCGTCCCAGACGACATTGCCGACCTCTTCGTCGACTTGCATGGCGATGCCGTCGAAGTTGACCGGCAGCGCTTCGCGAGTCGCAACGCCGTATTCCTTCATCAGCTGCGCTTCCATTGCCGCAAGACGCTCATCCTCCGGATTATGGGCGTCGACTTCGGCTGACCGGGCCTCGCGCATGGATGTTTCGAACGCGTCCCGGGTCGGCAATGGCGCGAGGGCGGCGGCGGCGGTCGCCGTCGCGCGGGGCGCGATCGTCGTCCCGGCGATCCACGCGCCGATCAGAATAAAGATCGCCGTCGTCGCTGACGGCGACAGGGCGGAGACGACGATGATCAGCGCCGCGACCGTCAGGAGAAAGACGGCGTAGGCCCCCATCATGGCGATGAACCGCGGCGCGTCGGCCGCGGTGAGCGGTTCGGGCGCGGCGATGAGCGTTGCGACGGCGACGATAGCGATCAACGCGATCGCAATCGACGCCAAAAACGCGGCGCGCCCCGCGACAAGCGCCCGGCCCGACGTTCCGTGCGCCAACATCCACCGTTGTCGCCCGTCGCGATCGTCGACCGACAGGCCCGCGCCGACGAGAATGAGGATCAACGGCGCGACGCTTTGAAGGAGAAAAGCGGGATCGAACCGGCCGAACCGCGCGAGCGGGCCGGCCTTGCTCGTTTGCGTCGACAAGGGCATCCCGCGCCGGTGCCCCTCAATGCGCAGGACGCGGCCCATTTCGGCCTGGACCCCGCCGTCAAGACGCGCAAGCGGGCCGTTGGGGCGAAATACAAAGTCGCCGAAATGGGCCATGCCGTGGGGATTGGCCGCGCCGCGCCCCAACCAGGCGGACCGCGCCTCGCCCGCCGCCGCCGCCTGCAGCGCGGTTTGCTCAGCGTCCGTCGAGGCCGACCACCACGTCGTGGCGGCGAGCGCGAGCGCGGCGACGCCAAGCAAGGCGAGCATGCGCGGCGAGCGCAACAGACGGATCCATTCGTGCACGAAGACTAAGCGGATCATGACGCCGCCTCCGCAATGGGCGCCTGCATGTGGCTCAGGTAGATCCGTTCGATTTCAGGCGCGTCGACGGCCTGCGCGTCGAGCGTTTCGGTCAGGACGCCCGCGCGCATGATCCCGATCCGCGTCGCCATCGCCTTGGCGCGGAAGATGTCGTGCGTCGTCAACAGGACCGCCGCGCCGCGATCGCGTTCGGCGAGGACCGCGTCGGCGAACTCGTTGGCCGCCGCGGGATCAAGCCCCGACATCGGTTCGTCGAGCAACAAGGCCTTCGCCTCGCGGGCGGCAGCAACGGCGAGGCCGACTTTCTGGCGCATGCCTTTGGAATAGGTCGAGACGCGCTCTTCAGCACGCGCACGATCGAGCCCCTTGGCCGCGAGGAGATCGCGATACGCCTCGCCGCTCCGCGACCCGCCGCCCAGGCGATCGAATAGGGCGAGGTTCTCAAGCCCGGACAGCTCTTCGTAAAGCATGACGTTCTCCGGGATGTAAGCGACGATGCGGCGCGCACTGACGGGATCGCGGGACGGATCGAAATCGCCGACCGCAACGGCGCCGTCGTCGGGCGCGGCGAACCCTAAAAACAACTGAACGGTCGTCGTCTTGCCGGCGCCGTTCGCGCCGAGGAGGCAAAGCACTTCGCCGGGCTCCACCGATAGGTCCAGGCGATCGACCGCAACGGTGTCCCCGTAGCGCTTCGTTACTTGGTGAGCGGACAACATAGAAACGCTCCCTTAGCGCATTCTCAGCAATACGAGGCGGGCCTTGCGCGGCGATAGAGCGCCAGCCAGCCAGCCTTAGAACGCGAAGGCGATCGATCCGCGTAATTGGCGCGGCTCGACCGGATGAAGATGAATGTCTTCGACCGGCCCCGGTTCGCCGGGCAATTGCGATTCAAAGAAGTACGTGATGTCGGCGTCCTCGGAGTCCAGAAGGTTGAGAATATCGAGGCTGAGGCGCGCCGCGCCGAAATCCTTGTAGAAGCCGAGATTGACGATCGTCGTGGGCTCGGAGAACACCGAGCCGTCTTCAATCAACGGCGCTTCGCCGAAACGACGCAGACGGAGCGTTGCGGCGAAGTCCTGAAACGGCTCGACGGTGACGCCCGCACCGAAAACGCTTTCGACGGCTTGGGGGATGCGGTCCTCCCCCGGCGCCGCGTTCTTGAACCGCGCGTCCGTGTACGCAGCCGTCGCGTCGAGGACGACCCACGGCGCGGGCCGCCAAAACGCGTTGAATTCAACGCCGAAGCGCCGCGTGCCGTCATTGGGTTCGGTCGTGCCGGCGTCGCCGACGAAAACGAGTTCGCTGTCAAGCTCAAGCCAAAAGCCGACGAGGGTAGCGTTAAACGCCCCGCGCTCCATCCGCGCGCCGATCTCCGCGCCTTCCGCACGCACGAGAACGTCGACGGGATCGACGGGGTCGCCGGTTACCGGATCGACGGCGATCGACGCGCCGCGCACGTCGTTGGAATGAAAGCCCTGGCCGTAATTGGCGTAGAGTTCGAGGCCGTCCGCCGCCCGCCAGGCGAGGTTCGCCGTCGGCGTCACGATCGCGTCCGACCCGTCGCCCGAGTTGACGTCGATCGACGAGGCGACGTCATAGGTGAAGACGTCGCCGCGCAACCCGACGCTCGCGCGCAACCTATCGGACAGGGCGACCTCCACTTCGGCGAACCCGCCGACGGAGAATTGCGTCACCTCGTCGTCGCGAACGGTCGACAAGCGTTGGCGGCCGGCAGTGTTGAAGAGGCCGATATTAAAAATGTCGTCATACCGAAGGTCCCCGCCCGCACGAAATTCGGCCGGCGCGCCCGCGAGAACGAAAGGCTGCGCATACCGCGTCGCCCCGCCCAGCGTGATGCGCTCGTCGCGCTGCTCAAATTCGTCACCGTTGACGGGATCGTTCACAAACAGCGTGAAGTTCGAAAATAAAGAAAAGTCGTAATAGATCGCATACGCATTAGCCGACCAATTGCCGACGTCGACCCCGCCGTTGAGCGCGATCCGCGTCGTCTCGCCGCCGAGATCGGGATCGATAAAGCCGAGGCGCGGGATAAGCCCGCTCTCGATCGCGCGGAGCGGGACTTGGTCCGTCGACGTCCACTGCGCGTCGTAAGCGCTCAACGAAACCCGCCACGCAGCCGCGCCGGCGCTGCGCGAATACTTTATGAACGCGTTGTATTTTTCCAAATCCTCGTCGAGGACGAACGGGCTGTCGAAGAACACCGTTTCCCCCGCGACGAGAAGATCGCCGCCGCCGACTTTGAACGAACTCGCGACGAGCCCGCGCCGGAAACCGTTCTCCCCGATCGTGCCTTGGGCGATGTTCGTCGGCAGGACGTCATAGGTTTTGAACGACGCCGTCGCGGCCGCCGAAAAGTCGCCGACATCCGCAAAGTACGGACCCTTTCGGAAATCGATCCGTTCGGTCAGCTCCGGAATGATGAAGTTGAGATCGAGATAACCCTGGCCATGGCCGTGCGTGCGGAAATTGATCGGCGTTCCGTCGATGAAAGCCGCGAAGTCCGTCCCATGGTCGAGGTTGAAGCCGCGCAAGAAGTATTGGTTCGCTTTGCCGGTGCCGGAATGTTGGGTCGCGACGAGCCCGGGGATTACTTCGACAAGTTCGCCGACGCGGGCGAGCGGTCGGCGTTCAAAGTCAGAATAGCCGACGACGCCTTCCGAACCGGACTTCGCCTCGCCGATGAGATCGATCGCGCGACCGAAGACGACGATTTCTTCGGTCTGGGCGGTTTCGGCCGGCGACGACTGCGCAAACGCCACCATCGGCGCCCCGGACGCGATAGCGGCCAAGAACAAACGACTGACCATGGAGCGACTTCCCCCCAACGCCGCCAAACCGGCTAGGACGCGCGTTGGCAAGGCGCGCACAAACCCGACATCTCGACGATCCTGCGCCGGACCGCAAAGCCGACACGCCGCGCGTCTTCGCCGATCAGTTTCTCGAGCCTCGGATCTTCTATTTCTCGGGAGTCGCCGCAAGCCTCGCAAACGAGAAAGACGCACAAATGATCGTTTTCCGGATGGGCGCAGGCGACGTAGGCGTTACGGCTTTCAATCCGAGCCGCGACGCCCTGCTCGCAGAGAAAGTCGAGCGTTCTGTAAATGCTCGGGGCCGCGACGGCGCGCCCGAGCGTTTCCGTAAGGCGATCGCGCAACTCGTACGCGCCGAGCGGACGTTCCGCCGACCAAAGCGCTTTCAGCGCGGCTTCTCGCAAGGGCGTGATCTGCGCGCCGCGCAAGCGGACGGCCGAAACGGCTGCTTTAACGCCCTCGCTGACGGCGCGGTTGCAACTTTTAGGAGCGGCCTTCGGACGCGACATTTTTCCGTAATCAGATCAACAAAACGCAATAATGTTGCACTCAGGGGTACATAGTACTATTTGCCCTTGCAAGCCCCGGTGCGCAGACAAAGCGAGACACGCCATGAACACGCCCGCCGTCAACGACGCCCGCCTGCCGGTCACCGTTCTTTCCGGTTTTCTCGGCGCTGGGAAAACGACGTTGCTCAACCGCGTCTTAAACAATCGCGACGTCCGGCGCGTGGCGGTGATCGTCAACGATATGTCGGAGGTGAACATCGACGCCGACCTCGTGCGCGCGGGGTCTGAATTGAGCCGGACGGACGAAACGCTCGTCGAGATGTCGAACGGGTGCATTTGCTGCACGTTGCGCGACGACCTCCTGGCCGAAGTGCGCCGGCTCGCAGCCGAAGGGCGGTTTGACTATTTGCTCATCGAATCGACGGGGATTTCCGAGCCTTTGCCGGTCGCGGCCACGTTCGATTTCCGCACGGAGGACGGCGAAAGCCTGTCCGACGTGGCGCGCATCGACACGATGGTGACGGTCGTCGACGCGGTGAACCTCCTCAACGATTTCACGAGCCATGACTTTTTGCGCGATCGCGGCGAGGTGATGGGCGACGAAGATGAGCGCACGCTCGTAAACCTCCTCACCGACCAAATCGAGTTCGCCGATATCGTCATCCTCAACAAGGTCGACGACGCGCGCGCCGAACAGGTCGACGCCGCCCGCAAGATCATCCGCAGTTTGAACGCCGACGTGCGGATCATCGAAACGAACTATTCCGAGGTCGCCGCCGGCGCGATCCTCGACACGGGGCTGTTCGACTTCGAGAAGGCCCATGAGCATCCGATGTGGGCGAAAGAGCTTTACGGCTATGCCGATCATACGCCGGAAACGGAAGAATACGGCGTCGCGTCGTTCGTTTACCGCGCGCGCCGGCCTTTTCAGCCGGAAGCCCTCCACGCGATCCTGAACGGCCCCCTGCCCGGCGTGATCCGCGCCAAGGGCCACTTTTGGATCGCCACGCGTCCGCAATGGGTCGCGGAGTTTTCGCTTGCGGGCTCGCTGTCGAGCGTCACGCCGCTCGGGACCTGGTGGGCGAGCGTGCCGCGGGAGCGCTGGCCGGCGGGCGAAGGGATCGACGCCTACATCACCGAGCATTGGCGCGAGCCCTTCGGCGACCGCCGCCAGGAGATCGTCTTTATCGGCGCCGGGATCGATTGGCCCGCGCTGACGGCGCGTCTTGACGCGGCGCTCTTACCGGAGGACCAGGACTACGCGCCGGACGCCGCGCCCGACTTGCCGGACCCCTTCCCGCGTTGGCTTCGCGGCGAGGACGCGGCGTAAACGCTCCGCGGCGAATTGGGGGCCAGTCTCATGCGAACGGGCGCGTCGACCTTGGACGGATCAGCCGTCGGGCTATCGCTTTTGTGTTTGATCCACTGCCTCGCCCTTCCCGTCTTGGCCGCGTTTATGCCGGTCGCCGGCGTTTGGGCGGAGGCTGAGTGGATCCATCAGATCCTGGTTCTGATCGCGATCCCGATCACCGCGCTCGCCGCGCTGGGGCATCGGCAAAGCGCTGTCGGCTTGTCGTTTATCGTGCCCGCCGTGCTGGGGCTCGCTCTGTTGCTCGCGGCCGGTTTTATCGAAGCGCTGCACGACTTCGAGACCCCATTGACCGTCATCGGCGCAACCTTATTGGCCTCCGCGCACATTTGGCGTTGGGCGAACAGAAACCGTCAATCCGTATAGGGCGGTTTCAGGATTTTGGGTGGAAGAACCCTGCGGATGAGCGCTCGAGCCGCCCCGCAAACGGTCGACCCGTCGTTCGGGAGTATATGGAAACATGGGCGTGCATCTTGCTCGCGAAGACGCGCTGGCCCCGCCCGTGCGCACCGTTCGCCGCGCGGAGGACCTCGCCGCTATCGCCGACGACGCTATTGACGCCGTCATCTGGGGGCGGCCGGCGCCCGCGTTCGTTCGGGCCGCGCTCAACGAGTCGCCCGGCGTCGATTTGGCCGACGCGCGGTTTCAGACGCCGCCCGGCGACGCGCGCCGCTGCGTCGCCGACGTCTTCGACGCCTGGGGATGGCCGGCGCCGCGCGCCGCGGGGTGGGCCGCCGACGATGTCGGCGTTCTTGCGCGCCAGTTTGCGCAGATCCTTTCTCTTTCGCAGGTCCGGCTCCGCGTCGAGATCGTGCGCGACGACGCGTGCCGGAAATTCCATCGCGATGCGGTCACGGCCCGCCTCATTTGCACCTACGGCGCGCCGGGAACGGTCTACGGCGTCGGGTGCGACGACGGCGATCCCGCAGCCGTTTACGCCGTTCCCGCCTATTGCCCGATCTTGCTGAAAGGAAAGCGCTGGCCCGCCGAGCCGCAGCGAACGCTCGTCCACCGTTCGCCGCGCATCGAGGGAACCGGCGCGACGCGTTTGGTCGTCGTTCTCGACGAGGCGCCGGCAGAATGACGCAGGCGGGGCCGGCTGAAACGCGGATGCGGGCATCCGGGTTTCGTCGCCGCCGGGTGAGCCGGGCGACGCAACGCATCGCCTCGTCGCGGCGCTATGGCGTCAGGCGCCGCGATCGGCTTTAATTCACCACGCGCTCGACAACGGGCGCGACGATTTCCCGAAAGCCTCAGGCGTTGAGGGACCGCGAGCCCGCGGGCGCGGCGCAACGACGGTTTCGGGCGGAAATTCTAGCTGCGAGGATGGCATGAACAAATTCGGACGAGCGATTTCAGTGTTGGCCGTTGCAACGGCGGTCGGCGCCTGCGGGGGCGAGGGAACGAAGGAAGACGCCCCGACAGCGGCGGACGTCGTCGAGGCGGCAACGGACGGCGCCGACGCGATCGTCGTCAGCGCGGCCGAACTTGAGGGCAATCCGTTCGTCAAAGCGTGGGACACGCCCTACGGCGTGCCGCCCTTCGCCGAGATCCGGGATGAGCACTACATGCCGGCGATGAAGGCGGCGATCCTCGAGCTGCGCGACGAAATCGCCGCGATCGCCGACAACGCCGAAGCGCCGACGTTTCAGAACACCGTCGTCGCGCTCGACGTCGTCGGCAAACAGTTGAGCAAGGTCTCCGGCACGTTCGGCAACATCACCAACACGGACACGAACGACGCGCTGAAGGCGTTGGAGGGCGAGATCTATCCGATGCTCACCCGCGAGTATAACGCAATCCAGTTCAACGAACGCCTGTTCGAGCGGGTGAAGGCCGTATACGCACAAAAAGACGCGCTCGACCTCGACGAACAGGACGCCCGCCTCCTTGAGCTGACGCACCGCGATTTCGTGCGCGCCGGCGCGGCTCTGGACGATGACGCGAAGGACCGTGTGGCGGCGATCAACGAAGAGATCTCCAGCCTGACGACGGCGTTTGGGCAAAATCTGCTTGCGGCGACGACGGGATTTAAATTGGAAATTGACGACCCGTCCGCGCTCGGCGGCCTCAGCGACAGCTTTAAGGCCGCAATCAAAGTCGACGGCGAAGACAAGTGGGTCGTAGGCCTCAATCGCTCGCCCTATGAGACGTTCATGACGCAATCGACGAACCGTGAACTCCGTCAGCAGCTATTTGAAGCGTATACGGAACGTGCGGCCGGCGGCGACAATGACAACGGCCCTTTGGCGATCAAGATCGCGCAATTGCGCGCCGAACGGGCGCAATTGCTCGGCTATGAATCCCACGCGCACTATCAGCTGGAAACGCGCATGGCGAAGACGCCGGAGGGCGCGGAAGAGTTTCTGTTGCGGGTTTGGCGGCCGGGGCTCGCCCGCGCGCGCCAAGAACTCGCCGACATCCAGGCCCTGATCGACGCGGACGGCGGCGATTTCACCGCCGCGGGGCACGACTGGTGGCACTACGCCGAACGGGTGCGCCAAGAGAAATACGCCTTCGACGACGCCGCGCTCGCCCCCTATTTTGAGTTAAACGCCGTTCGTCAGGGGGCGTTCGATATGGCGACCAAGCTCTTCGGGGTCACCCTCGAAGCGGTCGACACGCCCGTCTGGAACCCGGTCGTCACGGCGTATGACGTGAAGGACGCGAACGGCAAGCATCTCGGCCTTTTTATGATGGACATGTACGCGCGCGATTCCAAACGCGGCGGCGCGTGGATGAGCGGCTACCGCAGCGCGTCCGACGTCGGCGGCGAGCGCGTCCGACCCGTCGTCACGAACAACCTCAATCTCATCACCCCGCCGGAGGGCGAGCCGACGCTCATGCGCTTCGACGAGGTGGAGACGCTGTTCCACGAGTTCGGCCATGGGCTGCACGGACTGATGACGCAAATCCGCTACGAGAATTTTTCCGGCGTCGACGGCCCGCGCGACTATACGGAGTTTCCCGCGCAGATTCTTGAGCACTGGGCCGGCCAAGAACAGATGCTCGCGGATTACGCCAAACATGTGGAAACGGGCGAGCCGATCCCGGCCGAACTGATGGAGAAGATGCGCAATGCGTCGACCTTCAATCAGGGCTTCAAAACCACCGAGTATATTGCGGCGTCCCTCCTCGACCTCGCCTGGCACCGCCTAACGCCGGAGGAAGCCGCCGCGATCACGGACGCGGCGGCGTTCGAACGCGAGGTTCTGGACGGTTACGGCCTCCTCCCCGAAATCGAACCGCGTTACCGCACGCCTTACTTCGCGCACATCTTCGCGGGCGGATACTCCGCTGGCTACTACGCTTATCTGTGGTCGGAAATTCTGGATGCCGACGGGTTCATCGCGTTTGAGGAAACAGGCGACATCTTCAATCAGGAATTGGCCGCTCGCCTGAAGACCTGGGTGTACGAGGCGGGCGGACTGCGCCCGGCGGACGAGCTTTACCGAAATTTCCGCGGCAAAGACCCCGAAATAGACCCGCTGCTGCGGATCCGCGGTCTGAACGGGGACGAAGGCGCGGGCGGCTGACCGCGCGGAGCCCTCTTAAAGGCCCAAAGCGCGCGTCACCGCCCACCACAAGCCGATCGCGGCGATCGCCAACGAGGCGGGCGCCACGACGGCGGCGCGGTAGGACAAGCCGAAGCGGTTCAGCAAGAGCGTTGCCGGCCGGCGGAGCAGCAAAGCGAGGGCGACGACGGCCAATTGGCCGACTTCCACGCCGACGTTAAAGCCGACGAGGGACGACCAAAATTGCCCAGCCGGCAACCCGACCTCGCGCACGAACCCGGCGAAGCCGAGCCCGTGGAAGAGGCCGAAGCCGAAAACGACGGCGGGTCGCCACGCCGCGATATCGCGCATCAGGAGGTTTTCGGCCGCAACGAACGCGATCGAGAGCGCGATAAGCGGTTCGACGACGGACGCCGGCGGTTCCACGACGCCGGCGGCCGCAAGGCCCAACGTCGCCGTGTGGGCGACGGTGAACGCCGATATCTGGATGACGAGGCTCCGGATCCGGTCCGACGCCAAAAAAAGCGCAAGCACGAACAAAATATGATCGGCGCCCCCCGGCAGAATATGGCGTATGCCGATCGTCATATATCGCAGGGCCGTCTCCAGCGGGGACAGCGCTTCGCCGTCCGCGCCGATCAGCGGGTTCGACGCCGGGCCGTCGCTGCTGTTCGCCGCGGCGAGTTGGCGGCACAATTGCGGGTCGACGCCGCCCCCCGCCTCGCAGAAATCGTCCTCCGGGTGCGCGACGGCGGCCGTTGACGCGAGCCCCGCCGTCACGATCACAAAAAACAGCGCGATCAGGGCGGCGGACGTCGGGATATGGAGACGCAAGCTGCGCATAGAAACCATCAAAGCCGAAAGGCCGGTTTTGTCGAGGGGGGCCGGCAGATGTGCGCAAGGCAGCCCGACCGTCTCGGGCTGAATAGCGCCGTCGCCAGGAGCGGCGGATTTAGCCGACGCCGCATTCCTCCCTAAGAACGCCGGTGCAGGATCGGGCGGATTTGACGGTAGACGGCACGTAAACGCCCGGACGTTTTCCGCAACGCCTGCAAAGAAGGACACGGCCGGGAGCCGACGCCGCGACGACGACAAGCCGCTCTATTTATCCGTCTACCGATTTCACGCGCCAAACCGCCTGGGCGAGATTGACACGCCGTCTACGGCCTTTACCGTAACGATACGGCGACAAAGCGAGCATTCCGCAAGCGGACGCTATCGCGTCTAGCGCCGACCGGTTGGGGGGCTAATCATGAACTGGAAGTCCGTATTAGCAGCGCTCATGACGGCGGCGGCGACGCAGACCGCCTGGGCGACCCCTTGGGACCAAGGCCGCGTCGTCACGGGCGAACGGGCGGTTCTGGACCACCGGGCGCGGGCGGCGGCGGAAAACGAAATTCTAGATGATCGGCTAAAGACCCTCTTGCCAAGGCTGATGGACGAAGCCGGCATCGACATGTGGCTCGTAATCAACCGGGAGTACGCCGAAGACCCCGTCTACTTAACGCTTGTCCCGCAACCGACCTTCGCCGCGCGTCGCACGACCATGCTGATGTTTCATCGCGAGGGCGACGCGCTGGAGATGCTCACGGTCAGCCGCTATCCGCTCGGGGGCCCCTATGACGTCGGCTGGGAAGGCGGCGCGCTTGACGCGCAATGGTCGGCCCTCGGACGACTGATCGCGGAAAAGAACCCCGACAAGATCGGCGTCAACATATCGCGCGACTGGCCGATCGCCGACGGCTTGACCCACAGTCTTCGCGAACGGCTCGTGTCCGTTCTGACGCCTGAACTCGTTCAACGGCTCACGTCGGCCGAGGCGCTCGTGGTGCGGTGGGCGGAGACGCGCACGGCGCGCGAGAAAGAAATCTACAGCCACGCGGTCGGCATCGCGCGCGCCGTCATCAGCGAGGCGTTTTCCAGCAACGTCATAACGCCCGGCGTTACGAAGACGGACGACGTCGCTTGGCATATCCGCCAGCGCTTTGAAGACTTGAACCTCGACGCCTGGTTTATGCCGTACGTCAACATTCAGCGCCCCAGCCTCGCCTGCGACGCGGACCAAGCCTTTTGCGGGGAGGAAGGCGGCGTCATCCGACACGGCGACGTTCTCCATACGGATGTCGGCATTTGCTATCTCAAAGTCTGTACGGACACCCAAGAGATGGCCTACGTCGCCCGCCCGGGCGAGCCGGACGCCCCAGCGGGTTTGAAAGCCGCGCTCAAAACCGGCAACCGCTGGCAGGACCTCCTGACGTCCTCTTTCGACGCCGGGCTGACGGGCAACCAGATACTCGCAAAGGCGCGGGCCAAATGCCGGGACGAAGGAATTGACTGCAGCATCTATACGCATCCGATCGGCGTCGTCGGGCACGCCCCGGGCCCGACGATCGGCATGTGGGACAACCAAGGGGACACGCCGGTACGGGGCGATTGGCCGTTGCACCCCGACACGTGCTTTGCGATCGAAGGCAACATCAAAACCCGCGTTCCCGAATGGGACGACCACGCCATTCAAATGAAGCTCGAACAAAGCGCGTGCTTCGACGGAGAGACGGTCGACTACCTCGCCGGACGACAAACGACGTGGCACGTCGTTCGTTAAAATACGTCGCAGACTTGCGTCGGCGTACACAACCGCGTTTCGGCGCGAGAGCATCGGGCGATCACCTTGAGGTGTAGCCGGCGGCTTACGTGGCGCCATTTGCTAAAGGCGAAGTTCCTAAAAACAATCGCAGCGCAAGAGACGGTCCTTCTCCATCGCGGCGAAGGGTGGCCGTCGCCGCGTTTTGTCGATGGCGCGCATGAAGACGCGCCGCGCCGGAGACCCAAGAAGCACCGGTCGAACACCCGGTCATCATTGCCGGCCAGCGTGAACGGGAGCCGCCGGGCCCGCCGAAGGCGCCTTCTTCAGTTCAAAGAATAGCCGGCGCATCGCGTTTCAAACGACAGCCTCGCGCCGTCTCCCGCCGCTGTAAGACCGCAACGAAGAGCGCATTGCCGTCGGTCGGATCGGGACAGTCCAACGAATATGCGCCCGCCGGACGTTGGGTTTTCGTTAAGACACCGGGCCGGCACGGCTTCCCCCAGCCGGACAATAGGTCCCTCGAAGGAGGCCGTCGCAGCCGACCCGACGGCCCGACAAGAGGAATTTTCATCCGCGCTGCATCCGTGTACACTCAAGACGCAGCGCATGCGCCGGGGCGCAGCGGCGGCGTTTAAAAGTAGCGACGGCGAAGGCGCTTCGCCATGGATCAGAATTTTGAGATGAAGACGAATCTATACACCGATTACTTACGCGACATCGAAACGCGTGAAAAGGAAGGGCTACAACCCAAGCCAATTGACGATGGCGCGCTCGTCAAAGCGCTCATCGCCCAAATCGTGGACGAACGCCACGAGCATCGCGCCGATTCGCTCAAATTTTTCATTTACAATACGTTGCCCGGGACGACGAGCGCCGCCGATGTAAAGGCGGCGTTTCTGAAAGACTTAATCCTCGGCCAGGTTAAGGTTGACGAAATTCAGCCTGATTTCGCATTCGAATTACTGTCGCATATGAAAGGAGGCCCTTCAATCAGGGTGCTGCTGGACCTCTTGTTCGGTGAAGATAAAGAGATCGCCCGATCGGCGGCGGACGTTCTCAAAACTCAGGTCTTTCTTTATGAGGCGGATACCGAGAGGCTTGAGCGCGCGCATGCACAGGGCCATGAGCTCGCAACTGAAATCCTAAAAAGCTATTCGCAGGCGGAATTTTTTACGAAGCTCGCCGACGTTGAAGAAGAAATCAAAGTCGTGACGTTCGTCGTCGCTGTCGGCGACGTGTCCACCGACTTGCTCTCTCCCGGTAAAGACGCCCATTCAAGATCGGATCGCGAGCTGCACGGAAAGTGTCTGTTTGAGCATGACGCCGAGAAGCAGAGCGCGTTAAAAGCTTTAATTGATCAACACCCGGATAAACGCGTGATGTTGGTTGCCGAGAAAGGCACGATGGGCGTCGGCTCGTCGCGGATGTCCGGCGTCAACAATGTGGCGTTGTGGACCGGCAAGCAAGCCAGTCGTTACGTCCCGTTCATCAATATCGCGCCGGTCGTCGGCGGCACGTTCGGCATTTCTCCGATCTTTCTGACGACCGTCGGCGTCACCGGCGGCGTCGGCGTGGATCTGCAGAATTGGGCGAAGAAGCTCAACCATAACGGCGCGCCGATTTTGGGCGATGACGATGAACCGATTATGGAAGAACGCTACGCCGTTGATACGGGTACGGTCTTAACCATCAATACAAAGACCAAGAAGCTTTACGACGAAACCGGCGAACGAGAGCTCGTTGATATTTCTTCTGCGCTGACCCCGCAGAAAATGGAATTCATGAAAGCGGGCGGCTCGTACGCCATCGTTTTCGGCAAGAAGCTGCAGACGACGGCGTCGCGCATTTTGGGCGTCGACGTGCCGGACGTGTTTGCGCCGTCAAAAGAGATCGCGCACGAGGAGCAGGGGCTTACCGCGGTCGAGAAGATCTTTAACCGGAACGCCGTCGGCGTGACGCCCGGCGCGGTTTTGCATGCGGGGTCCGACGTTCGGGTCAAAGTGAATATCGTCGGGTCGCAAGATACGACGGGATTAATGACGTCGCAAGAGCTCGAAATGATGGCGGCGACCGTCATTTCTCCATCTGTTGACGGATCTTATCAGTCAGGATGCCACACCGCATCCGTATGGGACCTCAAAGCGCAAAACAACACGCCGAAATTGATGCGCTTCATGAACAAATTCGGGCTGATAACCGCGCGCGACCCGGAAGACCGGTACCATGCGATGACCGACGTCATCCATAAGGTCTTGAACGACATGACGGTGGATGATTGGGACCTCATCATCGGCGGCGACTCCCACACCAGAATGTCGAAAGGCGTCGCGTTCGGCGCCGATTCCGGCACGGTCGCGCTTGCGCTGGCGACGGGCGAAGCGACGATGCCCATACCGGAATCCGTGAAGGTCACCTTCAAAGGGTCCTTAAGGGAGCACATGGACTTCCGCGACGTCGTCCATGCGACCCAGGCGCAAATGCTCGACGAATTTGACGGCGACAACGTGTTCCAAGGGCGGATTATCGAGGTTCACATCGGAACGCTTCTCTCGGACCAGGCGTTTACGTTCACCGATTGGACGGCGGAAATGAAGGCCAAGGCGTCGATCTGCATTTCCGAACCCGACACGCTGATCGAATCCCTCGAAATCGCCAAAAGTCGTATACAGATCATGATCGATAAAGGCATGGACAACGCCCAAGGGGTTCTGAACGGCCTCATCGATAAAGCGGACAAGCGTATCGCCGAGATTCGTTCCGGCGAGAGACCGCCGCTTCGTCCGGACGACAACGCGAAGTATTTCGCCGAATTCGTCGTGGATCTTGACGAAATCAATGAACCGATGATCGCGGACCCGGACGTAGAGAACGAGGACGTGTCCAGGCGGTACACCCACGACACCATTCGCCCCATATCGTTTTACGGCGGCGAAAAACGTGTCGATCTCGGGTTCGTCGGATCGTGTATGGTCCACAAGGGCGACATCAAGATCATCGCCCAAATGCTGAAGAATATCGAGGCCCAGGCAGGGTCCGTAACGTTTCAGGCGCCGCTGGTCGTTGCGCCGCCTACGTACAATATCGTCGACGAGCTGAAAGATGAAGGCGACTGGGACATTTTGGAAAAGTACTCCGGCTTCGTCTTTGATGATGAGAACCCGAAAAATGTAGCCCGCACGGAGTATGAGAAAATCCTTTATCTCGAACGACCCGGTTGCAATCTGTGTATGGGCAATCAGGAAAAAGCGGCGAAAGGCGACACCGTGTTGGCGACGTCGACGCGTTTGTTCCAGGGGCGGGTCGTCGCGGATTCCGATGAGAAGAAGGGCGAATCGTTGTTGGCGTCGACCCCCGTGGTCGTCCTCTCCACGATACTCGGTAGAATGCCGAGCATGGAAGAGTATATTATGGCGGTAGACGGAATAAATCTAACGAAGTATGCGCCGCCGCAGTTATAGCTATTTTTGCGTTGAACCGTCGGCGTCGATAGCAGGGATTGCTTGGCGTCGACCAGCGCGCTCAGCGTCCGCCCTCTCGGCATAATGCTTCGGATTGGTGGTGAAGCCGTTCGGTTTTGCCTATCGCATTTGACGACGAGTTCTTGAGCCCCAGAACGCCGGATGATAGCATTGGATCGGGTAAAGATCGGCTCAGGCGCTCAAAAACATAGAATCCAGAGCGCCGGAATGAGTCGATACGAAACCCCGACGCTCTCGTCTCCGACAGCGTCGTCAGTTGCCTGGCGCAACGGCGTTAGCGTTGACGTAAGCGGCGACGTGGCCAGGCGCACCGTTTAGCGGCGCTGACCGGTGTTACGATCTCGGACGCTGGCGGCGCGAACGGCCTTCCGTATCCGTAGCCATACGTCGTTTGCACCCTGCGGTTTTCTACCTGGCGGCAAACCCGAACGGCGCTCCGCGTTCGCTTATATGAACGTGCCGGCCGTCGATCACCCCCGGACGTCGACGCCGCGTTCCGGCCGCGCGGGTCGCGCCCGGGATGCGCACGGTGCGGCGCCTTAATTCGTAATCGGAACGTAAGATCCGTCGTCGTCGACGTCGACCAGACCTCGGTTTACGATCTCGACGCGACGGTTCTCCCGGCTCGCCGGCGACAGCACGTTCTTGAGCCGACTTTCGCCAAACCCTTGCGCAGTCAAACTCGCCGCGTCGATCCCCTCGCGGTCGATGAGGTGACGACGCACCGCTTGCGCGCGACGCTGAGAAAGCCGCAGATTGTAGGCCTCCGGGCCGGTCACGTCGGTATGCCCGTTAATCTCGTACGTCGCAGACGCTAAAGCGTCACTCCGCATGGCGGACGCGAGTTCCGCGAGTTGCCGCTTCGCCCGCGGCGTCAATACCGCGCTATCGAGTTCGAACCCAATGTCGAGATCGACGGCGCCGGCGGTTTCGCCGGTTATGGGACGCAACGCCGAGACGAGCGCTTCTCGATCGACGACGCCATGGCGTTCCGCGTCGGCGCCGACTTGCGCCAACGCGGCCCCGTAAGCCGTCAGCGACGCCAAGACGGCCGCGACACTCGAGGCGATCCGTCTACGGTCGACCGTGACTCTTTTGCGGTCTTGCTTCATCGCCCGTCGACGCTCCTCCAATAGCCCGCCTGGCGGCTCCGCTCTTGTCGACGACGCATGCTTTCGTCGAATCGGCCCTTTACGATCTCATAGCGCCGACGCATGGCGTCGGACGGCGGCGCGTCGCAATCGCACAACGAACGACCGCGCTCAATGGCGGCGAACTCGTCCGCGCTGCGAGGTTCGGGCCAGAAACGTGACGGCGCGGCGTATCGATCAAAAAGCGCGCGGCGCGCCGGGTCGCGACCGACGACGCCACGGGGCCCGGCTTGAGGCGTCATGCGTGCTCGATCTTTCAGCGCGAGTTGCTGCGCGCGCCAGGCCGTATACCAACGAAACGGCGCAGCGGGCGACGATCCCTCAGGATTGAGGTCGCCGCCGGGTTCAGCGTCCGGGGCTGCATCGCCCGCTTCGTCGAGCGTCGCCTGGTCGACGGCGATTGACGGCGCGGCGACGGGCGCGTCCGGCGGCTCTATCGGTTCGGCGCGTTCCGCCACTGTAAGAACGATCGGCTCGCGTGTCGCGACGACGTCGCCGTCAAGCTCATCCTCCAGCGCCACGTCGACCCGGGCGTCCGCAATCATTAGCAGAACGCGCTCGTCCCATTCGTAGCGTTCTTGATGCGCAAGGACAGCGTCGACATAGTCGGCAGTGCGCGCATGCGGCTTCGCGGTAAACGGATCATCTCCGTTTAGCGATCCGCCGTTGTAGTGCGAAAGGGCGGCGTCCCATCGCTCCCCGTACTGCGCATATAGTTTCGCGAGGTAGCGGACGCCGAGATCGATATTCGTGCGCGGATCCCAAAGCGCGTCCGCTTGGACGCCGAATTCCCCGCGCGCGGTCGCGGGCATGATTTGCATGACCCCGCGCGCGCCGGCGGAACTCAGCGCGTCAGGCTTCAGCCCGGACTCGACTCGCGCCACCGCGAGCGCAAGTTCCGGCGGCACGCCATGACGCAGGGCTGCAGCGACTAGCTCGCGCTTAATGCGCTCTTTCGAGGCCGCGGCGTTGCGCGCGCCGGCGTCGGCGGTGCGTTCGAGCGTTTGCAAATCCGGGCTAGCACGGACCTGTTCCGCGGCGGTCGCCGCTACCAAAAGGGCGGCGAGGCCGGCTCCGGCCGCAATCGCGGGCCGGGCGGAAACAGAGGGTCTCAACGTCGTCACATCGCTTCTCCAAAAATTGCGGCCTAACGCCGATCGCGCCGGCCCCCATGGCGCTGGTGTGAATATCGGAGCACTAGACGGGGCCGTCGCGCGCGACTGTCTCGCCGAGCGCACATGTGCGCATAAGCCATTCGTCGTCAGTCGGCGGATCGCGTCGCGGGGTCGCGAACGAATGGCTTCCCGAAGACATATCCGACGCGGCCGTCCTCATCGATCGCTTCTCGCCAAACGTCGTCGAACGGATGCAGCTTCAACACCAAAAATTCGCCTTGCTGATAGCGCCGGAGCGGCGCGGCCGCGACGGACGGCGCGCTCCATAGTCGAAAGTCGCGAACCGCGAGGTAAGAGCCGTATGAGGAGTTGGCGGCGGCGAGGCCCTGCAAACCCGCCGGGCGCGACGTGGCGCACCCGCACATCATCAACAGCGCCGCAAGACCGATCGTCCGAGCCCGATGCGTCATCGTCGCACCTCCCTGTCTCTTGAATGAACGTAAGCGAAAAAAAAGCGAGAGACGCGTCGTCCGCGCTCTCGCCGTTACTCATGCGTGTGGCGTTGCGCCGCTTAATTGCGAGATCCGCTGCGCCAGCGTGCGGCGTTCGTATCGTTAATCAGTTTCTCGACGGAAAAAACGCGGTTGCCGCGCTGGGAAACGCGAAACTCATGCGGCTGATAATCCATATCTACCAGCAGCGTGTTGAGGTTCTTGTACAAGTCTGAGCTTTTCATCCGTGACCGGAAATTATACTTGTAAACCGTCTGGTCGCCCGAAGTGTCGTCGACGCGCACGCCGTCCGGAAAAGATTCGATCATGTCGGTCATCAAGATCAGCTCTTTCATTCGGAAGTTCCGAAAGGTGATTTGATAGCTGTTGATCAATCCGGGATCGGTGTCCGGGCTCGCAACGTCGTAAGCGCCGCCGCGCGTTAAGTACGACAACTGATCGGACAGAACGTCGCCTAAGCTGGCGGCGATGTCGCGGGCGTTGTCGCCGACCACTTCTTCGATACAAAACTGGTTGCAACGTTGCGGCGCCGGAAACTCCATGCGCATCGGTTCCCAACCGTTGAGGTATTTGTTCGACGCGACGTCATAAATATTGCCGGTCAGGCGAACTTGAGCGGCGGTGCCGAACCCCTCGTTCTTGGCGGCGGCGCGAATTCGAAACACGACCATCGCACGGCCGCAAAGCGTGGAGTCGTTAGACTTGCACGCTAAATCGACGATTTTGAACAAGTCTTTCTTGTCCCGACGATCCGCCATATCCCAGTCGAGTCGGGCGGCGATCGCATCTTCGTCGATGACGTAAAAGTCTTTGTTGGCAAGTTGCCGCTGCAGCTCGGCGATCACGCGATCGTGGATGTCGCTGCTCCGTACAACGCTGGATTTGTCGGAGTCGTCGACCATAACGATAACCGGGATCCCCGCGCCGCCTTGCGCGGCGGCTGACGACGCGACGCCAATTGAAAGCGCCGCCGCCATGAAGAGTGCTCTAAACATTGTCGTCTCCGTGAATTGTCTGTCCGTTCGGATAATTATCGCGCGCTGCCCGCGGGCTCGCAGTCTTCGGCGGCACTCTTTTCGATACCCATTTCCTCGCCGATGGTGTCGCCGACGTCCTCCAGTACGTCGCCGAGGTCTTTCAAGAAGCCGCCGACGCTTCTCTTTTTCTCGCGCGGCTTGGCCGGCGCGCACGGCCGTTTCGCGACTTGCGGGGCGACGGCTGGGGAATCCGGCGTGACGGTCAGCGGAGCCGCAACAACAACAGGTTCGTCAATTGTGTGCATTTCGCCGTTTTTGATCCGCTTGATCAGCTCTCTTGACTCTTTTTTTCCGCGATCTTTCCCGCGGCTTTCTGATTTTCTAAATATCTTCTTCGTCTCTTGAACCGTATCGGCATTCGCCGCCCGCTGAAGGTCTCCGCCCAAGCGCACGACGTCAAAGAGGTTCTTCACCATCGTTGAGGCGCGGGGCAGCGCTTCAACGAAGAAACTGGGCGGCAACCGCTTCTCCTTGCCGGATAGGCTGTTGACGAACACGGCGTTGCGCTGGCTGCCCTCAAGACGTTTCATCGAGATTGTCGACGAGCCGACGCCGACGCTCGATTGCGCCCAAAAATAACTGGCTTTGGAAATCAGCTCTTGCGCCTCCGCCAATTTCAGGACTTTTTCCGGCGTCATGAAGTTGTTGTCTTCGAGGTCGGCGCGCCGCTTGAGTTCTTTTTGAACCGTTTCGCCGGCGGCCGCGATCGACTCGCTGACTTTGACGCGATCTTTGTCGAGCTTATCCTCGACGTCGCCCGCATTCAGCGACGCTTCGAGTGCCGCAACGTCGGCCGCGATGTTGAGGTCTATCTCCAGCACTTCGGCGGTCACGAGGAGGCCCTGCGCCGCCGTCAACGCCGTACGGTCAATATAGTCCGCCGTCGCCACCATGAGATCAATCGGATCGTCCAACTGACAAATCGGCGAACGGCCGCGCATAAACCCGCCTAGGATTCTGCGGGAGCCGTTGACCATCAGTTGCTCGCCGACCGATCCGCTCGTGGTCTCGGCGGAAAACTCTTTCTTTAGCGCAACGCAAGCTGCGTCCGCGAAACTACCGCTAACTCCTTGCGCCTGGGCGGCGGTGCTCAAGGCGGCGGCCGCGAGGGCGGCGGAAAGGACCGCGGCGAGTTTGCCGGCGCTCCGGCGGCGTTCCGTCTTCGAATTCATGTCGTCATCTTCCCTGTGCAGAATAGTTGGTGATGAGAGGTCGTCGCGCCCCGTCTTTAGGGGCAAGTCGGCGTCGACCGGTTGATGGAGTCGGCGACCGTCGTCGCCGAATGCAAAACGAGCTCTTCGAAAAACATGCTGACGACGAACTCCTTTGGACGGGTCCCGTATCGACGCGCGAGCGGCTCGTAGTCCTCGCCGACGACCTTGGAGTCGCAAAACCGCACCACGCGGTAAAACATGCCGCCGGTCAGATCACGCCCTTGGTCGACGGCGCTTGCGTCGCCGATGAGGATATAGCCGCCGTTAAGCAGCGGACGGAGCTTATCTATACGCCCGGCGTAAGCGCCGATGTTTTCGAGGGCACTCAATGACGCCTCGGCGTAACTGTCGGACGTCGCGCACGCCGTCGCCGTCGCGCCCTCCTCGCCCGTGACGGCGCAATATCCCTGCGTCTTGAGCGTCTGAAAGTCCGTGTGGATCTCAGACAAATCGATCGGCGCGTAGCCTTTGGCCTCCAACTCGTCCATCCACGCCGTTTCCACCGAAAAGGTCGTCACGGTGTTCCGGTTCAGGGGCGCGCCGTTCTCCGTTACGCGCAAAAGCACGGCGACCGGCGGCGCGTCCGGCGCAGCGGCGCAGGCGTTGGGAGCGACGCCGGCCAACGCCGCGGCCGCCATTGTCGTCAGCGTCGCCAGCGTCAAAGGCCGCCGCCGCGCGTCGCGTTTCACGCCCCGCGCCGTCACAGTTCGTCCTCAATCCTGATCAAGGCGTCGATAATCGCGATTCTGTAGAAAAACCCGCGCATCTCGTCGCCGGCCCCGTTCTGGCCGCTCGGCCGCGGAAAACCGTACTCGCCGACCACCTCGACGCTTTCGTCGTTAGGCCGTTCGTCGACCCCGCAGTCGCCGCGACGATTGAAGTAGGTCTTATCGGAAAGGAGCGCGTAATGGACGTCCTCGACAACGACGGGCGAGCGACGCTCCGGTTCGCGCCCCAGCCAGAGGTTGGCGACATGCTTATATTGGGCGGCACGCGGATCGAGTCGGACGATTTGTTGATCGCCGATCAACGTGCCCCGCCCGAAGGCGAGCCCAATTTTGACGCCAACCTCGTAAGAATTGTCGACGCGCCACTCCGACCAGTTCAACGGCGGGATCGTCGATTTGCCGGCCGCCGATAGGGCGTCGGTCAGACCATGGACGAGCAACCCCATCACCGCGTTGCAATTAGCGTCGCCCCGCTCGCAACCGGTGTTGATGCGGCAAGCGTCGGCGGACGGCGGCGGCTGACGCCAACGAAATCGACCATGCGCTTCATCCCCGTGCAGCCACGCGCCCGTCACGATATGGCGGTCCGTGCGCCGCTTTAGGCTGCGCAGTTTTTTCTTCGACGCCAGCGTGACGAAGCGGGTGAGCGATTTTTCGACGGCCAACTCGTAGGCTTTGGAGAAATGGTCGTCATGTTTTGATTTGGCGACCGGGGCCGACCCGTTTTTTATACGGTCTTGACCGAGCGCGGACGTCGACAAGACGACTTCGTTGGTCTTGAGGTCGATAAGCACCGCAGAGACGTAGACGGTAAAAAAATCGTTGTAGACGTAGACCGGCCCCGTTTTCTCGTCGGCCAACTTAAATCGGCCGGATTCGTGGTGCTCAAAAGAGCCGATCACATAGAGCGCGTAGACGTTGTCGAAGTGCTCTTCGATCGAACGCAGGGCGAACCGCGGGGCCGGCTCGTCGCCAAAAACGCGTTGCAGCGTGGCCTTGGCGTCGACATCGTTCATGGCGATCGGATGGGGAGAAAGGGTCGGCAAACCGCCTTGCGCATTGATGCGGGCGACGACCCCGTCCGCGCCGGCGTTGATCATCGCGACGCCCTCGTCACGTTCCTTGATCAGAAGCCGGAACAGCGCGTTTTGCGCGCCCTCTTCCAAAAACCCGACGCCGCCAAACAAAATGACGGATTGGCTCGGATCGAGCGTTGAACGGCTTTTCCGTTCGTTTTGAGCGTGCGCATGACCTGACAACGCCGCCAGGACGACCGCCGCCACCAAAATCGCCGATAACAGTCTCATCGAAACCCCCTCTTACCGCCTGGTTCACGGCAACGCGTTATCGCGTCGTTGTGACGACCCGCCGGACGCAAGCCGTCAACGCCTCAGGCGCGATCCGCCGTCGACGTGCGCTTCGACCAAACAGGTGAACTCCCCCTTCTCAACACACGGTCCGCGCCCGCTCGGACGATCGGTCTTCAGGGCCGAGCCTTGCCGAAAGAGTTTCGCCGCGAATGACGACCGACTGTGCGGTTTTATTGTAACTTGGCGAACCGCCGGCCGGCAACTTGTATATGAACACTTATCTCATCTACGCCTGGCGCCCGCAGAGACACGTGACGGTTTTTTTTGTGCGCCCGACGCGTTACTTGACGCACCCTCCGGCCGGCGACGGCCGACGGACCCGACCTTATGGCGATAACAAACCAAAAGCCGCGTTCGCAGCCCTTCTCCGCAGCGTTCGTCGCGGCGTTCATCATCGTGGCGACCCCGGGGTGCGGCGCCGTCGACCAGCCGGATGAAGCGTCCGCAGCACCGGAGCGCGGCGACAATCAGGACGCGCCGTCGCCGGCGCCGTCCGGCGCTGCGGCCCCGTCGCTTGACGCCCTCTCCGACGCGCTCGACGCCCTTTCCCAGGAGCCGACCGGACGAGACGGCGCCTCGCTCGCGGCGCTCGCGTTGAAACCGTCGCCGGCGCCGGGATCGGCGTCGCCGGCGGATATCGCGCTAGCGCGCCGCCGCGGAGACGCATTGCGCGCCGCTGAGACCGCTGGGTCGGCTTACGACGATCGACGCCGTCGCGCCTTTCGTGACTTCGAAGAAATCGCGCGCCAGGAACGCGACCTCGCGCGCCGCCGCGAGGCCCTCGAAGCCGGGCTCGCGCGCGCGGCCGACCTTGGCGGGGCGCCGAAAGCGCTCAATCGGAGACGGGAAGCCCTGGCCGCCGAAGCGCTGGCGATCGCGCAGGTTCGAACGACGTTCGAGAGAGCCGACCTCGCCGACCTGCGCGGGGCCCGAGTGACCTTCAGCGACCGGCTGAAAGCGATCGAAGAAATCGACGCGCGGATTGAGACGGCGCCCCCTGCGGCTGAAAGCCCGGACGAAGTCACCGTGGCCGACGCGGCCGACGGCGCACCCGGCGCAGATCCACGGGCCCGCCCCGCGCCGCAGGGCCCGCAAGCCCGGCGGCTGGCCTCGCTCGTCGCCGACGTTGAGTTCGGCGCGTTTCACGCGATCCTGATCGGCAACGCGAACTATAACGATCCCGGGTGGCCGGATCTGGGCACGCCCATCCGGGACGTGGCCCGGATCGGTGAAATCCTTGAAGACAAATACGGCTTCGACGCGAAAATCCTACGGGACGCGACGCGCGATGAGATCCTCGAGACGATCGAAGCGACACAGCGTCGTCTGGAAGAGGAAGATAATCTCCTAATCTATTTTGCCGGGCACGGACGATACAACGACAAAAGCGGCCAGGGCTATTGGGAGCCCGTCGATTCGATCGCCGACGGCGGCTACAGGAATTCTATTTCGGCGAGCGAGATTAATGCGGCGTTGGCGGTCTCGGACGTGCGCAAAGTACTTATCGTCGCGGACTCGTGTTTCTCCGGGGCGCTCGCTCGAGGCGCGCCAAATTCCGACAAAATGAATGCCGACGACGCCGCCCGAACGGAATTCCTTGCACGGATGGTCGCCAAACGCAGTCGCGTCGCATTGACGTCCGGCGATCTCTCGCCGGTTTCCGACGGCGACGGCGGCGGCCACTCGCTTTTCGCGCGGGCGTTCATCAACGCCTTGGTGGACAATGACGAAGTCGCGCTCGCCCAAGGCCTTTCGCTCACGGTTCGCGAGCGGGTGGTCGGCGTCGCCAAGCGTCGGCGACAACAAGAACCGCAATATCTTCAACTCGGTCGATCCGGCCATGACGGCGGCGACTTCGTCTTCGTTCCAATTGGCTTGATCGCGGAAAGCGGCGCTCCGTAAAGCTTACTTCACCACGATCATTTCTGTACGAACGATAAATCGATCCGCAGGCAGCGCCGCCGCGTGGACGGCGGCGTCGAATCGCGCGCGCGCGTCCTTTAGGCAATCCTCGATCGTCGCGGCGGCGCGCCGAGGGCTCGTCACGCAGGTCAAGTCGTAAGCGCCGGGCGCCGGCGGAGAAGCGCCCGGGCCAGGCGCGCTGACTTCTCGAACGACGCCCGCGGTGACGGTGACACGGATGACCGGCGCGGTCGCCTCGCCGTCCGCGGTTGCAAGACGGCAATACACCACGGCGTCAAAATCTGTGTAAAGACTGATTTCGAACAGACCGCCGCCGTCTTTGGCGCCGGATCCGCGCCGTTTGCGACGGCGCGTCGCGGGTGCGGCGACCGCCATCGTGAACGGCGTCGCTTTCGCGCAGTCGGCGAAAGCCGCTTGATCAGAGACGTCGCAATCGGCGCCGCGCGCGGCGCCGATGACGGCCGCGTCGTCGAGGCCGAGCGCGGCGGCGCGGATCGCAGCAGCGGTCGAGCGACGCCGTTCGACGGCCGATAAGATCGGAATTTCTCCGGGTCCGGTCAGGGTCTCGGTGCGACCGGATCGGCGCACGATGACGACCGTCTCGCCAGGCTGCAGGGAGAGCGTATCGTCTGCGGACAAGCCGGCCCCGGCGGGCCACGCCGCCGCGTTGCTGGTCAACACAAGCGCGACGGAAACGACGGCGCGCTCGTCGGTCGCCCGCCCGGGAACGCTCGTCGCCGCCGCAAGCGTCGCCGAGGCCGCGACGAGGACGCCGACCGCCGTCAACCTTGACAGGTTCGCCGCGCTGCCCGTTCGCTCGTTCATATGGTCCGCTTCTCCCGCACCAGCGCGCTCACACGCCGTACGCTTCTTCTTGTGGGCGCCGCCGCCGCCTGCGCCCTGATCGTCGGCGCAGCAGCGCCCGTCCGCGCGGTCGACCGCTATCTTGAAGACGTCCGCGTCTCCCTTCTCTCATCGCCCGCGCCCCAGTCTGACGCGATCGTGATCGTCGCGATCGACGAGGCGGCCCTCGCGGCGCTGGAATACGTGTCACCCATAAACCGGAATGTCGTCGCGCGGTTGCTGGCGAGCATAGACGAAGCCGCGCCGCGCGCGATCGGCGTCGACATTCTCTTGGACCGTCGAAGCGACCCGCGCGCTGACGCCGCCCTCGCCGCCGCGCTCGAGGCCGCGCGGGCGCCGGTCGTCGCCGTCGTCAATCCAGGCGGCGAGGCGGCTTCGAGCCATTGCGGCGGCCCACCGATCCGGTCCGGGACGCGTGCGGCCCGCAACGACGCGCCGACCGGGAGGGACGCAACGCTGCTTGCGCTCTATGAACCGCTGGCGATCAGCGCGCACGGTCTTCTTTGTCTCGACCGGGTCGACGGCGTGGCGCGACGCATGCGGTTTGAACCCGTGGGCGCGTTTCCGGCGTTCGCCGCAGCGCTTGCGGGCGTAAGCGGGATCGACGCCCCGCGCGGCCGCGTCGCGCTCGACTACCGACTAACCGCGGAGGATGCGACGCCGTTTATGACGATCGCCGCGTCGGCGCTCGGCGACGTCCCGCTTGCGGCGCGAAAAGCGTTGTTTGCGGACAAATTCGTCCTGATCGGCGGCGTCAGCCCTTATGGCGCGGACTGGCGCGAAACGCCGCTTCGATTTGCCGATATCGCTTGGCCTCTAGCGTTCGACGTCGCACCGCCCTCCGGCGCTCTGCCGGGCGTAACGGTCCATGCCTACGCGCTGCAAACGGCGTTGACGGGACGAACGGGCGCGCGCGCCGGCGCATGGGCGCGGGCGGGCGGCGCTCTATTGGGCGCCGCCCTAGGGTGCGTGATCGGAACGTGGCGCGCGCCCGTCGCCGCAAACGCGGTTGTCGGCGTCATAGGCCTCGCCGCCGTGTTCGGCGGGGCCTTCGTCGCATATGCGGGCGTCGGTCTGATGATCCCGATCGCGGAAACGGCGCTCGGCCTCGGCGGCGCGGCGTTCGGCGCGCTCGCCGATCGCGCCCGGCGCGAACGTCGAGCGCGCCTTGAAATCCGC
>JBCCZS010000005.1:0-40772 GCA_039187035.1 Pseudomonadota bacterium | reverse complement strand
GCGCGAACGGCGCCGCGCGCGGGGCCTGCGCCTTGAGGCGGGCCGCGGCCGTTGCTAGCGTCACAACCCGCGCGCGCAAATTGGCCGCCGCGCCTTGCGTTCCATCCATCATCGACCTCGCATGTCCGACCCCGCGTCTTCGCCGCCCGACCCCGCCCGCGCCCTTGAGGCCGTGCGCGCCCAAATCGCGCGCGCGGCGGCCGACGCCGGCCGCCGGCCGGAGGATATCGCGATCACCGCCGTCTCCAAAAAGCACGGGGCTGAGCGCATCCGCCCGGCGCTTGAGGCCGGCCATCGCGTGTTCGGCGAGAACCGCGTCCAAGAAGCGCTCGCCAAATGGCCCGATCTGCGCGCCGCCTACCCGGACGTTGAGCTTCGGCTAATCGGTCCCCTACAAACTAACAAAGCCAAAGAGGCCGTCGCATTCTTCGACGTCGTCGAAACGCTCGACCGTCCCAAACTCGCCCGCGTCCTCGCCGAGGCGATCGACCGCGAAGGCCGCGCGCCGGCGCTCTTCGTCCAGGTCAATACGGGCGAAGAGCCGCAAAAAGCGGGCGTGCAGCCGGACGAGGCCGACGCGTTCATCGCCGCGTGCCGCAACGACTACGGCCTTACGCTCGCCGGGCTCATGGCCATCCCGCCGGCGGACGCCGCGCCCGGGCCCCATTTCGCCCTCTTGGCGAAGATCGCCGAGCGAAACGGCCTTGCCGCCCTGTCGATGGGCATGAGCGGCGACTTCGAGGCGGCCGTGCGGCTCGGCGCGACGCATGTCCGCCTCGGTGAACGGATCTTCGGCCCCCGTCCGAATTGACCGCTTTCACGCCCCGCCCACGCAACCGTGAGTGAAGTTGCTTTTCATCCGGCCCGGCTTTTCATGTAAGAGGCGCCAGGCCAGCCGCTGCAAAGAGACGCTCCGCCCATGACCCGCGCCAAACGCATTCTTCTCGTCGACGACGACGACCTCCTCCGCGACACGCTCGTCGACCAGTTCGCCGTGCACGACGAATTCGCAGTCGAAGTCGAAACGACGGCGCAGGCGGCCGTCGAAAAAGTCAAAGAGGAGGCGCATATCGACCTCCTCCTCTTGGATGTCGGCCTGCCGGACATGGACGGGCGCGAGGCTTGCGAATTGATGCGCAAGAACGGCTTTAAATCGCCAATCATCATGCTGACCGGCGCCGACACCGACGCCGACCACATCCTCGGCCTGAATTCGGGCGCCAACGACTACGTCACCAAGCCGTTTAAATTCGCGGTGCTCCTGGCGCGCGTGCGGGCGCATCTTCGCTCTCACGAACAAAACGAAGACGCGATCTTCAAAGTCGGACCGTACGAGTTCCGGCCGGCCGTAAAAATGTTGGTGACGGAAGCCGACAAAAAAATCCGCCTGACGGAAAAAGAAACGTCCATATTGAAGTTCCTGTACCGCGCCGGCGGCCAGGCGGTCTCGCGCGACGTGCTTCTAGACGAGGTCTGGGGCTACAATTCCGGCGTGACGACGCACACGCTGGAAACGCACGTCTACCGCCTGCGCCAGAAAATCGAACCCGATCCCTCGAACGCAAGCCTCCTCGTCACCGAGAGCGGCGGCTACCGCCTAGAGATCTGACGGCGATCAAAAGCCGTTGTCGTCTAAGAACTTGAAGACTGCAGCTTTCGTTTCCGCCGCGCGCTCGGGATCGCGCAGGAAGAAGTGCCCGCCGCCGGGGACGCCGAAGAACGTCACGTCGGCCCCGGCGTCGCTCGCCGCTTGTGCAAAGTCCGACGCTTCCGCGAAGCTGCACGTATCGTCGTTTTCGGCGTTCGCGATGAACATTGCGGGCGACGCTGCGCTCGGCGCATAGCGCGGTGAGAGCGCACGGGCTTTCTCGTCGCCGCCCGCGTGAAGAACCGTATACCCATCGTTTGTCAGATCGGTGCAGCCGGAAATCGAAATTGCGAGGTCGGGTCGCTTCGACCCCGCCTTCTCAAACGTCGCGGCCGCCAAGGACAAGTGGCCGCCCGCGGAAAAGCCCGCCGCGGCCACACGGTCGGGATCGACGCCTAACTCGTCCGCATGCGCCCTAACCCAAGCAATAGCGTCAATCGCGTCCGCGTAGCTCACCCCTATGGTCGACCCGTGTCGGCCGACAATGCGGTATTCGACTTGTGCGACGGCGAGACCGCGTTCTTTGAACCACACGCACGCGCCGCACCAGCTCCATGACCCCGAATACCAGCCGCCGCCATGCAACCACACGATCGCCGGGACCGGGTCCGTTTCCTCCGGTGACCGAAACAGATGCAATTCCAAATCAGTTCCGTTGACGGACTTGTAGCGTTTAATCGGATGGCCGGCGCGTTCCGCGCGCTCGGCGGCGACCATCGCCAACAGTTTGTCGGATTGGGGCCCCGGGCAAGCCCCCGCAATCTCGTTGGCCTCATTCGTCAGGCCGTCGGCCGCGAAATTCTCGATCCAGTCTGTGAGCGCCTCGCGTTCCAGGAAGCAACGCACCGCGTCATCGGCAAAGGCCTCGTTCGCAAGTCGTTTTGCGGCCAAGTCCCGGACGCCGATCTTGAGCGCTTCTTCAGGAATCTCAACCGAAGAAAAGGCGTCGGCATTCCGCTTTCGGACGAGGAAAGCGGCGTACTCTGGAAGATCGAGCCAATCGCCGCGTCCTAAATCCAGCGCTTCGAGATAGGCGTCATAGCCGGCCGACGGCTTGAACTCAGGGTTGTCAGTATATCCGCCGTAAAACTCCGGATAGAGAAGTCGGCCGATCGCCCACTCATAGCGGATTTGCGCTTCATAGCGTTCCGCCAGCCGTGATCCGGCTTCGTAGCCTGGCAGGGCCCGGAGCCGCGCTCGCCACCGATCGCGTTCGGCGCGCCATTCCTCGACAAACTCGCCCTCCGGCAAGATCGCCAACCGGCGGAACGATGCGACGAACGCCTGCGAGCGCTCGGCCATTAGGGCGTCTGCGCCGGCAACGAAGGAGTCCTCTGCGCACGCCGCGGACGTCGCGGCGAGAAAGACGAAGAACCCGGCGACGAACGTCGCGCGCTTGGGAATAAACTGCATCATCACGCCCCATCTCGTAATGCTATAGGGCGACTAGCCTAGCGCGTGGCGATCGCCGGCGTCAGTACTTGGGCTGATACTTCTCGCGCAGGGTGACGATCTCTTCGGCCGCCGTCGGGTGTAGGGCGCACGTTTCGTCGAATTGCGCTTTGGTGACGCCTGCTTTGACGGCGATCGCGAGGCATTGGACCATTTCCGGCGCGCCTTCGCCGACGATGTGGCAGCCGACGACGCGGTCGGTCTCCGCGTCGACGACGAGTTTCATCAGCGTGCGTTGTTCATTGCCCGTCAGCATGTTCTTCATCTGGCGGAAGTCCGTGCGGTAAATGTCGACCTTGCCGAAGGTCTTGCGCGCTTCGTGTTCGGCGTAGCCGACGCTGCCGACGGGGGGCTGCGAAAACACGGCTTTCGGGATGAACGTATAGTCCATCTTTTGGTCGCGGCCGTTAAACTGCGTTTCGGCGAAGGCCGCGCCTTCGCGGATGGCGACCGGCGTGAGGTTCACGCGATCGGTGACGTCGCCGACGGCGTAAATACTGTCTACGGATGTTTTTGAATAGGCGTCGACCTTCACCGCGCCGTTGTCGGCAAGCGCGACGCCGGCGTCCTCCAGGCCGAGCCCTTCGGTCGCCGGCCGGCGCCCGATGGCCCAGAAAACGAGGTCGGCGTCGAGCGTGACCCCGTTCTTCAGGTGCACGCGCTTCTCGCCGTCGCCGAGATCCTCGATGCGCTCGAACGTCGTTTGCGTGACGACGCGCACGCCGAGCCGTTTGAGTTCGGCGTGAACTTGCGTGGACACGTCCCGATCGAAATAGCGCAGAATGTCTTCGCCGCGATAGACGAGGCAGACCTCGGCCCCGAGGCCGCGGAAAATGCAGGCGAATTCAACGGCGATGTAGCCGCCGCCGGCGACGACCACGTGGCGGGGCATGGTCTCCAAGTGAAACGCCTCGTTCGACGAGATCCCAAGTTCGTGGCCGTCGATCGACGTGTCGACGAACGGCGCGCCGCCGGTGGCGATCAGGATCTTCTCCGCGGTCACGTCTCTGTCTTCATCGACGAGGCGGACGGTATGCGGATCTTTCACAACCGCGCGGGTCTCGAAGATGTCCGCCCCGGAATTCTTCAGATTGCGGATGTAAATGCCGTTGAGCCGGTCGATCTCGGCGTCCTTGTTGGCGATCAACTTCGCCCAGTCGAATGTCGGATTGTCCGAGGTCCAACCGTAGCCCGCCGCGTCATGGAACAAATGCCCGAACTCGGACGCGTAGACCATGAGCTTTTTCGGCACGCACCCGCGGATGACGCAGGTCCCCCCGACGCGGTATTCCTCGGCGACGCCGACGCGCGCGCCGTAATTAGCCGCAAGGCGCGAGGCGCGCACGCCCCCTGAGCCCGCCCCGATGGTGAAGAGGTCATAGTCGTACGTCGTCATGGCGCCGCGCTCCCGTCGTCCGCTGAGGAAAAAAATGCATAGAACGGGCGCGGGCCCGCGGCTAGAGCGCCGGCTAAAGCCGCTTCTTGAAACAGAACGCCGCGATGTCGTAGCGGTTGCGGAAGTAAAAGCGATGTGCTGCGGCGCGCTGCACGCTGGAATCGAGCACGCACCAGCCCGCGCCGGCGTTGCGTCCCGCCTCTTCAATCCACGACAACAACGCCTCGCCGACGCCGGTCGACCGCGCGGCTTGGTCCGTGACGAGATCGTCCACATAGACGATAGGGCCCATTGCGAGCCGCTTATTGAACCGATAGACCGCCGCGCCGACGCAGCGCTCCCCCTCAAACGCCGCGATAAGGCGCGCGCCTTCGGCCCGCACCCGCGACAGGGCCGCGGGGTAGTCTGCTTGCGGAATATGCGGGCGCAATTGCGCCATAACCGGCCAGGTCGCTGCGTCCGTCGCCGCGTCGGCGCACTCGACGATGCGGCGCGCGGGCCCGCTCACGGCGTCAAGACTGCGACGCCGTCCGGACCGGCGACGATCGCGACGTCGGCCAACCCGACGAAAAGACCGGTTTCAACAACGCCGGGGACGGCGCGCAACGCGCCCTCAAGCGCGGCGGGGTCGTCGATCCGGTCCAACGCGCAATCGAGGATCAGGTGGCCCCCGTCGCTCAGGAAGGCCCCGCCGTCCGGCGCGGGCCGCAGCGCAAGTTCGGGCGCCGCGAAGCCGCAATCGGCGAGCGCGCCGCGCACGGCGCGCACGGTCAACGCCCAGGCGAAGCGATCGATTTCGACAGGCAACGAAAACGCGCCGAGCGCGGCGACCCGTTTGGAGGCGTCGGCGACGACGACGAAGCGTTCAGCCGCTTGGGCGATGATCTTCTCGCGCAATAAAGCCCCGCCGCCGCCTTTGATGAGCGCCAGACCAGGCCCGATTTCGTCCGCGCCGTCGACGGCGAGGGCGAGCCTCGTCGTCTCGTCCGGTTCGATGAGCGGCACCCCTGCGGCCTGCGCGCGCGCGCGCGTCTCTTCGGACGTCGGCACGCCCGCAACCTCCAGGCCGTCGCGTACGCGGTCCCCGAGGAGATCGACGAAATGCGCGGCGGTCGACCCCGTGCCGAGGCCGAGCGTCATGCCGGAACGCACCTCGTCGAGCGCGGCCTGCGCGGCGGCTTTTTTATAAGCATCACTCATCCCGGCGGCCTTTCTTTTGGAAGCGCGCCGCCCACCCTTCAATGACGCGTTGGCGCCCGCGCGCGACGGCGAGCGCGCCGGCGGGCACGTCCCTCGTCACGACCGAGCCTGAACCGACATAGGCCCCGGCGCCGAGCGTCACCGGCGCGACGAGCGAGGCGTTCGACCCGACAAAGGCGTCGGCCCCGATTTCGGTGCGGTGCTTGGCCCGTCCGTCGTAATTGCACGTTATCGTCCCGGCGCCGACATTCGCGCGCGCGCCGACGTGTGCATCGCCAATATAAGTCAGGTGCGAGACTTTCGCGCCGGCGCCGAGGGCGGCTTGTTTGACTTCGACGAAGTTGCCGACCTTGGCGGCCGCCCCCACGTCGGCCCCGGGGCGCAGCCGCGCGAACGGGCCGATTTGCGCGCCCTCGTGCACGCGCGCGCCTTCAAGATGGCTATAGGCTTTGATGCGTGCGTCGCGCTCGACGACGACGCCCGGACCGAAAACGACGCCCGGCTCGACGACGACGTCCGCCGCGATATCCGTATCGTAGCTGAAATAGACCGTATCAGGATCGATGAGCGTAACGCCGTCGGCCATCGCCGTGCGCCTGCGCGCATTTTGGAACGCGCGCTCGGCGTCGGCGAGTTCGGCGCGTGAATTGACCCCGACAACTTCCGCGCTCGGCGCTTCCTCAACGGCGCAAGCGCGGCCGTCCGAGCGCGCGATCGCAACGAGATCGGTCAGGTAAAACTCGCCCTTGGCGTTGTCGTCCGAAAGGCGCGGCAGGCCGCTCGCCAAAAACTCAGCGTCGAAGGCCATCACCCCGGAATTGCATAAGCCGATGGCGAGTTCGTTCGGCCCCGCGTCCGCGGCTTCGACGATCGCGGCGAGCGCGCCGTCGGCGTCCTGTTTGAGGCGTCCGTAAGCGCCGGGGTCGCCCGGGCGGAAGCCGAGAACGGCCGCCGCCGCATCATCCGTACGCGCTGCAAGGCGCGCCATCGTCTCGGCGCGCACGAGCGGGGTGTCCGCGTAAAGAACGAGAACCGCGCCGGAAAAGCCGGCAAGGGCCGGCGCGGCGCGGCGCACCGCGTCGCCGGTTCCGCGGGGCGGGTCTTGTTCGGCGACGACGATATCGGGGTTTAGCGCGCGGGCGGCCTGCGCGACGCGCTCGGCCTGCGTGCCGACGACGAGGACCGTACGCTCCGGGTTTAGGCGCGCGGCGGCGTCGAGGACGTGGCCGAGCATCGAGCGGCCGGCGATCTCGTGCAGGACTTTCGGCGTCCGGGACTTCATCCGGGTGCCCTTGCCGGCCGCCAAGACGACGACGGCGGTTCGGTGCGGCGCGCCGCGCGGCGGGGAAGATGAAGTCACGAAGCGAAAGTACCTTTCGTGGGCGACGCCGCAACGAGCGCGAACAGGACCGTCAGCTATGCGCGCCGATATCGCGCTGTTGACGGCGCGGTGCAACCGAGCGACGGAGCGGCGCGTTCATCCGGGCGCGCCGACGGGGACCGACGCGGAATGGCCGACAAGAACACCGCCGCAATTTTCGATCTCGACGGCACGCTCGTCGATTCAGCGCCTGACCTTGTCGCAGCGCTCAACCACACGCTCGCCCGCCGGGGCTTGCCGGGCGTTGAGGTCTCGGTCGCGCGGCGTTTTATCGGACACGGCGCGCGCGCGATGATCCGGGCGGGACGGGCGGCGCATGGCGCGCCGGCCCCGAACGAGCGCGAGGCGGCTGCGGACCTTGAGGCTTTTCTGGCGCACTACCGGGCGCATATCGCCGACGCGTCGCGCCCGTTTCCGGGCGTCGTCGCCCTCCTGCAAGGGCTGCGAGCGGCCGGCGCGCCGATGGCGGTTTGCACGAACAAACGCGAAGCGCTCGCCGTCAGCCTTCTCGAAGCGCTCGGTTTGTCGACTTATTTCGTGACCGTCGTGGGGCGCGACACGCTCGGCGTCGCCAAACCCGACCCGGCCCCGGCGGCGCTTTGCAAAGAGCGCACGGGTGCGCCTGCGGCCGTCTTTTTCGGCGATAGCGACGCCGATATCGGCGCGGCGGTCGGGGCCGATATGCCCTGTCTCATCCACGAAAAAGGGTACGGACCCCTTGAGCGCGCCGGCGAAGCCTTCGCGACATTTCAGTCCTACGTAGACGCGTCAGCGCTTTTCGACGCCGCGTCGTCCCCATCGTCCCACGCGACCCGAACCGGTTCTACGCAACGGGGTTCGGGGTCGGCTTAGCCTTGGCGCGAGCGCCGCGGCATGCCGTTGACCATATCGCTACGCACGTCCGTCCGCGCCGACCGCATGGTCGACACGAACCCTTCCCGCGAGGTCTGGAGATCGACGTCAAAGCCGCGTTTGCGCCAGTATTCCCTGATCCGCGAGGCGAGGCGTTGCGCTCCGTCATCCGTGCACAGATCCGACATAAGTACCGTCTCCGACGTTAGTCTTTGCAATAATTTGCAAGTTATAAGATCGGCTAATTTTATCAAGGAGATCTTTCGGGACCACCTCACGCGTTTGTGAAGTCCGTGCCCGAAAACCTGGAAAAATATTGCAATGCAACATGATCCAATCGCGGGACATACCGACGCAGCAGCCCTAAATATCAGCCAGACTTATCGGGACGGGACTGATGGACGACATGACGGATTCGATCGGCGATAGAATTCGCGCGGCCCGCAAAGCCGCGGGGTTGAATCAATCCGCGCTCGCCGAACGCCTCGGCGTCACGCAGCCGGCCGTGGCCAACTGGGAAAGCGGGGTCCATGACCCGCGCCGGATTATGCTCGCGAAATTGTCGGACGCCTTATCGGTTTCGCTGGATTGGTTGGCCGGCGGCGCGCGCTCCGCGGTCGAGGCGGACGCCCATCCTGCGGCCGCATATTTACGCCGTCCGATCCGCCACGCGCCGATCATCGGATTCGCCGACGCCGTGCGTTTTTGGCGGGGCCAGGCGCCTGATCCCCACGAGTTCGCGGAAGACTACATCCCCGTGACCGTCGGTTCGGACGCCGTGTTCGCGCTGTTCGTGACCGATGATGAGCGCACGGACGAGTTTCCCGCGGGCGCGCTCGTCGTCGTCGATTACGGCGATCGCCGACCGGCGGAGGGCGCGCAGTGCCTGGCGTATGTCGACGGCCGGGCGGCCATCCGGCGGTGGCGCGGGGCGCCGCCTGACGATCCGGGCGGCGTCATCGGCTGCGTGCGCGTGTCGATCCGCGTGCATTAGACTATTAGACCGTTCGTAGACGGACTGGTTTCGTCCCGGGCGCGCGTCAGGCCGCAGCAGGCTCTGAGAGCGATTTCTTGGCCGCGGGCAGGGCTTTGTGCGCCGCGCTAAACGCACTCTTGACGACGGCCAATTGATCGGCGAACGCGGCGGCCTTGGTCGCGTCGGACGCGGCGGCGGTTTCTAGCGCGCCGCAAGCCTCGGCGAGCGCGACGGCCCCGACATTGAGGCTCATCGACTTCAAGGCGTGCGCGGCGCTCTTGATTTCGCCGCGTTCGCCCGCCTTGACCGCACGCGCAAGGCGCACGGCCGCGGGTTTAGAGTGCTCTTCAAACAAAGTCAGCGCCCGGACGACAAGCGGGCCTCCGTCGGCTCCGAGAAGCGTCGTCAAGCTGGCGAGGTCGAACGGTCCGGCCGCGCTTTGTTGTGGGGCCGCTTTAGCCGCCTTAGCCGTCTTGACCGTCTTGGCTAGTTGCGCCGTCTTGGCTGGTTGGGCCGGCTTTGCGGTCGGGATCTTTTGGGCCGTCGGAACGCCCGCCCGGGCCGTGTCGCCTTTCTTGCGCCGTTTGCCCCGCGTCGCGCTCGTCGCCGACAGGGGCGCGAGCGCGCCGGCCTGCGCGGCGGGCCCGACCGGCTTGAGGAACGAGGACAAGGCCGCGCCGAGCGATTCAATCGTAAACGGCTTGGTGACGTACGCGTTCATGCCGGCCGGGCGCCATTCGTCGTTGAAGCCGGCGACGTGGGCGGTCAACGCGACGATCGGCATGGGCTTGCGCTTGCGCTTTTTCTCCCACGCCCGGATCGAACGCGTTGCTTCAAAGCCGTCCATGACCGGCATCGAACAATCCATAAAGACGAGGTCGTAGGCCCCGGCCTGCACCGCCTCGAACGCTTGGCGTCCGTCGCTGACCGTCGTCGTCTCCACGTCGAAGCGCGCGAGCGCGGCGCTGACGACCTCAAGATTGACGACGCTGTCGTCCGCCGCCAGGACGCGCACCCCGTTATAGGAAGGCAACGTCGCCGAACTGCTCGCCCGGACTTGGAGCGCCTCGGTGCCGCGCATGCGGCCGTCGAGGAACCGCTCGATTTGCTCCATGACGTCCCGACGCGACAACGGCTTTAAGATCAAGTCTTCCGCCGCGCCGCTGATCAAAAGCCGGTCGGGCGCGACGTCGCCCAGTTCGGAGACGCACACGCGCGCCGGCACCCATTTGGTCGGGTTCGCTTTCAGGCTCGTATCGAACGCCTGCAGGAACTCCGGTGAGGCGAACACGACGTCCGTATACGCCATATAAGAGACGATTGCGGCGTCTTCGCTGACGACTTGCGCGGAAATGCCGGCCTCGTGGAGATAACGCGCGAGCGTTTTCGGCGTCGCCGTTCCCGCGATCGCGATGACCGCGCGCATCTCGCCGCCCGCCGTGCGGACCGGCGCGGGTTCGGCTTTGCCGTTCAGCGGGATCTGGAAGAAAAAGCGCGAGCCTTTGCCTTCGCTGCTCTGGACGCTGATCGTCCCGTTCATGGCCCGCACGATCTTGCTACAGATGGCGAGGCCGAGGCCCGTGCCGCCATATTTGCGCGTCGTCGTTTGGTCAGCCTGGGAAAACGCGTCGAAGATTTGTTTTTGCTTGTCCTCCGGAATGCCGACCCCGGTGTCGGCGACGGAAAACTCGAGCATTTCTTCATTGCGCTCGTTGTGCACGACGTTCGCCGCGACGAGCACGCTGCCGCCGTCGGTGAACTTCAGCGCGTTGTTTACAAGGTTTGACAGGATTTGGTTGATCCGCACCGGATCGCCTTGGATCTCCGGCGGCACGGTCGGGCTGACATAGGCGGCGAGGTCGAGGCCGGCGGACGACGCGCGCTCCCAGAAAAGACCGACGACGTCGTTGATGATCTCGGCCGGCCGGAGGTTGATTTGTTCGAGTTCAAGGCGGCCGGCTTCGATCTTCGACAAGTCGAGAATGTCGTTGATGATCGCGAGCAGGCTCTGCCCGGACTTCACGATGACGTCCGCGTAACGCTTCTGGCGCGGCGCGAGGCCCGCTTTCGCCAAGAGCTCGGCCATGACCAGCATGCCGTTCATCGGCGTGCGGATCTCGTGGCTCATGGTGGCGAGGAATTCCGATTTGGAGAGGTTGGCGTATTCGGCGGCTTCTTTGGCTTCCTGGAGCTGGCGCGTGCGCTGGCGAACCGTCTTTTTCAGGTTCTGTTGATGCGCCAGGAGTTTGGCGTCGCGTTCCTGGATTTCGTCCAACATGGTGTTGAACGCCGCGACGAGATCGCCGGTTTCGTCGTGGGAGAGGGGTTTGGCGCGGCGCCCAAAGTCGCCCGTCACCCGGACCTGGTTCATGACTTTTGCGAGCGCGTTGATCGGTTCGGTCACCGCCCGCTGCATGTTCATGGCGATGAGTACGCCGATGCCGCCGGCGAACACCGCCGCGACGACCGCGTCCCACAAAACGAGTTTGATGCGTTCGGAAAGCGCGCCCGCCGTTGCGTGCAGTTCGAGCGTGCCGACTTCGACGCCGCCGGACACGATGGGCGCCGCCACCACCTGAATGTCTTTGCCCAGGAACGACAGAATGTCGCCGTCCCCGTCGTCGTAAATAACGCCGCGCGCGCGCTTGAGGGTGACCGTCTCGCCAAGTTCGGCGAATGCCGCGTCGCCGACCATGACGCGGGCGTATTTGATCGTCGGGAGGCTAATGATGGCGCGCAGTTCAACAAGAACGCCTTGTCGGTCGCCGTTCTGCGCCTCGTCGGACAGGCGAGAGGCGAAATAGGTCGTGTACTCTGTAAGTTCGCGCGTTTTATCGGCGCCGTATTGGTTTAATTCGCGGCTGATCGACGACAACGTCACGACGACCACGGCCCCGAAGATCGAGACCATGACGAGGCCGGTGAGCCGGCCGCGGATCGTTGTTTTGCGTTTCGCCACGGTTTGCGCGCCTGATACAATGCGTTGCAACCTGCAATAAGTACCGCGCGATCGGTTGCCAAAACGTTGTTAACGGAGCGGCGGGCCAAGATCCGCCCGGGCGTCGCCTGCGCGTTCGCTTTTACGCCGGCCGGTTCGGCGCAATTCTTCAACAGATCTTAATATCTGGCGCGCAATTCTCCGCTCGCCGTATCCAAGGGGAGCCGCGCCGCGACGTGAGTGAAAAGCCGTCGTCATCGCGAACGCTGAACGTGCTCGTGGTCGACGACGACCCGATCATGCGCGAGCTCGCCAGCACAAAACTCGCCGACGAAGGTTATGTCGTCGACGTCGCCGAGACGGGCGACGACGCCTGGGCGATGTTGCAAAAGCGGCCCCGCGATCTCGTCGTCGCCGACATCGACATGCCGGGCATGGACGGGTTCGCGCTCACCGAAGCGATCCGCAGCCGCGACGCGCTGCGCGAAACCCCCGTCATCGTCATCACCTCAAGCGACCATGGCGACGCGGTCGACCGGGCGTTCGCGGCCGGCGCGACGTCGTTCGTCGCCAAGCCGATCAACTGGGCGCTGTTCGCCCATTCCGTGCGCTTCGTTTTGCGGTCGAGCGACGATCGGCGCGCTTTGCGGGTCGCGCGCGACCAAGCCCAGGCGGGCGCGCACTTCAAAGACGCGCTCATGTCGATGATGAGCCACGAGCTGCGCACGCCCTTGAACGCGATTATCGGCTTCGGGCAAATCCTCGGCGACGTTTTTGAAGAGAACGCGGACGCCGTCAATCGCCAATACGCCGACTATATTATTGACGGCGGCAAACGTCTTTTGTCGTCGGTGTCGGACATTCTCCTCGTCTCGGACGCGTCGTCCGGCGTTTTGACGTTGAACGAGGGACGCTGTCCCGTCGGCGACGTTATCGATCTCGCGCGCCAAGAAATCGAACAGACGATCGTCGCGTCCGGGGCGCAGATTAAAGTGTCCATGGGCGCGCCGGGCGCCGAAGTCCAATGCGATTGCGCGTTGATGGGCAAGGCGCTTGCAAAGTTAATCAGTAATTCGATCAAATTTTCCGATCGCGGCGTTCGCGTCACCGTCGGCTCGACCTTGTTGAAGAGCGGCGCGCTCGCGCTTGTCGTCAAAGACGACGGGCCCGGCATCGACGCGCAAACCCGGGCCGCCGTCATGCAGCCCTTCTTGCAGTCCGACATGTCGCTGAAGCGGTCGAAAGAAGGCCTCGGCCTCGGCCTGCCGATCGTTATGGCCGTCTCCAAAGCGCACGACGCGGTCTTTAAGTTGGAATCGAAGCCCGGCGAGGGCGCGCAAGCCGCGATCGTTTTCCCGAAAGACCGGGTCTTCGCGCCGGCGCTGCGCGGCGCGGCCTAGGTTCGCCAGCGCAACGTTGCGGGGGTGATCGGGTTTTCAAACCCGTCCGGCGTTCCGGTCTCGCCGATATGGCGGGTCCAGCTTTGTTTGAGCTTCATATACCACTGCGCCGGCTTGTCCGGATCGCCGAGATAGAGCGGGCGATGGTCTCCTCGCGCCAAGTTCAGGTTCTGGGCGTTTAAGATCGCGCCGTCTTGGCCGAGAAAATTGCGCCCCATAAGCGAGACGATCGGCGTCGCCAAATTGAGAAACGGGGCGTCCCAGAAAATCGCATGCGTAATGCGCGTTTCGTCCGCTTCGCCCGGCGTCATCGCCGTGACGCCGGCGACAGTATAGTTCCCCGTACGGATCGTCTCGATACGCAAGGCCGGTAAGCGAAACTCGATCGCCGTCGTCGGGGCGCCGCCGAAGATCTTGTAGATCCGGCTGTTGGACGACGGCGCGTGCGGGGGCATGCGGAACCCCAGCGCCGTCGGCTCGAACCGCTTTTCTTTCTCCGCCGCCGCCGCGCCCTGGCGCCACCACCATTGTTTGTGCACAAACGGCGTGTGCGCCGGGTCGATGAGCCCGATCGCCGCCTCGTCATAGGGCCCCCGTCCCGTAACCCGGGTCACGGTCTTCGGCGTCGCGGCGGCCGAGAGGCCGAGATCGGGCGGCGCGGCGGGCGCGCCGCCGCCGGCCGGCGCGCGCCAAATCCACAAAAGGCCGTTCGTCTCCGCGACGGTGAAGGTTTTCACCGCAATCCCGGCCGGGTCCGCCGCGTCGTGGGCGGAGAGCGCGGGAACGGCGTCGACGGCCCCGTCTTCGATGCGGAAGCGCCAGCCATGGTACGGGCAAGCAACGCAGGGCCCCCGCGCACCGGTCTCGATCCGCCCGCCCGAGAGCGGCGCGGCCCGGTGGGGGCAGACGTCCAGCATCGCGAAGGCGCGCCCGTCCGGCGTGCGCCCGAGGGCGATCGGCTCGCCGAACAGAATGCGCCGGATCAGCCGTCCGGGCCGGATCTCCCGTGCGGCGGCGGCGAGATACCAAAGGCCGGCGAGCGGCTCGTCGCGCGCCCGGGTGCGGCCCGACGGCCCGGGGTCGCGGCCCGGATCGGGCGTCGCGCCGTCCATGGCGTCAAACCGCCCGGCGCGACTTCATCGCCGCGCTGAGCGTTCCGTCGTCCATATGGTCAAGCTCGCCGCCGACCGGCACGCCGCGGCTCAAATGCGTGATCGTCGCGTTCGCGCCTTCAAGGGCGTCGGCGAGGTAATGCGCCGTCGTCTGACCGTCCACAGTCGCGGCGAGCGCGATCACGATTTCCTCCGTCTGCGGCTCGTGGGCGCGCGACACGAGACCGGCGATCGACAGGTCCTCCGGGCCCACGCCGTCGAGCGGCGACAAGAGCCCGCCCAATATGTGATACCGCCCGTCATGCGCGCCGGCGCGTTCAAGCGCCCACAAATCGGCGACGCTTTCGACGACGCAGATGACCGCGTCGCCCCGCTCCGGATCGGTGCAGATCGCACACGGATCGCTCGTATCCCAATTGCCGCATATGCTGCACGCTTTCACCGCCTCCGCCGCTTCGCCGAGCGCGAAGGCGAGCGGCCGCATGAGCGGCTCGCGTTTGGCGAGGAGGTGCAAGGCCGCCCGCTTCGCCGAGCGCGGGCCGAGCCCCGGCAACTTGGCGAGGAGGTCGATTAGCCGTTGCAGCTCAGGGCCGATAAACGCCGACATGACCGCGCGCGGGCTCCTCGGTCTAAAACGGCAGCTTCATGCCCGGCGGCAAGGGCAGGCCGTCCGTCAGCGATTTCATTTCTTCCTTAGACTGACGCTCTTGCTTCTCGCGCGCGTCGTTGATGGCGGCGGCGATGAGATCCTCCAGGACGTCGCCGTCGCCTTCTTTGAGGAGCGAGCGTTCGATCGCCACCGCTTTGCAATGGCCGACGCCGTTGACGACGATGCGCACCATGCCGCCGCCGGAGGACCCTTCGACTTCCATCGCGGCGATGCGGTCTTGAGCTTCTTTCAATTTGGATTGCAGGCCGGCGGCCTGTTTCATCATCTCGCCGAAATCCATGCTCGTCTCCGTGTTGCGCCCGCGTCAGCCGCCGGCGGATTCTTCAGCGTTCGGGGCGTCCTCGCCCGGCTCGTCGCCGTCATGATCAAGCGGCGGATCGATGTCGCGGATCGCCGCGATTTTGGCGTTGGGGAACAATTCGAACGCCTTTTTAACGTCCGGGTGCGCCATAACTTCCGCATGCCGCGCTTCGCGGATCGGCGGCGCGGCGTCGGCGTTTTGGTTGACTGTCACGACCCAGTGGATCCCCGTCCAATCGCGCAGGGACCGCGTCAGCCGGTTGGCGAGATCGCCGGGCGCGCGAGGCTCCAGCTGCATCTCGATGCGCCCCGGCTGGAAGTCGACGACGCGCACGAAGCTCTCCAGTTCCGTCCGCAGCGTCGCGTCGCGTTTGCGCCCGGCGAGGCGCGCGACGTCTTCCAAGGATCGCAGCGTCGGGGCCGGCTCGTCGGTCGGGGTCGCGGGCGCGGTCGCTGAAGGCGTCGGGGGCGGCGTCGGGGGCGGGGCGAATTGCGCGACCGGCGCCGGCGCGGGCGCGCTTGCAGGGGCCGCGGGCGCCGCGGACTGGTCGCCGCGCTCGGTCTTCAGGAGGCGGAGCGCTTCGTCCGGCGTCGGCAATTGCGCGGCGAAGGCGAGGCGGATCAACGCCATGTCGGCGGCTGCGGCCGGGTCCGGCGCGGCGGCGACCTCCGCAAGGCCCTTCATCAGCAAACTCCAGGCGCGCGAGAGCGCGTTGACCGGGAAGGTCTCGGCGCGTTCGCGGGCGCGCGCGGCGTCCGCGTCGCCGGCCGGCCCGGTTGATGCGGCTTCGGGCCCGGCGGCGGCGACGCGGGTGACGAGGTGCGTCAACTCCAACAGGTCGCGCAGGATCGTCGCCGGGTCGGCCCCCGCGTCATATTGATGACGGAACTCGTCAAGCGCGCCTTTGGCGTCGCCGGAGAACGCCGCGTCGAGCAACGCCCAAACCCGCGTCCTATCGGCAAGGCCGAGCATGTCGCGCACCGCTTCGCCGTCGACTTGAGCGCCGCTTTCATCATCCCGGTGCTGAACGATCGCCTGGTCGAGAATCGACAGCGCGTCCCGCACCGAGCCTTCCGCGGCCCGTGCGATCATGGCGACGCCGTCATCGTCGATCGTCGCGCCTTCTTTTTCCGCAATCGATTTTAAATGCGTTTGCAACGCTTCCGGTTCGATGCGTCGTAAGTCGAAGCGCTGGCAGCGCGAGAGAACCGTCACCGGCAATTTGCGGATCTCGGTCGTCGCGAAGATAAATTTCACATGCGCCGGCGGTTCCTCCAGCGTCTTCAGGAGCGCGTTGAACGCCGCCGTCGACAGCATGTGGACTTCGTCGATAATGTAGATCTTGTAGCGCGCCTCCACCGGCGCGTAGCGCACGCCCTCGATCAACTCGCGAATGTCGCCGACGCCGGTGCGCGAGGCGGCGTCCATCTCCAAAACGTCCGGGTGCCGACTTTCGGCGATTGCCGCGCAGTGAACGCCGAGGCTCGGCATGTCGATTTGCGGGCCGGGGTCGCGCCCGGCCGCCGCGTCGTCTTCCGTCAGATAGTTGAAGGCGCGCGCGAGGATCCGGGCGGTCGTCGTTTTGCCGACGCCGCGCACCCCGGTGAGGACGTAGGCGTGCGCGATGCGGCCGGCGGCGAAGGCGTTGCGCAGCGTGCGCACCATCGCGTCGTGGCCGATCAAGTCGTCAAAGGATTGCGGCCGGTATTTCCGCGCGAGCACCTGATAGGGCGCGGCCGGCGTTGCTTCGGAAGCCTCGCTCATACCGTAATGGGTAGGCGCCGCGGCGGCGTCTTGCAAGCGATCGCCGCAAAGCCCGGCGCGCGCCGTGACGCAATCGCGCCCCGGCGCGAAGTGGAAGACTGAAACGACCCGAGCGGAAACTCGTTACGGCTGCTTCCTTCCGGACCTGACCGGGTTGGCGAGGCGCTCGTCCGCCAGCCTTCCGCCGCAGATATTGTCACGCGAGCCGACGAAAGCAACCGCCGGGTTTGCGCGGCCCGCCCCGCCGCGTTAGGCCCGCAGCCATGCCCTCGCCCCCCGTCGACCCCTATTTGTGCACCTTCGCGGCCGAACCGCTCGACCGGGCGAGCCCGGAGCACGCCGACGCGGACGCAATCGCGGCGTTGCAGGCGCGAGACGACGTCGTTCTGGCGCCGCTCCTCAAAGGGGAGCCGTTAGCGGGCCCGGACGGGCTCGTCTTGTTTGGCGCCGCCGCGCGCGACGCCTTGCCGCCCGACCACCTCGTCGTTTTTCTCGGGACGAAAAACGGCGCGCCCTACTTCGCCGTCGAGATCGGCGCGGTGGCGGAGCGGTTCGCGGGGCTCGGCGCGCCGGTCGGCATGCGCGACGCCGCGGGGCTTCTAAGCCCCGGCGAGGCCGCGCTCGTCGGCCGGGCGCGGTGGGTTTTGGATTGGCACCGCCGCAACCCGTTTTGTGCGCGCTGCGGCGCGGCGAGCGCGCCGGCCGCGGGCGGGATGAAACGGGTTTGCCCCGCCTGCGGGACCGAACATTTTCCGCGGACGGATCCGGTCGTCATCGTTCTCGTGGAACACGACGACGCGGTGCTGCTCGCCCGCGGGGCGAAATTCCCGCCCGGCTATTACTCGGCGCTCGCCGGCTTCGTTGAGGCCGCCGAAACGCCGGAAGCCTGCGTCGTGCGCGAGGTGCGCGAGGAAGTCGGCGTCGCCGTCGACGCCGTGCGGTACCAGTTCTCGCAGCCCTGGCCGTTTCCCGCGTCGTTGATGTTGGGGTTTTTCGCCCGGGCGGGCGCGCGCGACTTGACGCTCGATCGCAACGAGATCGTCGACGCCAAATGGGTCGCCCGCGCCGACGTCCGCGCCATGATCGACGGCGCCGGCCCGCCGGACCTGCTCGTGCCGCCGCCGGTGACGATCGCCCGCCGCCTTTTGGAGCGCTGGGCGAACGCATGAGCGCACCGCGCTTGCCGGCCCGCCGGCCGGTCGGTACCGAGGCGCGACATCAAGCGGGAGATAAATCCATGCGGAAAACGTTTGTCGCCGGCCTCGCCCTGGCCATCCTTTCCCTGGCCGGCCTCGTCCAGGCCGCCGCCGCCGAAACAAAGCGCTACGACGCCGAGGTCTTTTTCAACACCACCGATTTCGGCATCGCCGGCAGCGCGCGCGCGATCTCGGCCGACGGGGCGCGCATTCTCGTGTCGTCCAACGAGACCGGCGTCTTCAACGCCTATGCGATGGACGCGCAATCGGGCGCGCGCACCGCGCTCACCGGATCCGACACGAACGCGGTCTTCGCCGTCAGCTATTTCCCGGACGGCGCGCGGTTTTTGTACACGTTCGACGAAGGCGGGAACGAGCTGAACCACCTTTATGTCGGCGGCGGCGACGGCCCGGACGTCGATTTAACGCCGGGCGAGGCCGTCAAAGCGGGGTTCGTCTCGTGGATCGAGGACGGGGCCGCGTTCGCCGTCGTGACGAACGAACGCGACCAGCGCTTCTTCGATCTCTATCGGTATGACGCCGCGACGCTCGAACGCACGCTTTTGTTCCAAAACGACGAGGGCTACGGCGGCATGATCGTCAGCCGCGACGGCGCGACGGCCGCGATGCGCAAAGAGCGCACGACCGCCGACAACGATCTTTACATCGTCGACCTCAAAGACGGCGGCGCGCCGACGCTGATCACCGCGCATGAAGGCGCGATCTCGCACCAGCTCCACGACTTTACGCCCGAAGGCGACAAGCTTGTGTTCGGGACGGACGAATTCGGCGAATTCGCGCAAGCGTGGACGCACGACGTTCAAACCGGCGAGAAAGCGGCGCTGATCGAGGCCGAGTGGGACGTCAGCTATGTCGGCTACTCGCCGTCGGGCCGCTACCGCGTCCACGGCGTCAACCAGGATGCGACGACCAAAGTCACGATCGTGGACCGCGAACGCGGCAAAGCCGTCCGCTTGCCGAAAAAGCTGCCGGCCGGCGACTTGCGCAACGTTCGGTTTTTCCCGGGCGAAAAGAAGATTGCGTTTATTCTGAACGCGTCCGACGCGCCGTCTAACATATTCACCGCGGAAATCGGCAAACGGACGTTCGCCAAACTAACGGATGCGTTGAACCCGGCCATCGACCCCGCCGATCTCGTCGAGGCGTCCGTCGTCCGGTATGAGAGCTATGACGGGCTGGAGATCCCGAGCATTCTGTGGAAGCCGAAAGACGCCTCGAAGTCGGCCCCCGCGCCGGCCGTCGTCTTCGTGCATGGCGGACCGGGCGGGCAAACCCGCGTCGGCTATTCCGCCATGATGCAGCACCTCGCCAATCACGGTTATGTCGTCCTCGGGGCCAATAACCGCGGGTCGTCCGGTTACGGAAAGACGTTTTACCATATGGACGATAAGAAGCACGGCGACGTCGATCTGAAAGACATCGTTGCGGCGCGCGGCTATTTGGAACAGCTCGATTATGTCGACGGCGACAAGGTCGCCGTCATGGGCGGCTCTTATGGCGGCTATATGACGATGGCCGCGCTCGCCTTCCACCCGGACGTCTTCGACGCGGGCGTCAATATTTTCGGCGTCACCAATTGGGTGCGCACATTAACGTCGATCCCGCCCTGGTGGGAGAGCTTCAAAGAAGCGCTTTACGACGAAATGGGCGATCCGGAGACGGACGGGGACCGCCATCGCGCGATCTCGCCCTTGTTCCATGCGGAGAACATCACAAAGCCTGTTCTCGTCGTGCAAGGCGCGAACGACCCGCGGGTTCTCCAGGTGGAGAGCGACGAAATGGTCGAGGCGATCCGCGCCAATGACGTTCCCGTGGAGTATCTTCTGTTCCCGGACGAAGGACACGGCTTTTTAAAGCGCGACAATCGGATCGCGGCGTCGAACGCCTATGTCGCGTTCCTCGATCGCTATCTCAAAGGCGCCGCGCCCGCGGAAGAGTAAGTCGCCGGCGCGCGCGCGACGGACGGCGGCGGCCCCACGGCGGAGCCGCCGCTATTTGTGTCCGCTTCAGCGGTCGAAGCGCTGCTTCCAATAGCCGATCTCTTCGACATATTTGCCGACGACCTCGTCCATTTTCTCACCGAGCCGCAAGGTGTCGAAGCCGCGCCAGTCCTGCAGGTCAAGCTCGGCCGTGATCACGCGCATGCGCACGAGCAAAACATAAAAGACCACGAGGAATGCGGCGCCGAACGCGACGGCGTAGCCGGTTCCGGATGCGTAAGCGGCGATATCGTAGGCGCCGAGATAGTGTCCGAGCGCGACGGCGATCGGCGTCGCGACGATCATAAAGTCCGAAAACAGACGATAGTACTCGCTGTTGCGGCGGATCTGATAGAGCTGATTGCGCAAAAACGTCTCGATAAAGAAGGACCGAAACGCGGTCCACACCATCGTTTTGTTCCAGACTTGGGCGCGTGCGGAGAGAACGGCGGCGTCTTTTTCGACGCCCACATGGACGCTCTTGGCCTTGCCGGCGGCTTCGCGAAAATGGTCGCTAATGTAGCCGACATAGAGCGTCATGAATTTGCCCAGCGAGCGGATCGAGTGCTCTTGCATGTTCTTGTACGCGAAGGCGGAGAGGGCCATGAGCCCCGCGGCTGCGGCGAGCACGAAAATACTCGCGGTCGACGCTTTCGTTGCAAAGAGGACGACGCCGAACGCCGTCAGGATGCACGCCAGAAAGGAAACGATGAGCTTCAGCGCGTTTTCGTTCACCGTCTTGCGGGTTTTGTCGATGAGGTTGTAGGCGGCCAGATCGCTCTTGCCGAACATATAGATCGTATGCGCCCCATCGTTTTCTTCGTACAGGGCCCCGGCGTTGGCGTTGAGGTCGACTTGGCCGTTGAAAAAGCCGTCCGCTTCATGGGCGAAACGCTCGACGACGTGGGGCGCGAGGCCGTCTTCCACCCAACTCGGCGTGTAGCTGGGCGCGACGAAAATCCGGTCGTAGAGAAACCCCTTCGAGGTGACGATATACGCGTCTTCGAGGTCTTTGCTCTTCTGTTCGAGGTCCCGGATTTGGTCTTCGTCGAGGCCGACGACCCCGCCGGCGGCCTCCAGCCCGGCGCGTTGAAGGAAGATCGCGCGCTCAATCTCTGTTTTGCGTTCAAGGATCGAAACCGACGCGCCCCCGGATACGGCGACGTTGCGCACGCCGCGCACGGTTCGCGCGGTGCGGCCGAGGAGGCCGATGCGTCGAACGGGCCATGTCAGTATACGGAAGAGGGCGTGAAGTAAGCGCAGATTGCGCCCCGGGACCCGGCTAAAAACGACGCCTATTAGGATCCCGAGTAGAAAAATGCCGGCTCCGGCGAGCCAAATGGATTCGGTCGGAAACTGCGCTAGGTTCAATGCGCCCCCTTTCGTGCTAGGTTAGAACGTCAGATTTTTGGAATACGTTTAGTATATACACGAAAAGTAGAAAATTGCAACGCCCGCGCGCATGATTTTCCGTAATGGGAGCGTTGCTTGTTAGAAAATGCTGTACACAGAATAGTGTTGCGGCGCAAAAGAAGAGGACGCCTGATGACGTATATCGACGGCACGCTGTGCGCGGTGAAAACGGCAGATAAAGAGACGTATAAAGAGTATGCCGAGGATGTCGGCGCGGTGTTCAAAGAGTACGGCGCGCTCAATATCGTCGATTGCTGGGGCGATGACATTCCGGACGGCAAAATGAATTCGTTCAACAGCGCCGTCATGCGCGAACCGAACGAAACCGTCGTTTTTTCCTGGATCGCCTGGCCCTCAAAGGCCGTGCGCGACGCGGCGTGGGAAAAGGTGATGAAAGACCCGCGCGTGCAGCGCGACATGCCGTTCGACGGCGCGCGGCTCATTTACGGCGGGTTCGACGTGCTCGCCGACGTCTAGATGCGGCGCCTCAATAGGTCGTCCCGGCGCCGGCGGGGCTTCAGACGCAGTCGAAATGGCGGTAGCGCCACCGAACGGACGTCGGATCCACGGTCTCGTCGACATAGACGGCGTTGAGGCCGTAGGCGCCGCAATGGGCCTGCGCCTCCTGGTACATCTCGTCGGGATCGTAATTGTAGGGATCGTACGGGATTGAGATCGACTGGCCGTCGCCGCCGCGATCGCCCGTCGTTGCGCAGCCCGCGAGGCATAGCGCGGCGAGCGCCGCGCCTGTCGTCGTTTTCCCGAAAATCCCCATCGAACGCGCTCCGAAAGTCGCTGTTATTCTACCGTCCCCGCGTCGATCCTATCAGAGCGGGCGCGGACGGCAAAACGCGCCCGCCGGGGGAGGGAGGCGGCGGGCGCGAGGCTCGCCGTTAAGGCGAGCGGTGGGGATGGATGCGAACGGGCGCTAGGCCGCGGACGACCGGGAGATCGTCTGCACGTTTGCGCCGTTGATCGCGATTTTGCGCGGCTTCAAGGATTCCGGAACCTCGCGCCGCAGATCGATGTTCAAAAGCCCGTTGGCGAGTTCGGCCCCGTCGACTTTTACGTGGTCGGCCAGCTGATAGCGGCGCTCGAACGAGCGTCCCGCGATGCCTTGGTGCAGGAAGGTCCGCGACTCGTCGCCTTCCGGCCGTTTGCCGCTGATCGTCAGCGTTTGTTCGTGGACGACGATGTCGATGTCGCTTTCGGCGAAGCCCGCGACGGCGAGCGTGATGCGGTACGCGTCCTCGTCAAGCCGCTCGATATTATAAGGCGGGTAGCCGCCGGCGTCGGTCTTGCCGGCCGCGTCGAGCAAATCGAAAAGACGATCGAAACCGACCGTGCTGCGATAAAGGGGGGAAAGATCGTAGGTGCGCATTGCGTGGTGCTCCTTGAGGTTAAGCAAGCGTTGCAGTCGCGCCGCGCGAGCGCGCCGTTGTTCGGCCTCGCGCTCTTTCGTGCGGCGGTCGATCCCGTTACGGCGACCGACACGATCGACATGGGCCCCCCTTGCCGCTTTTCAAGGTCTTCGGCCGCGAGAATCGGTGGCGAAGCGCACCCGCGGTTGGTAAAAGCCGACAAGCAAAGCCCATTGTCCTAAAACGCTTTTTGGAGACCTGCGCCATGAAGTCTTCCGACGCCCTGCTCGCCGCCTTCGGCGCGTTCGCCGCTTTCGGGTTTGTGGCCGCTTGCGGGGCCGTCGAAACCGACCGGGCGCCCGCCTCCGCAACCGCCTCGAACGCTGAAGGCGAAGCCGAGGAAGAAGTGCAGATGCCCGCCGCCGCGGACATGCTCGACGCGGCGATCACCGGCGATCATCGCACGGCGGAAGAAAAGGCGCGCGACGCGTTCCGCAATCCGAAAGAAACGCTGACGTTTTTCGGCGTCGAGCCGTGGATGAACGTCGTGGAGATTTGGCCCGGCGGCGGTTGGTATACGAACATCATCGCGCCCTACCTCAGCAAAGGCGGCGGCGTATACCAGGCGGCGCATTTCGATCCGGAGCGCAGCGAGCGCACGGCGCGCGCGATCACGGCGTTTGAAGAAAAGTACGGGAGCAACCTCGACCTTTACGGGGACGTCGCCATCACCGTCCTCGGCGGCGAGGAGAGCGACATCGCGCCGGACGGGAGCGCGGACGTCGTCGTCACGTTCCGCAACGTCCACAACTGGACCGCGAGCGATTACGCCGAAAGCGCTTTCAAACAGTTTTACGACGCGTTGAAGCCCGGCGGCGTCCTCGGCGTCGTCGAGCACCGCGCGGACGGGCCGGACGTCAGCCCGCGAACGGGCTACGTCGCGGAAGAAACGGTTATGGCGCTCGCCGCCGGAGCCGGCTTCGTCTTTGAGGAGGCCTCGGAAATCAACGCCAACCCGAACGACACGAAAGACCATCCGTTCGGCGTTTGGACGCTTCCGCCGGTACGCCGGTCGAGCGCGAACGCCGGCGAGCCGCCGGCCGCCGATTTCGACCGCGCCGCCTATGACGCGATCGGCGAAAGCGACCGCATGACGCTGCGCTTTCGCAAACCCGCAGCGGAATGACCGCCGGGGCGGACGCCGCGCGATGACGGGCGCCGACCGCGGAGAGGCGTCGAACGCCGACGCCGCGCCGGCCTTGTCGCCGGACCTCGCCGCGGCGGCGGAATTCGCCTTCGCGCGCGCGTTCGACGGCGTTCTGGAAATCCTGATCGACGCCGATCAGCCGGTCCGGTTCTGGGTCGATGGGCGCAGCCAGCCGCCGACGGTCTCCACGCATGCGCCGGCCGGCGAGGCCGCCCGATGCGTGTGGCGCGCCGGGCCGGCGACGATGGAGCGCGTCTTAACGGGCGAGCGCGCGTTCGTCGCCGCCTACCTTTCCGGCCGCCTTGATATCCGCGGCGACATGGCCGTGATGGCGCGTCTGATTATGGAGAACCAGACATAGCCGATTTTATTCGTATCGAGAATAACCCCGTTCCCGAAGGCGGAGAGGCGATCGACTTCCCTGTGGACGGCGGCGCGGTGCGCGCGGCCGTCTTTCCGAGCGAGCGCCCGGCGCGCGGATGCGTCGTGCTCGTTTCCGGGCGTACGGAGTTTATCGAAAAGTACTTCGAGGTGGTCCGTGAGTTAACGGATCGGGGGTTTGCGGTCGTCACAAAGGATTGGCGCGGCCAAGGGCTTTCGGACCGACCGTTGCCCGATCGCGCGAAAGGACACGTCGAGGACTTCGCCGTCTTTCGAGACGATTTCGATCGTCTGATCGAGGGGCTCGTCAAGCCGCGCTTTCGCGGTCCCTATATTTTGCTGACCCATTCGATGGGCGGGGCGCCGTGTCTCCAACGCCTCGCCGACGGCGATCGGACGTTCGTCGCGGCCGTTTTGTGCGCGCCGATGACGCGGATTTACGCTCCGACGTTGCGCCGGCTGGGCGTGCCGCTTTTGGTGCGCGGCGTTGCGGCCGCCGGACTGACCGGCGCGACGCTCCCCGCCGGGCCCGACCATTCCGAGACGTTCGAGGGTAATTTGTTCACCTCCGACCCCGCGCGGCACGACCGGTTCCGGCGCCTTAAAGAGGCCGACCCGGACGCGGCCCTCGGCGAGCCGACATTCGGCTGGCTGCGCGCCGCTCTTGATACGGAGCAAGATCTCCACGCGCCGGGCCGTCTCGATCAGCTCGTGACGCCGACATTGATCGTAAGCGGCGAAAAAGACGTCATCGTCGATAATGAAAGCCACGCCGAACTCGACGCGCGCTCGCCGTTGATCACGCGGCGGATTATCGCCGACGCGTTGCATGAGATCATGATGGAACGCGATGAGGTTCGGGACGCATTTTGGGCCGAATTCGACGCTTTCATCGAGCCGGCGCTCGCCGCCGAAGCCGCACCCGCCGGCGCCTAGCCGTCGGCGCGCGGGGGCGGCGTTCAGCCGGCGGCGCATAACGCGGCGGCGAGCACGTCGTACGACAGACCCGCCCCCATCCACACCTCGCCGAAGTCCTGGTCGGCGCGGTTTGCGAAGATGACGACGGAGCGCCCGCGGTCCGGCGCGATGAAGTTGCGCGCCTGTACGCCGCCGACCGCGCCGCGCCTTTCGATAAGGCGTAAGGGGCCCGTGCAACCAGCCAGCGGGGCTTCAAAACTCCACGCGCCGAGCGCGACGTAGCCGAATGCGGGATCGCCGTCCCACAACTGCGCGCGTGCGGCCGCGCCCAGAAGCCGGCCGCCGGCGAGCGCCGCGTTGAAGCGGACGAGGTCGGCGGGCGGTCCGTAAAGGGCTGCGGCCGCACCGTAGAGCGCCGGGTGCGTTGCGTCTTCCGGTTGACCTTCGGCGACGTACCCGGTGACGGCGCCGTCCTCGCCGAGCGCCGTCGCGACGCGCGTTCCCGCCATGCCCGCCGGTTCGAAAATGCGCGACCGGAGAAGGTCCGGCCACGGCCGACCGTTCGCGCGCTCGGTGATCGCGCCCAGAAGCACGAAGTCGCAATTGTTATAGGCGAAACGGGTCTTCGGTTTTGCGCGCCGTTTGACGGCGCAATGGGCGACCGGGTCGACGTCGGTTGACGCCGGAAGCGCCGCGGGTGCGCCGAGGCCGGACGTATGGCGCAGCAAATCTTCAACGGTGACCGCCTCAGCGCCGGGTACGGAGAATTCCGGCGCGACGTCGCCGAGCGAGGCGTCAAGCCCGTAGCGCCCGGCTTCGACGTCTTGCATGACGAGGACGGCGAGGATCTGTTTGGTGACCGAAGCCCAGCGCCACGTATCGTCCGGCGCGTAGGGCGCGCCGTCCGCCGGATCGACGCCCACCGGGACGAAACTGTTCGCGCCCGTCGCGTCGCCGACGAGAACCGCGCCGGCTAGGGTCGGCGAGGCCGCCGCCGCGTCGCCGACCGCCGCGCGTTCGGCCTCGGTCAGGACGTCGGCGCGGGCCGCGGCGATCGTCGCCAACGCCGCCAGACCCGCGATAAAAAATGACTGCCCCATAGAACGCCGCCCATTGTCGTTACGCGTGCGAACGGACCATGTCGCCGCGCGCGCCGCAAGGCCCGCTTAGGCGACGAACGCCAGGACAAGCGTGAAGCCGAGGACGACGGCGGTCCACATCGCCATAAAGCCGATGGGCCAGGAGCGGGCCATTTGTCCTTCCGGCCCGTGGAACGCGTAAACGCGCGCCATGACCGCGTTGACCCGCGACAGGGCGATCGACCACGCCCCGTTCCAGACCGCGCCCGTCGCCGCCGACGCCCAGCCGAGAAAGGCCCGCCCCGGGATGCGATAAAACCAGTCCGTATCGAGATTGGTCGACGGGACTTCGGCCGGATACCATTTCATGATGATGAGGACGGCGAAGGCGAGGACGGCCCACAAGAGCAGCTGGAGCTGTTCGACGATATGGTAGGCCGAGTACGGATGGTACTCTTTGATTTGCTCCTGGTTGGGCATCAGCGCGTAGAGCGGTTCCGGGAAGAGGCCGATCAGAATGCACAGCGTCGCTGAGATTCCCATCGCGAGCATCATGGTCGGCGGGGTTTTTTCCTGCACGAAAACGCGCTTCGGCGGTGCGTGGTTCGTGTTGAAGAACGTGAAATAGGGGATCTTAATACCCGCGTGCTCAAGGACGCCCGCCGACGCAAAGAGCAAGACGCCCCAAATGACGAAATCAAACGGAATATGGCTTTCCGCCGCCCCGTCGATGATGAGCCCTTTGGTGACGAAGCCCGCGAACCCGGGAAACGCGGAAATCGACAGGGCGCCGATGACCGCGAACACCATCGTAATCGGCATAAATTTATAGAGCCCGCCGAGGTCGAGCGCTTTCGACGACCCGGTCCGATACATCGCCGCGCCGACCGCCATGAACAAAAGGCTCTCAAAGATGATGTTCGTGAACGCGTAGCCGACGGCGCCGTTCAACGCGGCGGCCGAACCGACGCCGACGCCGATCACCATAAAGCCAACCTGGTTGTTGATCGAATAGCACAGAACTTTGCGCAAATCGTTTTCGATCAGGGCGAAGAAGATCGGGAAGATCGTCATCACCGCGCCGATATAAACGAGCTCCGTCGTCCCCGGGAAACCGCGCGCGAGCGAGTACACGGCGAGTTTCGTCGTAAAGACCGACAGGACGATCGTCCCCGACAGGGTCGACTTGGGGTAGGCGTCCTGCACCCAGTTATGCAGGAGCGGGAAGGCGCTCTTCACGCCGAACGCCAGGAATAAGACGAGGCCGGAGAATTTAACCGCGCCGTCCGCATCGCGCAGGCCCACATACTCGAACATGAGCGAGCCGGTCTCGCGGTAAATCAACACCACCGCGCCGAGCAACAACACGCCGGACAGGATTTGCACCGCGAGATAGCGGATGCCGGACAAATAGGTCGCGCGCGTTCCGGGCGCCCACACGAGGAACACGGACGTAATCGCCGCGATCTCCCACCACACGAACAGCGTGATGAAGTCGCCGGCGAGGACCCCGCCGAGCGCGGACGCCGGGTAGGCGAGGGTCGCGAAGTCCTGCGCGCGGCTTTTCTCGTGCCACGCATAAATAACGTTGAGCGCGACGGCGATGTGGAAGACGACGGCGAATATGCGCGATAGCGGGTCGATCCGCAGCATGACGACGTCTTTGCCGAAGATCGTCAGGGCGCCGTAATCGCCGAGGCCGAGCAGCGACAATTGCAGCGCGCTGCCGCCGACGGCCGCCAGCATAATGTAGCGGCGTGCCGACGCCGGCGTCGCCGCCGCGGCGATCGCGCCGACGGTCAACAAGATCGCCGGGTTTAGGATGAGCGCGGCGAACAGATTATTCGCGGTCGTCATAATAGCTCTCCTCGCGGCTCACGAATTTGCGCAAGTGCTGACCGACGAGCACGATGAACATGAAGGACGCAAAGCCCCAGAACGCGAAGAAAACGGGGATCTCTTCGGCTGGGAAATGCGGGTGCTTTTTCTGCCAGGCCGGCACGAAGCCGGCGAGCGCGGCGAGGATGGAGGCCGCCGCCAAGCCGATGAGAAACAGGCGGATGAAGTCTTTGTTCTCCGCCCAGCCGGGCGCGTCGCGTTCGCTTTCCGGCACGTCCGGGTGATCAGCCATCCTCGCCCTCCCGTTTCGGCGACATGGAATGCAAATACCAGATGACGGCGCCGTTGAGCCCGGCGACCGTAATAAACACGATCGCGCCGATTAAGAGCTCAGTGACGGTGTCAAAGCGATCGAAAATCCGTACGCCGACGGCGATGACGAGCACGACGACGGCCATTAGCCCGCCGAAAATGACGAGCGCTGCGCGGAGCGACCAGCCGGCGTCTGCGGGGGCGTCGCTCACGGCGCGCTCTCCACGAGCGGTTGGAGATAGTGAAACAAAGGGTCGGCGAAGAAGAACAGCGCCAGAGCGCCGAGCGCCGTGACGACCGGCGGAACGACGCACAAGACAGGCGCTTCTTTGATGGCCGACCAATCGACCGCCGCGCTCTTCGCGCCGAGCGCGCGCCCGTCCGCCGTCGTTTCCGGCGACAGATAGAAGGCCTGCACCGGGATCGACAGGAGATAGATTACGTTGAGGACGGACGAAATCATCAAAATGACGATGATCGCCATTTGACCCGCGTCCGCCGCGCCGAGCATCAAGAAGAATTTGGGCCACGAGCCCGATAAAGGCGGCAGGCCGACGATCGACATCGCGCCGACGAAGAACGCCGCGAAGGTGATCGGCATTGTGCGCCCGAGCCCGCGCATTTCCGAGACGAGCGTCTTGTGCGCCCCGACATAGATGGCCCCGGCGCACATGAAGAGCGTCATTTTGCCGAGGGCGTGTGCGGCGATCTGCATCGCGCCGCCGACGACGCCCATGGACGTCGCCAGCATCGCGCCGAGCGTTACGTAAGAAAGCTGAGATACGGTGGAATAGGCGAGGCGCGCTTTGAGATTGTCTTTCTGCATCGCGACGATCGACGCGACGAGGATCGATCCGCCCGCGATCCACATAAAGGGCGCCGCCGCGCCGGTTTCGGCGAGAAAGTCGACGCCGAAAATATAGATCACGATCTTCAAAACGGAGAAAACGCCGGCCTTGACGACCGCAACGGCGTGCAGAAACGCTGAGACGGGCGTCGGCGCGACCATCGCGTTCGGCAGCCACGGGTGGATCGGCATGAGCGCCGCCTTGCCGACGCCGAACGCGAAAAGACCGAGCAGTAAGGGCAAGATCGGGGCGACGTCGTCGACATGCGCCGCGAGGATCCCGCCCGGCGCCGCCGAAAAGTCCGTCGTCCCCGTAATCGCGTAGATCCAAGCGATCCCCGGCAAGAGAAGGCCGATCGACGTGCCCATCAAAATGCCGAGATAGATGCGCCCGCCGCGCCGCGCCGAGGCGTCGCCTTTATGGGTGACGAGCGGGAAGGTCGAGAGCGTCAAGACTTCGTAGAAGATAAACAGCGTAAAGAGGTTCGCGGCGAAGGCGACGCCGATCGCGGAGGAAATCGCGACCGCGAACGACATGTAAAACCGCGTCTGGTGCGGCTCGTCATGGCCGCGCATATAGCCGATCGAATAGCCGGAATTGACCAACCAGAGCCCGGCGGCGATGAGCGCGAAGAGCGCGCCGAGCGGCTCGACGCGGAACGCAATGGGCAGCGACGGCAAGACGTCGAAGGCGACATAGTCCGGCCGCGCCCCGGCGCCCACGGCGCTGAAGATCGTAACCGCTAAAAACAACAGAACGACCGCGGTCGTCAGCGTCGCCCCTTCGCGCAGGTTCGGCTGTTTGCCGAACAGCCAAATGAAAAAGCAGCCGACGATCGGCAAGACGAGCGACAGCGGGATCGCGAGTTCGGGCGAGACCATGTCAGCGCGCTCCCGAGGTCAACGCCGCGGCGGCGGCGTCCGCGATCGAGGCGGTGAATTCCGTCTGCACGCCGAAATAGATGTTGGCCGCGACGAGCAGCAGCATCGGGACGACCATCAGCGCCGGGGCCTCTTTGACGTCGCCGGCATAGGGCCCCTCCGTCGGCGCCGGGCGCAGGAGGATCAACTCGACGATGCGGCCGACATAAATGACCGCCAGGAACGAGCTCGCGACGATCAGGAAGCCCACGAACGCGTAGTCCGCTTCAAAGCTTGCTTTCAGGAGCTGCCATTTGGAGACGAACCCGACGGTGAGCGGCACGCCGATCAACGACAGTCCGGAGAAAATGAACGCGGCCGCGGTGAACGGCATGCGCCGCGCAAGGCCTTCGAACGCGTGGCAGTTTTTCGAGCCGAGCCGGTAAACGACGCAGGCGACCGCCATGAAGAGCGCGCCTTTCATCAGGCCGTGGTTGACCAGATGGACCAGCGCGGCGGAGAGGCCCGCCTGCGTGCCGAGACCGATCCCCAACAGGATGTAGCCGATCTGTCCGACGGACGAGTAAGCAAGGAGGCGTTTGACGTCCTCCTGGAAGATCGCGACCGTCGAGGCGCCGAACATCCCGACGATCCCGATCGGCAGGAAGATGTAAAGGAACGCCTCCTGCATGAACGAAAAGTCGAGGCCGTATACGGTGTAAATGAACCGCACCAGGACGTAGATCGCGACCTTCGTCGCCGTCGCGGCGACGAACGCCGAAACCGCGGACGGGGCGTAGGTGTACGCGTTCGGCAGCCACAGGTGGATCGGGAACATCGCCGCTTTCAGGCCCATGCCGACGATAATAAAAGCGAAGCCGGCCTGAACGACGCGATTGTCTTGACCGGCGAGCTTGGCGTGTAAGTCCGCCATATTGAGCGTGCCGGTCGCTTGATACAAAAGCCCGATGCCGATGACGAAGAACGTCGCGCCGATCGTGCCCATCACGAGGTAATTGAACGACGCCGTCAGGGCCCGGCGGTCGGCGCGCGCCCCGAGCGCGATCAGCGCATAGGTCGATAGCGACGAGATCTCGAGAAACACGAAGACGTTGAACGCGTCGCCGGTGATCGCAACGCCCATCAGGCCGGTCATGCAGATGAGGAGCGCGCCGAAAAAGTTCGATAGCTGACGGTCGTCGATCTCGGATTTTATGCTGTTGAACGAGAACGGCAGGACGAGAGACGCGATCCCCGAGACCAGCGTGAGGATAATGCCGTTCGCGAGATCAATTCTGTATTCGATGCCGATGGGCGGGGCCCAATCGCCGAGCGCATAGGACAGGGCGCCGCCGTCCGGCACCGCGGCGAGGAGGCGCGCGCACAAATAAAACGTCGTCCAAACGACGAGCGTCGAGACGACCCACGGCGCGCGGCCCGCCGGCAGCAGGATGACGATCGGCGCCGCGCAAAGCGGGACGACGATCGGCAGGACGGGCAGTTGGTCGAGGAACGTCACGTCGGCGCGCCCTCCGCGTCGCCGGCGGCGTGGCCGAATTCGGCGATTTGGTCGTCGACGTTCAATTCGTCTTCCTCGATCGTTCCGTAGGCCTCGCGGATGCGCACGGCGAGGGCGAGGCCGACGGAGGTGGTGGCGATGCCGACGACGATCGCGGTGAGGATCAACACGTGCGGCAGGGGGTTGGTGTAAACGACGTCCGCAACGGCCTCGGCGGCCCCGTGCGCGCCGTCGACGCCATGCGCGCTCTCGGCCCCATGCGCGCCTCCGGCTGTCGGCGTCGCGTCGGCGTTTTCAGCCGCTGCAAAGATCGGGGCGGCGTCGGCCGCCAACAGCGCGTTTGCGGTCTCCTCGGCGTCGACCCCGACGGCGTTGACGACGTGCAGGCTCGCGGCCTCGCCGGCGTCCCCGCTTGCGTCGTCCGACGCGGGCGCTCCTACCGAATAGGCCGCAGGGGCCGCGTCGTTCGCGGGGGCGTCGTGGAGGCCGGCGCTTTCCTGCGCGTGCGATCCGCCAGGGTCGCCGGCGGCCGCGCCGTGGTCCTCCCCGTGCCCGTCGTCCCCATGCCCATGCCCGCCGCCATGGCCTTCAATGAAAATCGGGGCGGTGCCGCCGACGATTTTGCCGATGGAGATATAAAAGATGAAAACGGACGTCTGGAAAACGTTCAGTCCAATGATTTTTTTAACGAGATTGCCGCGGCTGATGACGATATAGAGACCCGTCATCATCAGGATGATGAAGATCCAATAATTGTAGCGTTCGAGAACGAATTCGATCATTGCGCCGCGCTCACCAGTCTTCCGGATCGATTTCCGGCTCGCGCCCGACGAAATTGTAGAAGATCATCAACATGGTGGCGGCGACGGCGATCCCGACGCCGAGCTCGACGATCAAAATGCCGTAATGCTGGCCCGCATGGTGCGTCGATTGCGGCGCGATTTCGGTATAGCCGAGATAGCCGCCGCCGAGCAGCATCGTCGCGACGCCGGTGCCGGCGAACAACAACACGCCGAACGCCATCAACCATTTTAGGACGGTCTCCGGCACGGCCTTTTTCGTCGCGTCGAGGCCGAAGACGAGGGCGTGCAAGATGAAGGCGACTGCAATGATGACGCCCGCTTGGAACCCGCCGCCGGGCCCGTAATCGCCATGAAATTGAACGTAAAGCCCGAAAAGAATGATCGGCGCAAAGAGCGTTTTGACGACGACGCGCAGGATGAGATGTTCAACGTCCACCGGCGTCTCCTTCGCGTTGCGCGCCGGCTTCTGTTTCGGCGTCGTCGCCGTCCGGCGGCCGATCAGCGACGGCCCGCCCGCCGCGCGCCGCCCCGACGCCGAGGAGCAACATCACCGCAAGACCGGCGGTGAAGACGACGGTCGTCTCGCCGAGCGTGTCGAACCCGCGGTAACTCGCCAGCACCGCGGTGACGATGTTCGGGACGTCGATGTCCTTCGGCGTGCGCTCCACATAGGTCTGGCCGACCCCGGCGTTCGCCGGCGAATAGCGGTCGCCGAACGCCGGCATGTCGATCGTCGCGTAGACGAGCGCCGCGCCGGTCAAAATTACCGTCACGAGCGCGACCGGCGCGCGGCCCGGCGTTGCGGGTTTTTCGCGCCGCGCGGTGAGCAGCATGCCGGCCAGCATCAAGACGGTCGAAATGCCGGCCCCGACGGCCGCTTCGGTGAAGGCGACGTCCACCGCGTCGAGGGCCACGAAAAACGAGGCGGTGAGCAGCGAATAAATGCCCGACAGCATGACCACCGCAAACAAATGCCGCGACTTCAGCATCACGTAAGCGACGATGATCAGCATAAAGAGAAGTGCGACTTCGAGCGCGACGATCGGCGACGTCGTCAACGTCTCCGCCGTTTCGGCCGCCCCGTTCGAGGCGGCGGGCGCGACGGTTTCCGCCGCCGCGGCGATCAACGCGTTCGGGGCCATTAGTCGTCCTCGTATTTCAGATCGGGCCCGAGGCGGGGCTTCAAGCCGGAAACCCACGCCGCGTGGGAGAGCGCATGGGTCGCGACGGGGCTTGTGAAAAACAAGAAAAAGCCGATGAAGCCGAGCTTGACGGCGACGAGCCAAGTCGGCGCCTGCAGCAACATGCCGAGGAGGATGAGTTCCCCGCCCGCCGTGTCGGTGACGCCGGCGGCGTGCACGCGGGTGTAAAAGTCCGGAAAGCGCAAAATGCCGACGGCGCCGGCGACGACGGCGACGCCGCCAACGAGAAACAGCGCCCAGGAGAGAATGTCGAGGACGAGGTCGAGCGTCATTCGGCGGGCTCCGGTTTGGGGCCGGGCGCGGCCGGTGCCCGGTCGGGCGCTTCGTTGGGCGCGGGGTCCGGTTTTGGGTCCGGCGTTGGGGCGGGCTCGCCGCCCGGCCCGTCGGGGTGCGCGTCGGTCGCGAATTCCGGTTTGTCGGTTTCTTGCCCTGACATCGAGACCGACAACGTCCGATAGCGGAAGAATTTCAAGATCGCGACGAGCGCCGCAAAATTAATGAGCGCATATAGGATCGCGATATCCAGAAAATCCGGGCGCCCGGTCAAAAAGCCCATGAGCCCGATGAGCAAGACGGTCTTGGTGCCGAACGAGTTCCCGGCGAGGACGCGGTCGTAAAGCGTGGGGCCGAGAAACGCGCGCGCAAGCGCGACGGCCATGGCGGTGACGACGGCGACGGCGGCGACGGAGAACATCAGCGCGGCGTCCCGCGCGCGCCGTCGACCTCGGGCCCGTGCTCAAGCCGCGCGACATGTTCGCCGATGTCGATCAGCGCTTTTTCGTCGGCGAGGTCTTCCGTCAGCGCGTGGACGAGGAGGTGGTCTGGCTCCAGGTCGACGCTGACCGTTCCCGGCGTCAACGTGATCGAGTTGGCGTAGGTCGCGATGCCGGCGGCGCTGCGCGGGGGCATCGGCACTTTGACCATCTTCGGCGAAAGCTTCGGCGTGATCGCGAGCGCCTGGCGGGCGACGATGACGTTCGACTTGCCGATCTCCCCGGCGAGCCAGACCCAGTAGGCGAAGATGCCGGGCATCAGCCCCGTCGGCACGCCTTCGCCGTCGACGACGCCGGCGCGTACCGAGATCCACGCGGTGAAGAGGACCGATACGGCCCCGAAAAACAACAGCAACGGCTTGTCGAAATAGCCCGACAGGAGGAGCCAGATGACGGCCAGCACCACGCTTAAAGTTAGAAAGCGCCCCATCGCTCCCACGCCGTATCTTTGAGCGCGGCGCGGCGAGGAACCGCAGCCAAGCGCATTTTTCGCATCGGCAATACCGGCGCGGTCATCGCAGATCAACAGCGCGAGGAGGTTCTGCGCAGTCGTGGGAAACGGCCCGGAATTCAGCCGGCTATGCCGACGCGCTTGCGCGGCGGGCGAATGGCGTGAAACGGGGGGCGCAAAGTCGCGCCGGAGGCGGGCTAGATACGCAAGCCGCGCCCCCAACGCGGCGCGGACTATGACGCCGGGCGTTTAAACGCCGTTTAAGTCGAATGCTAAAACTGGAGCGGCAGGGTGCGTCGCCGCGCCGCGCCTGTCGTGCGATCGTCGTTTCGGCGCCGATTACGCCGTGAGATCGCCGCCTTCCATCATCACCGAAACGCGCGACAAACGCGGATTGCCCTTCCAATCCCAGTAACGCATGACCGCGCGCGAAAAGTCGCGGGCCATCGCGTCGAAGACCGCGAGCAGATCTTCCGCGCGCTCACGCGCTTCTTCGGATACGTCGGACGGATCGGCGCGTTCGGCGCCCCCGTCCTCGCCCATCAGGACGAAACTGTAAAAGTCGTCTCGGGAGATGCCGGACGCTTTGCACAAGACGGCGTACGGCTCGCCGTCCTCGTCGCGCAAAATCCGACCGGCGAGCTCGCGCGACACGCCGGCGACGATCGCCACGGCGGCGATCGCCTCTTGCGTGGGGTTTTTATAGGCGAGCGACAGCGCCTTTTTGACCATGTCCGGCGATAGGCGGTCGCCGTTCGGTCCGCGCGGTTGGTGGCGGCGATCGTTCATAACGAGGATTTCCTTGACCACCGGATCCGGCGCGTCGGCTTGAAACACTTTCGGGTAGAGGTCGCGGAACGCTTCCTGGATGACGCCGCGGTCGATCGAAAAGCGCGACAGGATCCGGCGTCGGCGTTCGCCGCGCACCCACCAAAACATCAAAAAGCCATGCGCCGGCTCGATTTCCCGCCGGCGCAGGAGCGCCGTTTGCAGCTCCGGGTCGCCGGCTGAAATTGCGACGAGCCGCTCGACCGCGATCGGCGACAGCGTCACGTCGCTGCGTTGTAAGATCGTGCGCGCGACGGCGACTTCGGCGAACTCAACCAGCGCGTCGATCACCGACGACGACACGTTCGTGCGCTTGGCGATGTGCGCGCGGTGGGCCGTGACCCCTTCACGCGCGCATTCGATCAACAGGGCGTCCGGCGCATGGTCGACGTCGCGCAAAATCGGTTCGGCGACGATCGGCGTGTCCAACAGAAAAAAGCGCATGAGCGCCGGCGGGCACTCGGCGACGCGCGAAATTCGGCGGGCGATGTCGGCGCGCTCGTCCTCGTCGAGCTTCATCAACACCTGCAACAGCATGTCCGCGCAGACCGACCGTTCGTTGGCGGAGATGCGGCCCGCAGGCAACACGATGAGATCCGCGAGCGTAAAGCCGACGGCGGTGCGCATGGCGCGCGCCTCGCCCGCCTCTTGATCGTCCAGCTGGGCCTCGACGGCTGCGATCGCCGCCGCGTCGGGCGGCGGCGGCGGCGGAGCCGGCGCATCGCCGCCGGTCGCGTCGTGAAAGCTCGGTCGGTCGGTCGACATCGCGCCCGGGTTCTCCAGCGGCGTTGCTCATGACGGCTGCGCTCTTCGCGCGCCCGTCGCGGACGGGCGCCTCGAAACGGCGCATCGCGGCTTATTGTGAGGCGGCAAAGTTAACGCGGTCTTTCCGATCGCGCGTGGATTGGCGTGCGCGCGACGGGTCGAATTCCCGTGACACGGATCGGCGCGCGCCTATGATGACCGGGTCGGCGGTGCGCGCCGGCGAGCGCCCCGGGGCGCTTGTAAAAAAGCCGTCGTTTCGGGCGTCGTATCGGACGCGCCGGCGGCGTTGAGGGGCGGTTTGCGTGATGGCGACGAGCATCAAATTTCTTGCGGCGGTCGTGGCGGCGGTCGCCGCGGCGGCGGCGGCCGGATGCGTTTCGGAGAATGCGCAGCGGCTCGCCGAAGAGCCGAACTTCCAGGTCGGCGTCGGCGACGGATGCGCCACGGCGACGAACGAAGCCCGCAGCTTCGACCGCCGCAAGCAGCGCGACGCCTACTTGTTTGAGAACGACGAGGCGTATCGCGCCGGTTGGCGGCAGGGCTACCTGTCGTGCGGCGATCGCGGGCTGGCGAACGAAACCGACGGCGGCTTAATCCTGGGTCAAGACAACGAGTACTAATCCTGCGCGACGTCGCTCGGTTAACGGCCGGGCGCGCCCAGTTCGCGAGGGATGATGTCGACGCTCGACGCCGGCCAAGAGACGATCGGCGCGCCCGCAGGCGACGACCCGGCGGCGGGCGTCGGCGCGCGCGTCGCACGGGGCGCCGGGTGGCTCGGGGCCGGCCGTCTCGCCGTTCGGCTTCTCGGATTTCTGAACACCATCGTTTTGGCGCGCCTTCTCGCGCCGGAGGATTTCGGCCTTGTCGCGGTCGCGGTCACGGCCATGCAGCTCTTGCAAGGGTTTTCCGACGTCGGCGTCGGCCAAGCGGTGGTGCGGTTCCGCGACGCGGGGCGGCGCGAACTCGACACGCTGTTCACCTTAGGGGTTCTGCGCGGCGTATTGGTCGCCGGTCTTCTGGCGGTCGCCGCGCCGTTCGCGGCGGCGTTTTTCGGCGATCCGCGTCTGTTTTGGGTGTTCCTTGGCGTCGCAGTTTATCCGCTTGCGGTCGGTCTAGCGAACCCGAAATTTTTCGAGTTTGAGCGCGATCTCGATTTTTCGCGCGAGTTCTGGGCGACGACGCTCAACAAGCTTGCCGGCGTCGGCGTTTCGGTCGCCGTCGCCGTCGCGTTTCGATCCTATTGGGCGATCATTTTGGGGCTCGTCGTCGGCGGCCTCGTCCAGCTCGTTTTGTCGTACGTCCTGCGCCCCTATCGGCCGCGTCTGTCGTTTGCGGCGTTCGATCGCGTCTTCGCGTTTACGAGTTGGCTTGCGGGCGTTTCGTTTTTCGCCGCGCTGAACAACAAGATCGACGCGTTGATCGTCGCCCGGCTTCTCGGGCAATCGAACGCGGGCGCATTTTATATCGGCGTTCAGCTCTCCGACCTTCCGGGAACGGAGCTCGCCGCGACCGTCGCGCGCGCGATCTTCCCGGGCTTTTCGTCGCTCGAAGGGCGTAGCGAGGCGATGCGGCGCACCTATCTCGGCGGCGTCGCGGCGCTCGGCGCGGCGGCCTTGCCGGCGTCGCTCGGGTTCGCGTTCGTCGCGGCCGACCTTATTCCGTTGATGCTCGGCGAGCGCTGGCTCGGCGCCGTTCCGGTCATCCAGATCCTCTCGCCGGTCGTCGGTCTGCATACGTTGCTGTCGTCGACGCAGTATTACGCGATGGCGAACGACAAGACGCGCTATGCGTTCTTCCGCGAAATGATCTTCTTTTTCGTGCGCACCCCGATCTTTATCCTCTCGGCCTGGCAATACGGACTTCTCGGCGCGGCCTGGGCGGCGGCGATCACAGGTTTGGCGCACTGTCTGTTGAATCTGGAGATTTACCGGCGCGTTTCCGGGGCCGGCTTTTTCGATCCGTTATGGGCCGCGCGGCGTTCGTTCGCAGGGTGCGCAGGCATGGCGATCTATTTCTTTGTGGTGCGCCCGCAATTGGACGTCGTCGTCACGGCCCCCGCGGCCGTGCGTTTGGTCGTCGACATTGCGCTTGGCGGCGCGGCGCACCTTGCGGCCCAGACGATCGCGTGGCGGGCCGAAGGCGCGCCGGCGGGCGTTGAGGCGACAATCGTGTCGGCTGTTCGCACCGCTATCCGGGGGCGGTTCGCCGCCCGCTAAGGCGCCAGGCGCAAGCGTTGGCGATCGAAGACGCGCAGAACCTGGCCGAGGTCGTGACCGCGCTTGAGCACTTGGCCGCTCATCGAGACGACGCACCACATGCCTTGCTTGCGCGCGAGCCGGGGGCGTTTTTCGATGCGATAGAGCGGCGCCTCGGAGGCGCGGCGAAACACCGAAAACACCGCCGCATCGCGCATCAAATCGATTGCGTAGTCTTTCCAATCGCCGGCCGCCACGAACTGCCCGTATAGCGCCAGAATGCGCGTGAGTTCACCGCGCGTGAAGGCGACCGTCTGATCGCCGCCGCGCGCTCGGCCGGACGACGCGATTTCGGGAGCTGAGCGTGCGTCCATCGCCGAACCATCCGACGGCTGCGACGTTTTGGCAAGCCGGCGACCCGCCGGCCGGCGCGCACGCATCCCGCGAAAGGTTATCAAAGCGTTATTCCCAAAATCGCCTTAATTGATCCGTGAGCGCGCCCCAATTGGCCGCCACGTTCGCTTCGTCGGAGGAGCGACGCCGGGTCGTTCCGGTTTTTCATCATCGCCCCCAGCCCCCGGGATCTTCCCGCCGCGACGCGCCTCCGACACTTTCAACCCCTGACGAGAATTTCATGGCCCCGGGGCCCCTGCGGACCCCCGTGGACGTCAGCGGACCGATGACGCCCGCCCCCGTGTGTGGTTAACTCCGTTTCGTGAGCGTACGGGCGGCGATGGGCGTAGTTGTTGTGTGGGCGGCGGCCGGTTGCGCCGCCGGCTCGTCGACCCGTGCGTTCGCGGGGCCGGACGGCGTTTCCATTCAGCACCAAGAGGCCGATCTCCAATGCGTGCCGTTCGCGCGCGCGCAGTCGGGCGTCGACCTGCGCGGCGACGCCGGTCGCTGGTGGGCCCTTGCGGCCGACCGCTACGCGCGCGGCCGCACGCCGGCGCCGGGCGCGGTTCTCGTTTTGGCGGGCAAGCGCGATCCGTCGCGCGGCCACGTGGCGGTCGTGCGCGCGGTGCGTGACGACGGCCGCAGCGTCGGCGAGTTGCGCATCGACCATGCGAATTGGCTCAACCGCGGCGACGTCGCCCGCGGCGTCCCGGTGCGCGACGCCTCGGCGGACGGCGACTGGAGTCGCGTCAACGTCTGGCACGCCCCGACGGGGACCTGGGGGCTCCACGATTATCGCGTCGTCGGCTTTATTTACCCGGAACCGCCGGGCTGGCGGCCCCCGCCGCTTTATGCGGCGCGCATCCGCGCCCCGCGCGTCAAGCCGACGGCGCCGGGCGCGCTCTACGCCGTCGCCTCGTCGTCGTCGTCGCCGTAAAGCCGGCGCTGCGCTTCCAGGTGGGCGCGCATCGGGCTCGATACGCCGCCGCCCGGCTTGCCGACCGCCGGCGGCCTCAAGGCTTCGGCGCGCGCGGCCGACGCCGCCGCGTCGTTCCCTAATTTCTGAAGCGCCGTTGCGCGCGCCGCCCAATAACCGGCGCGCACGCCCGCGCGCGCGGCCTCGTTCAGGGCGTCGAGCCGCGCGAGCGCGCCCTGCGGATCGCCCGCCGCCGTCTGCGCGACGCTCGCATTGACGATCGCGGCCGGCGATCGCGTGCGCGCGGCGAGGGCGTCGTAAAGCGCGACGAGGGCGGACCAATCCGTCTGCGCCCAATCCGGGGCGGCGGCGTGGACGCTCGCGATCGCCGCTTCAATCGCAAGCGGCGAGGGCGCGGCGGGC
>JBCCZS010000004.1:0-41234 GCA_039187035.1 Pseudomonadota bacterium | reverse complement strand
TCCGACACCGCCAACGGTATCGCCCAGGAGCACGGCTTTTGGCTCGATGATGCCTTCGCTTCTGGCGGCTCTGCTGGCTACGATCACAAAGACATGGGCATCACCGCCCGCGGCGCGTGGGAAGCGGTCAAACGGCATTTCCGCGAAATCGGCAAGGACATTCAAAGCGAGGCCTTCACCGTCGCCGGCGTCGGGGACATGTCCGGCGACGTCTTCGGCAACGGCATGCTCCTGTCGCGCCATATTCGCCTGGTCGCCGCCTTCGACCATCGCGACATCTTCATCGATCCGAACCCGGACGCCGAGACGAGCTTCGCAGAACGTGAACGAATGTTCGGCCTGAAACGCTCAAGTTGGGCGGACTATGACAAGGCGCTCATTTCGAAAGGCGGCGGGGTTTTCTCGCGAAAATCGAAGTCGATCGCGATTTCCGCGGAGATGCGCAAGCTGCTCGGCCTGACCGAAAAACGTCTGCCTCCCAACGATCTCATTAAGGCGATTTTGCGCGCGCCCGTCGAACTCTTCTGGCTCGGCGGGATCGGCACCTATTTTAAAGGCGACGGCGAGGAAGACTGGCGCGTCGGCGACCGCGCAAACGACCTCGTGCGCGTGACCGCGAGCGAGATCCGCGCCTCCGTCATCGGCGAAGGCGCCAATCTCGGCGTGACCCAAACCGCGCGAATCGAGTTCGCCGCGCGCGGCGGGCGCGTCAACACCGACGCCATCGACAATTCAGCCGGCGTCGATTCGTCCGATCACGAAGTGAACATCAAGATCCTCTTGTCGAAAGCCATCGAGAACGGGGCGCTGGAAGCGGACGCCCGCAACGCGCTCCTTGAGGAGATGACGGACGCCGTCGCGCGGCACGTCCTCGCCCATAACTATCAGCAAACCCGCGCCCTGTCGCAACGCCTGGCGACGGCGCCCGCCGACCTCGACAGCCAGGCGCGCCTCATGGCGGTTCTTGAAAAGACCGAACGGCTCGACCGGGCGCTCGAAAACCTGCCGGATACGGAAGCGATCGCGACGCTTCGCGGCCGCAATCAAGGCCTGACGCGCCCCGAAATATCGGTTTTGTTGGCCTACGCCAAGAACTGGCTCTTTGAGGAACTTGTCGCGTCCTCCGCGCCGGACGATCCGGTCTTCGAACGCGAGTTGTTCGCTTATTTTCCCGAGCGTCTCGCGGAATTCCGTACCGAGATCGCCACGCATCCGCTCCGCCGCGAAATCATCGCGACCCGCATCGCGAACGACATTGTCGATTCCTGCGGGCCGAGTTTCCCCTATCGCGCGGCCGACGCCACCGGCGCCGATTTCGGGGAGATCACGTTGGCTTACGAGGCGGCGCGCCGCATCCTCGATTTGCGCCCGTTCGTCGCGGCGGTCGACGGCCTTGACAACAAAATCGACGCAACCTGTCAGCTCGACCTCTATAATGCAGCGTCGACATTGCTCCGTGAGCAGATGTACCGGATTGCGGCGGGGGTGAACACCGGCGCGGTGCTCGAAAAAGAAGGCGTTTCCGGTTTCCTTGAGGCGTATGGCGGGCCCGTCTCGGAGATCAAAACGGGTCTTGCGGACGTCTTGCCGCCGCGCGCCCGCAAAACGCTCGACGAGCGGCGCGCGCAGTGGATCGAGCTTGGCGCGCCCGACGACGTCGGCGTCGAAGCGGCGCTGATGCCGTCGCTCGAGCTCGTTTTCGACGTCGCGAATTTGTCGCGAGAGACGGGCTGGGCGCCGATCGACGCGGCCGCAATGTTCTTCGCCGTCGGCGAGGCGCTTTCTATCGACGTCGTCCGCGCCGCCGCCCGCGATCTACCGCGTGCAGACTATTACGATAAAATGGCGCTGCGTCGCCTTGCGGAAGATTTAGCGACGCGCCAGTCGGGCCTCACGGCCTCGCTGATCGAGGGCGGCGAGGCGCCGTCGGGCGCGCCCGGCGAATGGACGTCGACGCTCATCGGCGACTGGCGCGACGCGCACAGCGCCCAGTTCGAGCGCTACGATCGCTTCATCGTCGAATTGGAAATCGAACGCGGCATGAGCGTCGGCAAACTGTCGCTTCTGAATCGCAAGCTCGTCGATCTTGAGGAACGCGTCCGCCTCGTTTGACGGCTTAGAGCGCCGGACGATACCATTAGATCGGACTAAGACCGGCTCGGGCGCTCAAAACAACACCCTAAAGCGTCGGCCTCTCTCAATTTAAAGCGCCGACGCTTTAGTGGCGGAAGTGGCGCATGCCGGTGAAGGCCATGGCGAGCCCGGCCCCGTCCGCCGCCGCAATGACCTCCTCATCGCGCACCGAACCGCCGGGCTGGATAACTGCGCGCGCGCCCGCCGCGGCCGCTGCGAGAAGGCCGTCGGCAAACGGAAAGAACGCATCCGACGCGACGACCGAACCGACGGCGAGCGACGCGTCAAGCCCCGCCGCTTCGGCCGCGTCCTCCGATTTTCGGGCGGCGATGCGGCTTGAGTCGAGCCGGCTCATTTGACCGGCCCCGATCCCGACCGTCGCGCCGTCTTTGGCGTAGACGATCGCGTTCGATTTGACGTGTTTGGCCACGGCGAAGGCGAACACCATATCGGCGATCTCGCGATCGTCCGGCGCGCGTTTCGACACGATCGTCAGATCGTCCGCCGTGATCCGGCCGGCGTCCCGCGACTGCACGAGAAGGCCGCCCGCAACCGGCCGCACGAGATCGCCCGGCGCGGCCGGGTCGGGCAAGCCGTCCGCGAGAAGCAGGCGCAAGTTCTTCTTGGATCGGAATATCTCGAGCGCGGCGTCGTCCGCCCCGGGCGCGATCACGACTTCGGTGAAGATCTTGGTGACGGCCTTCGCCGTCGCCTCGTCGATCGGCCGGTTCGCCGCGACGATGCCGCCGAAGGCCGAGACCGGGTCGCACCGCAGCGCATGCGCGTAGGCCTCTTCAAGCGAGCCGCCGCGGGCGACGCCGCACGGATTGGCGTGCTTAATGATCGCGATGGCTGGCGCGCCGTCTCCCAGTTCACCAATTAATTCGTACGCCGCATCCGTGTCGTTCACATTATTGTAGGAAAGAGCCTTGCCCTGGACGAGCCGGGCGCGTGCGGCGCCGGGGCGCGCGTCGCCTGTAAGATAAAGCGCCGCCGCCTGATGCGGATTTTCCCCATACCGCATAATATCGGCGCGGGCGCCGGCGAAGACCGCGCGGCGCGGCGGGGAGGCGGCGTCGCTTTCGCCGTGAAGATACGTCCCGATCGCGGCGTCGTAGGCGGCGGTCCGCGCAAAGGCGACGGCGGCCAGCCCGCGGCGCGTTGCATCGCTGAGCCCGCCGTCGCGCTCAATTTCCTCGACGACGGCGTAATCCTCAGGGTCCACGACGACGCCGACGTCGCCATGGTTTTTCGCCGCCGCGCGGATCATCGCGGGGCCGCCGATGTCGATATTCTCAACGGACGTCGCGTAGTCGGCGCCGTCGGCGCGCACTTTTTCAAACGGGTACAGATTGACGACGGCGAGGTCGATCGCCGCGAGATTGTGGACGGCGAGCGCGTCCATATGGCCGGGGTCGTCGCGTCGCGCGAGAAGGCCGCCATGGACGCCGGGGTGCAGCGTCTTCACCCGCCCGTCCATAATTTCCGGAAAGCCCGTAAGCTCGGAGACGTCGCGCACCGCGAGCCCGGCGGCGCGCAAGGCCGCCGCGGTTCCGCCAGTCGACACGAGCTCGACGCCGCAGGCGGCGAGCCGGCGCGCGAAGTCTTCCAGCCCCGTCTTGTCGGATACGGACAATAACGCGCGTTTGACGGGCTTGACGGACGGGGCGGTCATCGGTGTCGCGGCCTCCTTTTCGATGCGGCGGGCGTCCGCTTCGCCGCTGAAAAAGCCGACACGGTTAGCCGCGACGTCGCCAAAGATCAACGCGCGTCAGGCGTGGGCGGCTCGGGGCCGCGCGCCGGCCTGCCGGTCGACGCCGGGCTCAGCGCGAATAGGGTTTTTGCGTGGCCGGATCGCCCTCGACCTCCGTCGGGCGGAACTCCGGCACGAGCGCGTGGACCGCCTCGTCGAGCGCGTCCTGCTCGCCGCCCGCCGCGCTTTCGATGACGTCCGCGAGACGCGGGCTCAACAGCGGCAAGTCGATCATCGCCGGCGAGGCCAAGAGGACGTCGTCGGCCCCGGTCTTCACCAGTTTGTCGGTATCGAGAAAGATCTCCTCAAAGAGCTTCTCGCCTGGCCGCAAGCCGGTGAATTTGATTTGGACGTCTTCGCCGGGATTGAGGCCGTGCGCCTCGATCATGCGTTTGGCGAGGTCGAGAATGCGCACCGGCTCGCCCATGTCGAGGACGAAAACGCGCCCGTCATGGGTGACGACGCTTTTCTCGGCGTTGTCGAGGCTTGCGGCCTGCAGCACGAGCTGAACCGCTTCCTGCGTCGTCATGAAATAGCGGCAGATGTCGGGGTGCGTGACCGTGACCGGCCCGCCCCTGGCGATCTGGCGTTCAAACAGCGGGGCGACGGAGCCGGTGGAGCCGAACACGTTGCCGAACCGCACGGTCACGAAGCGCGTGTCGTTTTGCGCGACGTCGAGCGCCTGGGCGTAGAGTTCGGCGACGCGCTTCGTCGCGCCCATAAAGCTCGTCGGGTTCACCGCCTTGTCGGTCGAAATAAAGACGACGGACTCCGCCCGGCAATCGATCGCCGCGTCGAACACGTTTTTCGCGCCGAGGACGTTCGTCAGCGCGCCGGCGCAGCGGTTTTGTTCGACGATGGGCACATGTTTGAAGGCGGCCGCGTGGATGACGACCTCCGGCTGAACGTCGTCGAAAACCGCATCGAGATGTTCGCGGCGGCAAACGTCGGTGAGCGACGTGACGATGACGCCGTTCTTGCCCGCTTCGCGAAGCTCCAGATCGATTTCGTAGAGATTGAATTCCGAATTGTCGACGAGCGCCAAGCGCGACGGATCATAGGCCACGGTTTGGCGCACAAGCTCCGAACCGATCGTCCCGCCGGCGCCGGTGATCAGGACGCGTTTGCCGGTGATCAGTTTTTGCGCGGCGCGATGGTCGATTTTCCGCGCCGGGCGCTGGAGGAGCTTGGCCAAATCGACTTGGTGCGCCGGCGGTCGGCGCTCCAAATACGCGACGTCGGGTCGGCGTCGAAACGGCCATTTGATGATCGACACGGCGCCCTCTCCACCCCGGCAAACAACGCGCTGACCGTCGCATGCGCCGACGCGGCGCGCAATCGCTGCACCGCATAAACCGGCGCCGGCCGGCCGAACCGGCGATCAGAAGTCGGCGCGCTTGAACCCCCAACGCACGGCGAGCCCGCCGCAGACGTCGCGCGCGTCGAGACGCGGCGTCAGCACGATTTGGTCGCTGCGCGCCGGCGCGCCGCCCTCGCCGCAATAGACGCTGCGCTCCAAGGTGACGCCCGCGCCGTCGGCGCGGAACCGCCACGTTTCGCTCGTCGCCGTCGTCAACACGACCGTGCGCCGGTCGGCGGACAGCGCCGCTTTGACGCTCGGATGCAAATGGAACCGGATCGCCAACCGGTCGGCCTCGTCCGCGAGCGGGCCGGAAAAGACGTCCCGGCCGCGCAGATCGCCGCCCTCCGCGGCAAGAAAAAAGACGCGCAGGTGCCGGGCCGGATCCTCGCCTGCGCCGTCGCCGGCGACGCGTTCAATTTCCAAGAGTTGGCCGCGCGCGTCCTCCCCGCGCCGATGGGCGGGCTCCAAGTCCGCGACCAGGGTCGGGCCGCCGTCGCCCGCGCTGACGGTGCTTTGGGCGTTCTCATCGCGCAGCGCGCTAGCCCAATCGGCCGACAAGTGCGCGCCCGATCCGCAATTGCCGACGATCCGCGCGCGCCCGCTAGACAGGTGGAAGGCGCCCACGCCGCGCGTCGCGGGTTTGTCGTCCGCCGTTCCGGACCGCCCGTCTTGGCGCGGCTCGCGTCGGCGCACGGCGGGCCCGGTATTGGCGATGAGACAGACACGGCCCGCGCTGAGGCGCTGGAAACCGCTATGCCGGGCAAAACCGGTCGGGGCGTCCGCCTCGTCGACCGATTGAAGCGCCGCCTCAACGGCCGCCGGGTCGTCTTCGTATCCGCCGTTAAAGAGTGCGAGGCGGCCGTCGCCGACGCGGAACAAATTCAAGAACGCCGCGGCGCGCGCTTCGGCGTGGGTGAGAAAGCCGGGGGCGGAACCGCGGGATTTCTCGACCGCGCGCACCACCATCTGAAGCCGGATGAGGAGCGCCAGCTGCCGAGACGGATCCCCGCTCACATGGCCGCCGTCCGGCCGCATCTGTAGGCGCAACTCGCGGCGCAACAACTCGATCCCGCGGTCGCCTTCGCCGGCGCACCCCGGCAAACAAAAGCCCGCGATCGTGAGACCGAACGCGCCGGAGAGCCGCGCCTCGGCGGTTTCCGATCGCCAACCCGCGCGCGCCAAATGGCGGACCTGACGCGCCATCGAGGCGAGGACGCGGCTGCGCCACAGGGCGTCCATGCCCTTCAACACGGGGCCCGCATGGCAACACAGCAGGATGAGGCGCTCGGCGGTCGTCATCGGGGCCCAGGGCGCCGGCGACCATTTCTCGAACCGATCGAGCCAGCCGCGCGTCAGCGTGCGCGCCGGTTCGACGCCGTCTTTGCCGAGCGCGCCTGCGTGACGGAGCCACACGAATTCATGCAGGTAGGCGTAAAGCGGCCCCGGCGCGCTTAGGCGGTCCCAAACGCGGTCCAACTCGCCGTCGCATTCTGCGGTCTGTCCGCCGACAGCGAATTTCCCGTCGCGCAGCATCGCCGCGAATTGCGCGTTCGGGGTGCGCGGGTCGACCGGCATAAACGCGAAGCGATCCGGCGCCGGGCCGTTGAGCTGCGCCTGATAGAAGGGGCTTTCCCCCCACGCGCGTCGCAAACGGGCCGTGACTTTGTCGACGCCCGAACCCGCCGCGTCGCCGCCGGCGCGCGCCTTCCGGTCGACCGGACGCGGGCCCATCAACGCCCCCCGCGCAAGGCGGCGATATTGTCGGCGTAGGCGGTCGCGCCGCCGCGGAAGACGGCGGTGCCCGCCACCAGCACGTCGGCCCCGGCGTCGATGCAGCGGGCGGCGGTCTCCGGATTGACGCCGCCGTCGACTTCCAGGTCGATCGCGCGACCGGTCGCGTCAATGAGCGCGCGAACCGCTTCGATCTTTGCAAGCTGCGCCGTGATAAACGACTGGCCGCCGAAGCCGGGGTTGACCGACATGACGAGCACGAGATCGACGAGATCCATCACCGCCTCGACGGCGACGGCCGGCGTCGCGGGGTTAAGCGCGACGCCCGGCCGTTTGCCCAAATCGCGGATCCGTTGGAGCGTGCGATGCAGATGGGGCCCCGCCTCGGGGTGCACGGTCAATATGTCCGCGCCCGCCGCCGCGAACGCGTCCAAGTGCGCGTCGACCGGCGCCGCCATGAGATGCACGTCGAAGGGCTTTTCAGAGTAGGGCCGCACCGCGCGCACGACGTCCGGACCCAACGTTAAATTGGGGACGAAGTGGCCGTCCATCACGTCGACATGGATATAATCGGCCCCCGCCGCGTCGACGGCGGCGATCTCGTCGCCAAGGCGCGCGAAATCCGCTGCCAAAATCGACGGTGCGATGCGAACGACGGCCATTACGCCCGTCTATCGTGATGCGCGCGCAAACCGCAACTCGACTGGCCGCGGAATTCTTTAACGAACGGTAAAATAAAACGGCCCGGTCGAGGCCGGGCCGTGTGGCGGCTTAGCGCCGTTTAGCGCGGCGCGCCGTCCTTCTTTGAAAAGCGCGCGCGAACGGCCTGCAAGGACGCTGCGGCGCGCATGCGACCGGCGGCGACGACGCCCGCGACGCCGAGGGCGCCCCCGGCCACCAGCCCGCCGAGCCATTCCACGTCATAAACGCCGAGGCCGACCAGTGCGAAGACGCCGAGCGCGGCGACGGCGAGCGCGAAACGCAGCGGCGACGACACTGAGCGGCCGACCGCTTTGGCCGCGTCCGCGGACGCACGGACCGCGGCGCCGGCGGCGTTGCGCGCGGCGGCGCCGACTTTCGGCGCAGCTTCCGCCACCATGTCGCCGAGGCGCGTTCCTGCAAGAAGGCGCGTCAAGCCGGCAAGCGCGCCGGTGGCGAGCGCAGCTAGGAGCCATTTATGCGGGATCGTCTCGTTTTGCGCGGGCGCGGCGAGGGTCGCGTCCGCCGTCATTTCAACGGCCGCGCCGGCGATCGTCGCGTCGACGTCTGCGGCGTGGGCGTCGTCCGGCATGACCGCGGCGGCCGCCCCTACGGAAGCGGCGGCGAACAAGGCGGTTTTCAGGTGACGTAACGTGCGCACGGCGCAGACCCTCCCAATTACGGTTCTGTACACATGGGGGCTCGCGCCCGCACTTACAACAGATTGCCAAAACCGTGTGCGCTCGTGCATTAACGCCCCGTTAACGCCCGTTCCTCCCTGAAAATTTGGAGTATTCTGCTATGGAACGTCGCCGTCTCGGCCGCACCGATATCGACGTCTCCGTCTTGTGCCTCGGTACGATGATGTACGGCGACCAAATCGGCGAGGCCGACGCTTTTGCGCAAATGGACGCCGCGCTCGACCGGGGGATCAACTTCTTCGATACGGCGGAGCTGTACACGATCCCGCCCAAGGCGGCGACGCAAGGCGAGAGCGAGCGTATCGTCGGGCGTTGGATGAAGGACCGCGGCGCACGCGGCCGCATTGTGTTGGCGACGAAGGTCGTCGGCCGCTCGTCGGCGACGTATTTGCGCGACGGCGAGACGCCGCGGTTGACCCGCGCGCAGATCCGCACGGCGGTCGAGCGCAGCCTCGTCAATTTGCAGACGGACCATATCGATCTCTACCAAACCCATTGGCCCGACCGCCGCGCGCCGATTTTCGGGGCCGATCTCAAAGGCTACGGCCACTACGACCAGGATTGGGTCGGGTTCGACGAAACGCTGGGCGCCCTTACGGACCTCCAACGCGAGGGCAAAATCGGCCATGTGGGTCTGTCCAACGAGACCGCGTGGGGCGTGATGCGCCACCTTGAGGTCGCCGAGGGCGCAGGTCTCGCGCGCGTTCAGTCAATCCAAAACGTCTACAACCTCTTGAGCCGAACATTCGAGTACGGATTGGCGGAAATCGCCCTGCAAGAAGACGTCGGGCTTCTCGCCTATTCGCCGATCGCGCAAGGCGTCCTCAGCGGGAAATATCTCGGCGGGGCGAAGCCGGCGGGATCGCGCGGCGCGTTGTTCGGTCGATTAGGCCGTTACGAAACGCCGTCCGCTGTCGCCGCGATCGAGCGGTATGTCGCCCTCGCCCGGGAGGCGGGGATCGACCCCGCCGCGCTCGCTCTTCAATTCGTGACGACGCGGCCGTTCGTCACGTCGAACATATTCGGGGCCTCGAGCCTCGAACAACTCGACGTCGCCTTCGCATCGCTTGAGGTTCCGTGGACGGAGGACCTTGAAAAAGCAGTCGCCGAGGTGCACGCGGCGTTGCCGAACCCTTGTCCGTAATGCGCGTTTAGAGGCCGCCGCGCACCAGCGGGCCGAACACGTAGTTATTGCCGAAAATCTGGGCCGCCTGAAGGCCGATCAACAACACGATCGGCGAGATGTCGAGCCCGCCGAGATCCGGCATACGCGAGCGAATGGGGCCGAGCAGCGGTTCGGTCAACGCCGTCGCCGCGCGCCAAGCCGCATCGACGAATTGGTTGCCCCGATTGACGACGTTGAAAGAGATCAGCCAACTGAGGACCACCATCACGAGAATGACGAGAATGTAGAGTTGGATGACGGCGTTGAAGACGTATTGCAGCGCGGCCACGCAGAGTGCTCCTTCGCGATCGATCGCGGTTTTTTTTCGGTGCACGAGGATGTATGCGGCGCCGGCCCGGGAGGCAAGCGGCGCCCGCGCCGTCGTCGGCGCCTTGGCGTTCAATTGACAGCGCCGCGGCCGGTCGTCTATGTCCGCCGCCTGGTTCGGGGCCGTAGCTCAGTTGGGAGAGCGCGTCGTTCGCAATGACGAGGTCAGGGGTTCGATTCCCCTCGGCTCCACCACGAACCGAGACCGTTTGCGAAGCAAACGCAGCGCGGTGAGATCAGCAGCCCGCGCGGCCTATACATCGCCTTGGTCAGATCATGTTTATCGGGTCTCCTCCGTTCTGATTTGCATGAGGCCGCCCGTCGATTCACCGCGCGGCGTAGGGGCCGCACCGCCAACGCTCACGTCCGCCGTTTTGCGCTTGTCGCGACCCGTCGCTTCGCGCACGCCTTCCGGGGGGGGCGCCGTTAACGGGCGGCGTGCGCGCACCGGCGGCGGCTACGTCCGTCGCAGTGTGAAGGGAGGGACCCGTAAGGGCGACGGTCGTGGCGAGCGGAAACGCTTGGGTCTACTCCTCATAACCGACGCGGCCGTTGCATCGGAAAATGAGACCGGGGCCTTTGAGCGCGCTGGCGGTTATGATTGCGAGAAACGCCCCCTTGGTCGCGCCCGGCCCGCCGGCCCCGACAATGAAAAGCCCGAGGCGCAGCCGGGGCCGCCGGACGACGATGAAGGGTTAGACTATCGTCGTCCTAAGCGCTCGGAACAAAAATCGAGAGCGTTCCTTTTGTTCAGACAACGCGCCCGACGGCCTAGTCGGCCTCTCGCGGTCGGAAGTAGAAACCGCGATCGTCAGGACCGAAGTAATAGCGCTGCTTTACGTTGACGTCCGCGATCGCAAATCCCGAGATCGTCGCACGCGCGTCGATGAGCTTGCGCGTCGACACGCGCACGGCGTCCCGCGTCGTCGAAAGCCACTGCAGGACGAAGAACGTGGCGTCCGCACGCGCTGAGATCAGCGACGTCTCGGCGGCGTTCAGGACCGGCCGCAATCGGAACACGACGAATTCATACGGACCGTCCGCCGCGCCGGCGACTTTTTCAATCTGGCTTTCGACGACCGCGTCCGGTGCAATTCCTTTTTGCATTCTCACGATCGCCGTATCCGGCTCCGACGATTGCAAGGCGGCGGATCGGCCGCCGACGATCTCGCTTACGGCGCGTTGGAGTTTTCCCAAGGGACGCGCAAGCCCGTCTCGCCCGTCGTCATCCTCAAGCGGATCGTCCGCTTGCGTCACAATCAACGGCGAATTGTCGTCGTCGTCGCTATCCACGGCCGAAATCCACGGCGCGTCGTCGTCGACGCATTCGACATAGAGAACGCGCCGACCGAGCGATTTCAAGAAAACGGCGAGGCCGTACGCCAATGCGGACGAACCCTCCCCGCCTTGGGCCGAGGTTAAAGCGACGGTCATCGGCTTGCCGTCGTCCGGCTCCTCAGCCGTTTCCATCAGGACGGCGTAGAGTTCGCGAATCGACTCCGCAAAACGCGACGACGGCTTCTCGACGACTTGACGCGCCGCCAATGCTTGCGGCGACGACGCGCCGAACCATTTGCGCGGCGGTAGGGACGGAAACAACGTGACGTTGGCCTGAAACCCGAGTTCGCGGCGCAGATCCGCCGTGTTTTTGATCCGCATATCCGAGATTTCGAACAGAAACGCCACGACCCCGGCCGCGATCAACCCCATGACCGCGCCGCCGACCATGATGAGCTTGCGTTTCGGTTGGGACGGTCCGACAGGCGCCTGCGCGAACGAGACGATTCGGGCGTCGGCCTCGATCAACCCCTCGCGCTCGTGGAGTTCCTTTAACCGATTGAGCAACGCTTCGTAACGGTCGCGCGAGGCTTCGGTTTCCCGCTCCAACTCTTGGAGCCGGACCTGAACCGGGCTGAGGTCCGCCGCCTCGCGTTGGAGATCACTCAAAACGCCCTCGAGCGTTTGGATCCGGCTTTCGGTCACCGCCGCTTCGGACCGCAAACTGCTGATAATCCGCCCGATTTCGATATCAATCTGAGCCTCAAGCTCGGCGACTTCTTTCTTTATTCTTTTGTGTTGCGGGTGTTTCTCTTTGTAAAGAGAAGAGTATTCCGCCTCCTGTTGAGCAAGGGCGACCTGCCGGTTGCGTAAATCTCTTATCAGCGGCGAGTCCATAACTTCACCGATCGAATCGATCGGTATCCGCTCGGCGCGAAGCCCGCGCACCGCCTGATAGCGCGCATCATACGTCGCGAGAAGCGCGCGCTCCTCCGTCAGTTTAGAAACGACTTCCTCAATACGTGTCTGAACCACCGAACCGCCCTCGGCCGGTTCGGCGAGATTATTGACGACACGAAAACGCGCAGTGGTTTCTTCGGTGGCGCGCACCTCGTCCCGTAGGACGCCGAGACGCGCTTCGATCCATTGGTTCGCATGACGCAACGCGCCTACGCGCGTCTCGATCTGTTGGGCGATATATTCTTCCGCATACGCGTTGGAGATCGCCGCCGCCGCTTCCGGTTCCGGCCCTGTATACCGCAACGCAATCATATTGCTGAGCCCGACCCGCTCGACGCGAAACCCTTTTTGGATATCGCGGACGAAATCCGCATCCACGGCGACAGGGTCTTGCGTGGTCGGTACGCGCGACGGGCTGACGACTTCTTGAGCGCCGCCGTTTTGCGACGCCGCCGGGTCAAGGTCCGACGCCCCGCCCTCGACCGAAGCTGCGCCGTCGTTCTTAAGCTGTTCCGCCGATTTTTCGATTGCGGCGGCAATGTAGTCTGTTGACGGATCACCATCGTTGACGAGCATGGCTCCGTCGTCCGCCGCCGTCAGCCTCCGAGCGACGCGCTCCGCCAGCGCTCGGCTACGGATCAGCTCGACATGCGTTTCGAGCTGGCGCGCGCTCGCGCCGCGAGCCGTAAACGCCGCATCGTCCACGACGTTTTGCGTCGGTTCGATGACGACCGTCGTCTGCGCCGTAAACAACGGCGGCGCCAACAACGCATACCCCGCCGCCGCGGCCGTCGCCGTCAATGCGACGCCTGAGAAAATACCGAACCGCCTGCGCAATCCTCGCCAAACGCCTTTTAGATCGACGAGGTCTTCGTCAATGTAAGAAGCCGTCATTTGTCCAGACTGAGGCATAGTGTTCACCGTGCGCCCTCCTCGGCCGGCGTGCGCCTTGCCGAGGGATTGTTCAACAATACTCATATGTCATATCCGGAACTCTACACTCAACGAAAACTGGTGCCGGTCAAAAGCCGGCCGAAGCAAGCCGCCGCTCGGCGACAGATTTCTCCAGTCGTAACCTGCACGCAAACGCCAGCCGCGGCGCGGCCGATATTCGATATCCAATCCGGCCGACAGATTTTCAGCTTGCTGATCAGATTGAAAAATATCGTCTTGTCGGTACCGACCTTCTAGGCTCAGGACGAGATTTCGGAGCAACTCGTGGTCTACGCGCCCTCCGACCGACGTCAGAAAGAAGCCGCCGCCTGTTAGAATATTGGCTTCTTGGATATCCCTATCAAAGTCGACCGTCAGCGTAGTGATGCCGGAGAGAAAATACTCAAGCTGCGCGTCGACACGAACGCCTTCAAGATCGAAGAAGAGGTCGTCCTCGTAGTCGCGTTGGATGTAGCCGACGGCAATGTCGGCCCTCGCAACCTTCGCGATATCGAAAAACACGCCGCCGGCTCCGACAAACGTTTCAGAGTCTTGTAAAACGCCTAAGCGCGGTTGGATCGTCGAGTAATCCCGCGTTTCGTAGGCTGCGCGCACGAATAGGCCGACAAACGGCAGAACGCGGTAGCCGATACGGGCCGACGTGCCGATCGCCTCGGAATCCCGAAAGTCCTGATCGACCGAACCTGCGCCGCCAATGCTGACGTCGTCGAAGTCGATGTCGCTGAAACTAACGTCGACGCGCTGTTCCCAGCGATCCTGCCGGAAATCCGCTCCCACGACCAAACGCCGCGTTGAAAACCGAACCGGCGAGTCCGCCCCGACAATGGTCTGGGTTGCGTCGCGAAATTCCGTTAGGCGCGCCTGCGCATAGGTGGCGAACAATGCGTTGCGACGCGACGTGTTGATCCGAGCCTCAATATTGACGTTGTAATTGGTCCTATTTTCGGAATCGAGTTCGAAGTAGCGGCGATCTTCGACCCGCCCGGCCAACCGTAAACTCCGGTTCGACCAGGTCGACACCAAAGCCGCACCGACGACGCTCTGAACGAACGCGTCCTCCGTCTTTAAGTCGTCGGCCTCGCCGAAGACGTTGGTGTCGTAGACGAAATCCGTGCGCGCGCTCGTCAGCAGCCGAAAGGCGCCCAAACTCACGCCGAGCGCATCGTATTCCGGTTTCGCGCGCTCCCGAACGGACGTGTTCGGGCTGACGTCCTGGTCCGCGGAATCCTGAGCGGCCGCAGGTGCGGCCGTTACGCACGCAACGGCAAGCACGGCACCCGGATTGCGCCAGACACGCCCCAACACTTCCCCCGCCCTCTCTACGCACCGCTCAAAGAACAGCGGCTAATCAAGGAAAACTGATAATATTAACCATATACGACAGGCGCGCCCCCGCAAGCCTGCGGCGGCCGTCAAAAAAAGCGTTCTTTAACGCGGATCTCGTCACCGGGTTCGACGCGCACGCCGTCCGATATGTCCACTTTCACTTCATCGGTCGCACCCGATCGCTTGATGAAGGCGACCGAACGGTTCGCCCGGTAAGTGAACCCGCCGGCGGCGGCGATGGCTTTTGTGACGGTCATTCCGACACGAAACTCGAATTGGCCGCCGTTGTTGATCTCTCCAAGAATATAGTACGGGCGAAACTCGACGATCTCTGCAGCAACTTGCGCGTCGACGAGATAGCCGTCCGTCAACTCTTGCGTAATTTGCTCGCAGAGCTCGTCAATCGAAAGACCCGCCGCCGTCACCTCGCCGATAAGCGGCATGATGATGCGTCCGCGATCATTGACGAGGTACTGCCCGGACAATTGCGGCTCGCCATAGACCATTACGCGAATTTGATCCGACGCGCCGAGTTCGTATTTGTCCAAGAAACTCTCGCGCTCCGCTTGGCTGATCGCGACGTTACTGCTTGCCGCGAACGGGTCCGCCTTGGGCGCCGCGCACGCCGAAATACCTAGGAAGACCATCACAATCAGCTTTTTCATCGATAACCCCTTCAGTTTCATTGTTGGCGCCTCTTCCGGAGGACAATGATATTTGTTATTAGCGACTTGTGTTTGTTTTTTCGACCGTCGAATCCGCCGTCCATCCGTTTGCGTATCGTCGGAGCGCACGGCGAGCGTGCCCGAGCGACGCCACGCTGATTGCGGCGAACATCAAGAACAGCAGCCCCGGACGCGCCATCGTTCCGGAAACGCTGGCGGCTACGAGTTGCGCCACGCAGCCCGCGCGGGCGGCGCGGAAACACCGGAGTGCGGCCTCACGTTCCGGCAAGTTTGGCAAATTGACGCGGCTAGATGGCGCGCCGAGAACCTGCGCGACAAAAAGAAGGTAAAGGACGCTCCCAATCAACCCAAGATTGCCGATAACGGTTATGAGGTGGCTTGATCCCTTTCCGCTCCCAAGCCCGACGCCAAGTCCGTACGTCTCGGTGAAATTGGCGAACGAGCGCGCCGTCCATGCGGTTCGCTCAAGGCCTGACGCCGACGAGAGTTTTTCCCCGAAAAGGCGAGTATACAAATCGAGGGCGAATTGCTGAGCGGGGGCGAACAAGAGCACCGCAATGATCGAGCCCGCGGTGATCGACGCCAAAAGAACGCCAATCAAGTCGTCTTTCGATAATCCGCGATAGACGAGCCTGCCGCCGGTCAAGGCGCTCCAGAGAAGGATGATCACCGCGAGCGCGGCATATCCGGTGGTCGAGAACGACGCGATTACGCCGAGCAGCAGAAGAGAGGCGGCCACGCCATGCCAAAGCCCGCGGGTTTGCAGGTAACGGACAAAATTGAAAACGAACAGCGAGACGGTCAGACCGCCGAACGACGACGGCTCGACGCTCGGCCCCGAAACCCGGAGGAGACCGAACACCTGCTGGTGATTGAGAATGGCGTAGTTCGACGTCCGGAAAAAATCCAATATGACGCCGGTCCCAGCCACGCCCTCCAACGCGCTCAGGATCCCGAAGACGATCGTCACCGCGCTCGCCGCATTCAACGCGTGCAGGCCGACGCGGAGGCCGTCTTTCAACGAGAGCAAAAACACGAAAACGGCGAAAAAGAGGAACTCGCCAATTAAGTACACGGACTGAGTGACGTTGCCCGACGTCGGCCGCAAAAGCGGCTGGTCCGCCTCGAAGTCCGGCCGCCCTGCGCGCACAAGGTTGAAGACCTCAACCTGACCGCTGAATAGGCGCGGCATCAGATACGCGGAAGCCGCGGCGTATACGACAAGGAGCGCGAATGTTTGGACGGGCCGATTGCGCGCACCGAAGCTGAAGCACGCGTTTGCAACCGCTGGGCGGCACACGATCGCCGCTACCAACGCTCCGACCAAGACATAAGACGCGGGCACGCTTGAATTGCCGACAACCGGCAGGATAAACGCGGCGCTAATCTGCATCGGGATGGCCAGCCCAAGGAGGATCGCGCCGATCGATGTCGGGCGCCAAACCATCGCGAGCGCCCCGACGAGAACGATCCACCCGACCGGCGTGATAATCATGCCAATACCCCCCTCGGCGCCGCCTAACGCCGAGTTCATTGGTTAACGCAGGTTAGGAACAAAAATTCAAGGCGTCTATATCTTGCGCCGCGCCATGCCCGCCGGAATTATCGGACTGCGCGAGTAGCTATGCGCCGATCGTCAAGCGGGGATTGAGGGGTGCGGGTCGCAATCGTCCACTATTGGCTGCTAGCCGAACGCGGCGGCGAAAAGGTCCTGCAGGCGATCGCAAACCTCTATCCGCAGGCGGATTTATTCTTTTGCGTCGCCGACACAGACATTGCAAATAGGCTTTTTCCCGGCCGACGGGTGCACACGTCTCTCGTACAACGGCTGCCGTTCTCAAAACGGCTTTACCAGTTCTACTTGCCGTTGATGCCGTTGGCCCTCGAACAATTTGATTTGCAGGGCTACGACCTTGTCATCTCAAGCGAGTCCGGGCCCGCGAAGGGCGTGATCGTTCCGCCCGACGCGCTTCACGTCTGTTATTGCCATTCGCCGATGCGTTACCTGTGGGACCATTATCATCACTATATGGATGACGCCGGTTCGCTAGCGCGTTTCGCCATGGCGCCGATGTTTCACAGACTTCGCCAATGGGACGTGACGAGCGCGGCGCGCGTCGACGCGTTCGCGGCGAACTCGCGGTTTGTTCGCAAGCGCATCCGCAAGTACTACCGGCGCGACGCGGACGTGGTTCATCCGCCGGTCGACCTGAACCAATTCGCGCTTCGCCAACGCACGCCGGGAAGCGCGTTTGCGGACGCTTATTTGTGGGTCGGCCAATTAACGGCTTACAAGAGACCGGAACTCGCGCTCCAAGCATGTCGCGAACTCGGTCGTCGGATCGTCGTCATCGGGACCGGCGAACAGGAGGCGCGGTTGCAGTCGATCGGCGCAGACGCGGTTTTTCTGGGACGCGTCGACGGCGACCAACTGGCGGAAGCCTATGCGAACGCGCGTGCGTTAATTTTTCCAGGTGAAGAAGACTTCGGCATCACGCCGGTCGAAGCAATGGCGAGCGGTTTGCCCGTCATCGCGTACGGAAAAGGCGGCGCCCTCGACACTGTCGCGGACGGCGAATCGGGAGTCTTATTCGACACTCAATCCGTAGACGGCGTTTGCCGCGCAATTCGGCGTTTTGAGGATCTTGAGGCGAGGTTGGACCGCCGCCGCATCGCCGACGGTGCGAGAACCTTCGATCACGAGAATTTCAACCGATCCTTCTTGCAATTCGTGGCGCACGCGCAACAGCGACAAAAAAACAACGAGACGGCGCCGCTTGCGGCGCAAGCAATCTGCCGGCACAGCGATCGCTGAGCGGCGTCAACGGGTCCGATGCGCCGATAGCCGTCCTTCGCCCAACAGATCGACGCCGCCCGAGTTCTCGCCGCTGCTCGGGTTGGTCTGCACACCGCAAAGCGTTCGCCGTAGCCCGCTTCCAACGCGGCGGCCGCCTTTCGACTAGCGGGACGACGCGCGCGTTGAATAACGCCCGTTGCTCATCGTCCATAGCAAAAGTGCGGAGGCCGGATTTGTCGCCGTCGCGGGAATCCGAGGCGTCCAGTATGGGTGCGGGCGCCGCTGCGGAGACCGTGACAAAAGTAGCCCCCCACGAACACGCCCGTGCCGGGAACACTCATAGGCTGAAGAGGAACGTACCCGAATATTGAGGCGCACGATCCTTATCGCCTCTGTCTCCGGGAATTTATAGACTACAAAAGATGACGGCCAATCGTATCCGGTCGGCATTTTCGCGGCGCAAGGGGCCCGTCAATTCGAAATGGTCGCTGGGGCTTCCGCATATCTCGTCGCCGGCCGCGTCTGGTCCCAAGCGGCCAGCCTGCTCATGATGCTGGTCGCCGTCCGCGTCTTGGAGCCGGCGGAATTCGGCGCCTACGCGCTCGTCGGCACGACCGTTCTCATGGTGCAGCTCGCCGCCGAGGGCGGTTGGTACGAATATGCCGCTCGCGGATCAAAAAACGAGCAGCCCCCGCCGGAGCTTTTTTGGTGCACGCTTGGCGCCGGGCTCTTCGGTTGGCTGATCGTCATGCTCTGCGCCTTGGTCGTATACTTATTTTTTCAGGCGCCGAAATATGCGGGGGCCATGGCGATACTCAGTACAGCGCCCTTATTCGGTACGGTCTACGGACTTCAATTCGGGATGCACACGCGCAACCAGACGCTATTTCGGATTCCAAGCGTTTTGATACCGGCGGAACTGATCGGACTTATCGTCGGCGTCGCTGGTTTGTTGAGCGGCATGGGCGTCACCGCGCTTGCGATACAAAAGGCTGTAGTTGGAGGAATACTGACCGTCGGCGTCGTCTCTTGGGGTGGTTGGATCGCACCCGTCGCATTTTCAGTTAGCCGCGCGAAATCCGTTCTGAAATATGTCTTCAATTTTTCCGCCAGCAGGATCATTGCGCTTACGAGGAGCGGCGCGAACGATTACTTTCTCGCTGCGACTCTCGGCGTTGCGGACGTGGGGATATTTCGCGCCGGCGGTCGGCTGGTATCGGCCGTGGGAGAGGCGATCAACGAGCCTGTGCGCATGGCCGCCTGGGCGGTTTTGCCGAGGGCGCAATCGTCGGATGGGGACGACGGCTTTAATGTTGCTCTTTCTCAAACGATCATCGCGGTGTTCGCCGCCTCCGCGCCCGCATTTGTGGGCTTAGCGCTGCTTAGCGAAGAACTCGTTTCATTGTTGCTCGGCGAACGTTGGCTCGCTGCGGCCCCGGTACTTGCCCTATTGAGTTTTACGCGCGTGCTCGCGCTCCTCACCACGATCATCACCCCGGTGCTCGGCGTTAAAGGCTTCGCCCATAAAGCCCCGTTCGTCACGGCCGCGACCTCTGTTATTCAGTTGTGCGTCTTGTTCGCATTCGGCTGGCGCGGCGTCGTGTGGGCCGCGGCGGCGCACCTGGCGGGCGCCTTCATCGGCATGGTCTACAACTATCGCGTCATGATCCAGATTTCGAAAATGCCGCTCGGCGGCCTGCTCTCGCCACTTGCCAAAGTCGCCGGGAGCTGCGGCGTTATGGCGGTCGTCGTCTTGCTGGCGGGGACTGCCGCGACGAACTGGCCTGCGGCGGCGAGCATCGCCGTCCAAATCGTCGCCGGCGTCTTCTCATACTGCATGGCTGTATTTATACTACGCGTCGATCCGATGTATACTTATGCGGTAAATATATTTCGAAAATTTTCTTTTTCTACATAGGATATGATTTCATCGGGTCGGCGATGCTAATACTTGTAAGTAGTACTGGGAGTGCGGACTTCGCCGCGACGCAGGCATTCTCGTCCCTGGCCCGCACCTTGCGCGCTGTTTTACCGCGCTCGCGCCCGATGCTCGCCGCGCTAGGTAAGCGTCGCGACTAGGAGCTACGCTGTTGATCACCGCCGCGATATCCGCCGTGTTCGGCTTATCCCTCGCCGTCCTCGTCGGGGGCATGACGTTCTTTCCCGCCGTCGTTGCGCCCCGGGTCTTCAAGACCCTCGACGCGGATGCGGCGAGCCGGTTTTTGCGCGACCTGTTTCCGGGGTACTACGCGTTCATCATCCTCGCGAGCGGGATCGCCGCCCTCGCCGCGATCGGGCTCGACTGGCGGTATGCCGCTGCGCTGGCGCTGATCGCTGCGACGACGGCGCCGATCCGGCAGGTGCTGACCCCGCAGTTGAACCGCTGGCGCGACGCGGAATTGGCCGGCGACGCGGCCGCCGGCGCGCGGTTCAAGCGCGGGCATCGCTTGAGCGTTCTCGTCAATATTGCGCAACTCGTGACTGCGTTAGGCGTGCTCGTGCACTGGGCGGTGCGCGTCGGTTAGCAAACCGAGGGGCGCCGCCGTGCGCCCGATCCGCGACCGCCGCACGGTCCACGGCGGGTCGTTTACGCTTGGCCCAGTGAATGACGATTAAGCCGCCGAGCGGGCGCTGGAACGCCCGTTTAGGGAAGCCGCACGGACGGTCGGCCGTTTGCCGCAACCGGCCTCGCCGTCCTCTTTCGACCGCCCCGATAGAAAGCAACGAAGACGAGCCAAGCAAACGGCCGCGCGCAAACGCCGCCCCGCCGACGCCTCCTTCAGCCGCGCCGCCAGGTTGCGCCGTCCGGGCCGTCTTCGATGACGATCCCTTGGGCGGCGAGGTCGTCGCGGATGCGGTCGGCGGCGGCGAAATCCTTGCGCGCGCGCGCCGCCGCACGCTCTTCGAGCGCGGCGTCGATTTCGGCGTCGGAAGGGCCGGACGCCCCTGCGTCCATACCGCCGGTTTTAATCCAGGTCTCCGGGTCGGCGTTGAAAAAGCCCATCAGGCGGCCGGTCGCCCGAACCGTCGCGGCCGCCCGCGCGCGCGGCGCCCCCTCGACTTGCATCGCGATATCGCGCGCTTCGTGCAGTCCGGCGAACGCTTCCGGCGTGTTGAGGTCGTCGGCGAGCGCCAGCAACACGCTGCGCGACGGCGCCGCGTCAATCGCGTCCATGGCCTCAGCGCCGACGTCCGCGAACAGACGATAGAACCGATCAAGCTGGCGGCGCGACTGCTCTAAAAGCGCATCCGTCCATTCGAGCGGCTGGCGGTATTGCGCCGAGAGCAGCGCCCAGCGGATCGCTTCGCCGGGCGCGACGTCCAGGAGATCGCGGGCGTTGATCATATTGCCGAGCGACTTCGACATCTTGTCGCTCCCCATGCGCAAAAAGCCGTTATGCAGCCAATAGCGCGCGATTTCCGCGCCGCCATGGGCGCAGGCGCTTTGCGCGCGCTCGTTTTCATGGTGCGGGAACCGCACGTCCTGGCCGCCGCCATGAATATCGACGCCGTCCTCGCCGAAGGCGCGGGCGATCATCGCCGAGCATTCAAGGTGCCAGCCGGGACGCCCGCGTCCCCACGGGCTCTCCCATCCCGGCTCGTCGTCCGCCGCCGGCTTCCACAGAACGAAGTCCGCGGGTCCTTTTTTGTAGGGCGCGACTTCGACCCGCGCGCCGGCGATCATTTCGTCCCGATCAACGCCCGACAATGCGCCGTAATCGGCATATTGGGACACGTCGAAAAGAACGTGCCCTTCCGCCGGATATGCCGCGCCCTTGTCGACGAGGCGTTCGACGAGCGTAATCATGTCCGTGAGGTGCGACGTGGCGTAGGGCGTCAGCGTCGGCGTCAGGCAGCCGAGCGCGGCCGCCTCTTCCATGTAAATCTTCGCGTATTTTTCCGTAATCGCCTCGATCGGCGCGCGCGCCTTGTCGGCGGCCTTGATGATCTTATCGTCGACGTCCGTGAAATTGCGCGCGTAGACGACCTTTTCCTCGCCGAATGCATGGCGAAGGAAGCGAAACAGCAGATCGAACGCCACCGCGGAACGGAAGTTGCCGATATGCGCACGATCGTAAACGGTCGGCCCGCACACGTAGAGCGTGACCCGATCGGGGTCGGCCGGTTCAAAACGGCGTTTTTTCCGCGCCATGGCGTCGTAAAGAGCGATGTCCATAAAGCCGGGGCTTAGGGCTGCGCCGATATCGACGCAAGATGATGCGGCCTAAATCGCCGCGCGCCTTGGCGCTATTCAAGCCGGCTTTACGCTGCGGCGCGTCATCACGGCATGATGATTTGGAAAACCGGCGCGCCGTTCCTACGTATACACTGTGCGCGCGTTGAAGCGCCCGCCTCGGCTCTCCCCTGAGAACCGCGAATTTATAATCGCTGCTAACCGATAGGACAGGCCCATGAACGCCATTGCCTACGATGCGCCTACGCGCGACCAAGACGACGACACCCAGGCCGTCTCCAGCCGGCCCACCCGCGCCGAAGCCGAAGCGGCGGTTCGAACGCTCATCAAATGGGCGGGCGACGACCCGAACCGCGAAGGGCTGTTGGATACGCCCAAGCGCGTCGTCAAGGCTTACGAAGAGTGGTTCGTCGGCTATGACCAGGATCCCGAAGAGATTCTGGAGCGCACTTTCGAAGAGGTCGAAGGCTATGACGACATCGTCCTCCTGCGCGGCATTCGCCTTGAGTCCTACTGCGAACACCATATCGCGCCGATCATCGGCACGGCCCACGTGGCGTATTTGCCGTCGGACCGCGTGGTCGGCATTTCCAAGCTCGCGCGCCTCGTCGACGCGTTTTCGAAACGCTTGCAGGTCCAGGAAAAGCTGACGGCGCAGATCGCCGACGCGCTGGAAGAGCACCTCAAGCCGCGCGGGGTGGCGGTGTTGATCGACGCCGAGCACCAGTGCATGTCGACGCGCGGCGTCCACAGACCCCACGTCGGTACGGTCACGTCGCGCTTCACCGGCGCGTTCCGGGACGATCCGAAGTTGGAAGAACGCTTCTTGCGTCTGGTACGCGCTTGAGCGTTGGCGGCGGCGACGCGTTTGTCAGACGCGTCCTACGGGGCTAAGTCGCCGTTATGTGCGCATCCGATGACGCCCCGATCGACGAGACGACCCGTTTTACGCCCCGGTTCAACGCCGACGGCCTGATCCCGGCCGTGGTGACGGAAGCCCAAACGGGTCGCCTCTTGATGCTCGCCTACATGAACGCGGACGCCTTACAGCGAACGCTTGAGACGCGCGACGCGTGGTATTGGTCGCGCTCGCGCGGCAAGCTCTGGCGTAAAGGCGAGACGTCCGGGCACGTTCAAAAGGTCGTCGACGTGCGCACGGACTGCGACCAAGACGCGATCCAACTCATCGTCGAACAGACGGGCGCGGCCTGCCACACCGGGCGGCCGGACTGTTTTTATCGCTCCGTCGGATCAGACGGCGCCCTCGTCTTCGATAGGCCCGACCCGACCGCCGACGCGCCCGACCGCTCGTAACCGCGAGGGGCGACGTCTTGTGGATCCCGATCTCGGCGCGGCGGTCCCGGCGGCCCCGGCGGCCGAAGACCGCCTGATCCGCGGGGCCGGGGAGCCGCCCGCTATGCGGCGCTCGAGGCCGCCGGCCGATCCGCCGTGATGAGGCGCGCCAACTCCGTATAAAGATCGGCTTTGACGACCGGCTTGGAAAGATACCCGTCGGTGCCGAGCTTAATGTATTTGTCGCGATCGCCCGCCATCGCGTCGGCCGTCAGCGTAATAATTTTCACATCCCGCCACGCGGCTTGCGAGGCGCGAATACGGCGGACCGTCTCCGGACCGTCCATGACCGGCATGTGCATGTCCAACAAGACGACGTCGTACGGCTCGCTCGCTTCGTCGAGCCGTTGCAAGGCCTCCCGCCCGTCGCCCGCCTCGGCGACGACGCAGGCGCTCTCTTCTAGAAACGCTTTGACAACCATCCGGTTGACCAAATTGTCGTCGACCAAGAGGATCCGCAGATCGTTCCGTCCGAAATCGACGAACCGCTGAGACGGCGTCGCATCGGCGGCGCAGTCCCCGACCGGCGCGGCGTCCTCGGCGGGCGCGACGGACGGGATCCGTAAGCGGAAGGTCGTGCCCTCGTCGACGACGCTGCTGACGGACACGTCGCCGCCCATCAGGTTCGCCAATTTGTGCGTGATCGACAGGCCGAGACCGGTGCCGCCGAACCGACGGGTCGTCGAGCTGTCCGCCTGTTCGAAGGCCGAAAAGAGGCGTTCCACGACGTCGTCCGCAATGCCGCAACCGGTGTCGGAAACGGCGATCTCCAAAAATCGCGCGCCGGGCTCCCCGCTCTCGCACGCGGTGATGGCGACCGCGCCGCGATCGGTGAACTTCACCGCGTTGGAGACGAGGTTGGAGACGCACTGGCGCACGCGGATCGGATCGACGAGCCGGGTCTCCGGCATGGCGTCGTCATAACGCAACGACAAAGCGAGCCCTTTTTCAGCGGCCTCGGGGGACCACAGGCGCACCAGCTGCTCAAGGAGGCTGCGTATATTCGTCGGCACGCTTTCGATCGGCATCTTGCCGGCTTCGATTTTCGACAGATCGAGGACGTCGTTGACGACCGTCAGCAGGATGTCGCCGGAGTCCACGATCACCTCGACCGACTCGCGTTGCTCGTCGGTCAACGCGCTATTCGACAGGACTTGCGCCATGCCCATGAGGCCGTTGAGGGGCGTGCGGATTTCATGGCTCATATTCGCCAGGAACGCCGTTTTCGCGACGGCTGCGTCTTGGGCTTTGCGTTCGCTGCGCGCCAACTCGACCGCATTGATCTCCAATCGGCGTTTGGAGCGCGACAAAAGCAAGGCGAACACGGACAAAACGACGACGCCGATCGCGCACATGAAGGCGATCAGTTGATCACGCCTGCGCAACGTCGACGCCGAGCGATTTTCCGCTTCCAGCCGTTCTATCTCGATGTTCTTGCGCTGCAGATCGCTCTGCGCGTCCATGAACTCGCTGCGCGCTCGGATTTGTTCGCGGTCGGCGAATTCGACGAGCGCTCGGCTCTTTTTAAGGGACTCATACGCTTCGCGGTGGCGGCCGACGGCGGCGAGAACCTTGGCGTAGTTTCGCCGGAACGCGATTTCGAATTCGCGCGAGCCGAGCCGGTCGATCGTTTCCTCAAGCGCGGCCAGGCGGCGCGCCGCGCCTTTCGCGTCGCCCTCGCCGAACGTCGCGAGCGCCGCGTTGAATTCCGTCATCGTCGTCAAGAGCGGCGAGCCGAGCGTCCCGGCGATCGCCTGCATTTCCTTGACGACGGGATTTAGCTCGTCGAACCGGTCTTGTTGGGCGAGCGCCTTGGCGAAATTGTTGTTGAAGTGCCAGATCGTCTGGCGCGCGAAAATTTCCGGCAACACGCCGCGCTCGCGCGCGTCGCGCATGCGTTCCGTACCGAGCTTTCGATACTTTTCGATGTCGTCGTACTGACGGGAGTCGACGAGCGCGAACGTGATGTTCGCGATGATCTTGATCTGTTCGGCTTCGGGAAGATCGTTGATCCGCCCGCTTTCGAGAATATCGATCAGGATGTCCGCGGCCATCACCGCATTGCCGACGCTGGAGTAAATCGCGACGAGCGAATTGTCCGCATAAAAACGATAAAGCGAGTTTTCGAGGAAGCCCGGCGCGGCTTTGATCCGTTCGACGGTCTCAAGCGCCTCTTCGATCCGGCCGGCATAGTTGTAGATGAACGCGGCGGCATACAACGTCTCGACGTGAAACGTCGTCTCTCGGGTCGCCTCGAACACCCAATCGTCGATCGCGTCCAAATAGGCGATCGCGGCCTCATAGTCCCCGACGCGGGCGATGGCGAAGAGCTTCCGCGAACTGATCTTCGCTTTGATGATATCCGCGTTCGCGCCGTCCGGGACGCGCTCTAAAAGCGCGTCGAGCGCGGCCAGTTTTTCGTCAAACGGCAGCTCGACGAACGCGATGCTGGAGACGTGGGCGTCGACCGCTTCCAGGGTCAGCGGATCGCGCAATTCAGGGAGCGTCGCGCGCGCGGAACCGCACGCGAGCAAAAGCGCCGCAATTGCGATCGTAACGCCTGTCTTCATGCGCGGCCGCCATCCCTGTCCGTTCGACAGGATTAACGCCCCGTCCGATAAGAAAGCGCGGCCCGGACCGATAAAATTTGCGGGCGCGCCGTAACGGAGCGTTAACGGCGTCGGCCGGCGACGATCGCCTTTTGCGCGCGATCCGATTAAACGCTCCGGTTATGTGGCGCGCGCACGTTATAACGCTCTTTCCAGACCTCTTTCCCGGTCCGCTCGATGCGTCCGTGCTCGGTCGCGCCCGGGCGGAAAACCGTTGGTCGCTCGAGACGACGGACGTGCGCGCCTTTTCCGACAACGCTTACGGCGCCGTCGACGCGCCGCCGTTCGGGGGCGGCGCCGGCCTTGTGATGCGCGCCGACATTCTGGCCGCCGCGATCGACGCGGCACGCGAAGAAGCGCCCCGGGAGGCGACCAGCGAGGCGCCCAGCGAGACGCCGAGCGAGGCCGCCGACCGCCGCCCGACGATCCTCTTAACGCCGCGCGGACGCCCGTTGACGCAAGCGCGCGTGCGCGCCCTCGCCGCCGGGCCCGGCGCGCTCTGCGTGTGCGGTCGTTTCGAAGGCGTCGACCAGCGCGTGATCGAGGCTCGAAACATCGAAGAAATCTCCATCGGCGACTTCGTCCTCGCCGGCGGGGAAATCGCGGCCATGGCCCTGATCGAGGCTTGCGTGCGTCTGCTTCCTGGCGTATTGGGCTCGGCTCATTCGTTGAGCGAAGAAAGCTTTTCGTTCGGCGCACAGCCGCGCGGGCCCGGCTTGTTGGAATATCCCCAATACGCCAAGCCGCGCGACTTCGAGGGCCGAGCAGTTCCGCCCGTTCTGTTGTCCGGCGACCATCGGGCGATCGCGGATTGGCGGCGCGACAGGGCTGAAGAGATAACGCGCGCGCGACGACCGGATTTGTGGGCTGCTTACGGCGGCGACGCGGGCGGTCCAATCCGGCGAGACGACAAGAACGAGGACTAGGGTCCGATGAACCTGATCGAAGAGCTCGAAAAAGAGCAAATCGCGCGGCTCGACAAGAGCGTGCCCGAATTCGCGCCCGGCGACACGGTGCGCGTCGGCGTGAAAGTCAAAGAAGGCTCGCGCGAGCGGGTGCAGAACTTTGAGGGCGTGTGCATTGCGCGCTCCGGCGGCGGCATCAACGAGTCGTTCACCGTCCGCAAAATCTCGTTCGGCGAAGGCGTCGAGCGGGTGTTCCCGATTTACTCGCCGCTCGTCGATGCGATCACGGTCGTGCGCCGCGGCAAGGTGCGTCGCGCCAAGCTCTACTATTTGCGCGGCCGACGCGGGAAATCGGCGCGCATCGCCGACAAGGTCGATCGCCGCGGCAAGAACGCCGGCAAAGCCGGCTGAACCCGCAGCCGCCGACCGGCCGCCGCACGCGCGACGGGCGCGGCGGCGCGCCGCCACGCTGCGCGCGTGAATTGACCGCCCGCACCCCGCCCCTTACCGGCATCCGAGAGGGCCGCTGCGCATCGCGCGGCCGCACCAGCGCGGGAGGTCGGCATGCTTTTCCTTTTCGTGATCATGCTCCTTGTCGGCGGCGTCCTCGCCCTCGGCTTTTTGCTGCCCGACAAAGTGCGCATCGAGCGTGAAACGCTGATCGAAGCGCCGGCCGACACCGTCTTCGGCCTCATCAGCGATTTTAAAAAATGGGAGTCCTGGTCGCCCTGGGCCGCCCTCGATCCGGACGCGGAATACGACTTCTCCGGCGAGGGCGTCGGCGCGCGTATGGTGTGGAAGAGCGACAAACGCGAGGTCGGCAATGGCGCGCAGGAGATCATCGCGCTCCAGGCCCCGACGAAAATGGTCACCGCGCTCGACTTCGGCGAGATGGGCCGCGCGCGCGCGACGTTCGACATCGAACCCTCCGGTCCGAACGCCGTCGTCAAATGGTCGCTCGACACGAACATGCGCGAGGGCGTGCCGCTGCATAAGCAGCCGATGGCCACGTTCATGTCCTTCATGATGGATAAGTGGGTCGGCAAGTCCTACGAAGACGGCCTCGCCAGCCTCAAAGACCGCGCCGAAGGGCGTTGAAGACGCCGTCCGAAGACCCCATCGACCAACATTGAGCGCAGGCGCGCCCACGCTATCAACGGCGCGCCAAGCCCTCATCAGCTGTGCCATTCGTCCCGCGACCATCAGTATCGCGAACGATAACTGTGCGGCGCAAGCTTCGGAGAGCGCGCGCTGAAAAGAGCGGCTCGCGTTAGTCTATGACCACGCCAAGCTTATCGGCCCCGCCCCATGTGCGCTTTGAGTCGTTCAGCACACCGCGCCGACGCCGAGCACGCGGCCCATGTTAATCGCTGTTGAGAATAGGCCGTTCGGCTCCTGCTTCCAGCTCGAATCTCCGCGTTACCATCGCTCCGTTCAAGGAGCGACGATGGGCCAAAAATCCTCCGTTACGCAAAAGCCCGCAAATGTCCCGGGGGTTGCCGACGGCCTACGACGCGGGCGCGCTGGTTGAGCCCATCCGTGCTGGCGTCGGGCTGCGCATGCTCATTGCACGTCGCTAGAACGAATAGCCTACGCCAATCGCGACAATGAGTTGATTTGGGTCACCTTCGAGATCAACGATCGGCGTATCAGCAGCATCGCCAACTAGTCGTCGGTAGGACGTAAAGCCGACCGCCGACCATCGATCAGTTAAATTGTAGATCGTAGTAAGACTGACGCCGACGTCCTTCAGGCCGCCTTCGGCCTCAAATGGATCGAGACCGCTTCGGGCCGAATCAGTGTCGGACACGGTAAAGTAGGTTCCAGCGTAGTCGTCGTTGACGAATGTTGCGCCGGCGTTGCCAGTAAGGCGAAGCCTGTTTCCGAAATTGCGGCCATAGCCCAAACTCGCCTGAGCTTGCCAACCGTCGTGTGCGCCGGCAACGTCGTGGACGAAGTTCACACCAGCGGTGAGAACGCCGGTCGGATGTCCGACGCCGACCCAGTTTCGGCTCACAAACCCCCCAAGCTCGATCGCGATATCGACCTCTTCGAGGGCTGCAATCGTCTCGCTTTCAACGCCGTCGTCTCTTCCGAACTGGAAATTCGCGGAAGGCCCCGCCGACCATTTTGAGCTGTTCAAAACGTTAACGCGCAGGCCGGTGCCCTCAATCGACAGGTAGCGATTTCCGGCAAAGCTCACCTGTCCAAATACGAGCGGCACGATCTGCTGACTATCAGACCCTTCATACTCCGGCACGCTCACAACCCCTAGGGCGATAAAGTCATCGTACTTCGGTTTTGCTTCTGATTGTGCGTGCAACGGCGAAATAAACCCCGGAAGAAGTACGGCAGTTCCTAGAAGACCATAGTAAAAAGAACGGTGTCTCATTTTCGTATCCTCATAGGGCTAAACACTGAGGGAGCCCCCTCACGAACGACCGTTCGATATCGTACTAACTAGTACGACGTCAAGCTAAAAAGTTTGGCGTCTAACGAAAAAATGTGATATGCATCGGAGCCACGGGTAATGTTTCGGGAAAGACTGCGCATCGCACACCATGTCAGAAAGCGTTTCGTACATCGGAGATGAAAAGCGACCGCTAGTATCGGCTGACGCAATCACAATGGTATTTGCAGTCTTGACCGAGGTGACCATTATTCACCAACAGAGCACGGCAGAATTCAATAAAAGTCAGGGCAATGAGCTCCACTTATCGCACTTCAGTCTGTTGAATCGGCTGGTAAGGTTCGGCAACCCAAAAACGCCTCAGTCGTTGGCGGATGAAATGGGCCTTACAAAAGCGACGATGACGAATAGTCTCGCAAAAATGTCGGAACGTGGGTTGATTGAGGTCACCGGAAACCCGGCGGATAAGCGCAGTAAGCTTGTCGCCATTACCGCGAAGGGGCGGAAGGCGCGCGACGAAGCAATCAAACGCGTGGCCCCGATTATGGCTGGTTATGCTGAATCGATCGACAAAAGCGACCTTGTCGAGCTTGTTCGATTGCTACGCCTGTTCCATGAGTCGATGTCGTTCGATGCCGCCGATTAAGGGGTAGCGAGAGCCGGCGTTCTTTTATTTGTTCGGGGCGAACGGCAGTAAAATCAGTCTACTAATGAAATTTTTATTGGGAAGTCTGTCGCTTTACATAGCACCAGGTTTGCGAAACTTTATGCAATCAGCAAAGTGATGGATTATGTGTAGATGTTTTGGCAGTATCCGATCGATCTATAAAGGATAATTCCTGAATTTCTTTTTGCATAACTTAATAGGTGACCAACCGGATCGGGGCCAGCAGATTCGAACCGTTCGGGGTTGCCCAAACCGGTCGAAATTTGGCGTTCCAGAGGTCCGTTTCCCGGAAGAGAGTAGCGTGCAAAAAGCCCGTTGCTGTGCGATAAACACCGGAAAATGGGCTGCGGGTGCAGCTGTTCGACGAATTTGGTCACGCGAGGTGCACGCGCCTACAAGCGACAAAAGCGGCGTGAAATTCGTATAAGGATTAATCATGCCAAGCGCCCCGTAGAGGCGCCTCTGAAACAGCGTTGCGGCTGCAGCCCTCGGCCCTGCTGCGCCTGGTGCGGGTTGCGCGGCCTGCCGCCGCGACCTTCCACGCGAATCGCCAGTTGCGCGACGCACGCCCGGCCAATTCGCGCCGGCGTTAGGCGGGGAGCTTTCGCGTTTCGACGCACCTCGCCTGCTGCGTCGGCGCTTGAAGCCGGCGGCGCAAGCGCGCGCCCCTCACCCGGTCTTTTTCGCCGCGGCCGGTTTTGGGACGACTTTGAAGTTGCGGCGGCGGTCGTGTTTGCGGATGAAGTCGGCGACTTTGGGTTGGATTTCGTTTTTCCACCGCGAGCCGTTGAAGACGCCGTAATGGCCGACGCCGGGCTGGATGTAGTCCTGTTGCATCGCGGCCGGAATGTTGACGCACAGATCATGGGCGGCCTGGGTCTGGCCGATGCCGGAAATGTCGTCGTTCTCGCCCTCGACGGTGAAGAGCGCGACGTCGGTGATCGCTTCGGGTTTTACGCGCGCGCCGCGGTGCATAAACGTGCCGTTCGGCAGGGAGTGCTCCTGGAAGACCTCGCTGATCGTTTGCAGGTAGAACTCAGCCGTCATGTCGAGCACGGAGAGATATTCGTCGTAGAAGGTCCGGTGTTTGTCGGCGCCGTCGCCGTCGCCGCGCACCAGGTGTTCGAAGTAGTCGTAATGCGCGTTCAAGTGGCGGTTTGAGTTCATCGACAAGAAAGACGACAGCTGCACGAAGCCCGGGTAGACCCGCCGCCATACCCCCGGATAAGGGGCGGGCACGGTGTAGATCATGTTGCGCTCGAACCACTCGTAGGGCCGCTCCTGGGAGAGGATGTTCGGCACCGTCGGCGAGCGACGGGTGTCGATCGGCGAGCCCATGATGGTCATGGTGTTGGGCCGGTTCGGGTCGTCACGTTCGGCCATAACGGCGACCGCGGACAAGAGCGCCGGGCCCGGCTGGCAGACGGCCATCGCGTGCGCGCCGGGGCCGATGGCGGCGAGGAACGCGATCAAGTAATCGATGTAATCGTTGAGGTCGAACCGGCCGGCGCTAATCGGCGCCATGCGCGCGTCGGCCCAATCGGTGATGTAGACCTCATGGTTTGGGGCCATCGCCTCGACCGTGCCGCGCAACAGCGTCGCGTAGTGCCCGGACATCGGCGCGACGATGAGGACTTTCGGGTCGCCCGCCGGCGCTCCGGCGCGCTTAAAGTGCACGAGATTGCCGAAGTCCTTGCGCAAAACGAGCTCGGGAGTCACCGGGTGTTCGACGCCGTCGCGTATGACCGTGTCGATCGCCCAGTCGGGCTTGGGGTAGCGCCGGGTCGCGTTTTCGAAGACGTCGAGGGCGGCGGCGCTCGTGCGGGCGAACCAGCTGCCGGCCGCCGGATTGTAGGGCGAGCGCCACATCCGCGCGCCGATGCCCGCCGCGTAGCGGGCCGGCGTCAACGCCGCCAAACCGAGTTCATAAGCCGTGTAGAGCATACGCCGCCTCCGTTACGCCGTCGTCTTACAAATCGAGCGGGCGGACCCGCGCACGCCGTGCGCGGATCGGATCAGCTCGGAACGGCGCGAGCGGACGACGTGCACGGCCGGCGCCGGTGAAGCGTTATTTCGGCGCCGCAGCATTATGCGTCATAATGACCTACCATAGCGTGAACATGAAGGCGACGGAAAAAACCCCTTCGCGCGACCGGGGGTTACGCGACAAAGGCGCCCTGTTGCGGCGCCGCGAACGGCGGCGATTTAAATGTTGCGGCGCAATATACTGGCGAGCTCGTCGGGGCTGACGGAGTCCCGAACCGCATAGAGCGGGCGGCCGGTTTCGTCGGCGAGATAAAAGAAACTCGAGTGGCTCATGCGGTAACCGCCGGGGAAATCCGGATCCTCTTCGCGGCGCGCGAAGACCAAAAAGCCGGCCTTGGCGGCTTCGATCTGATCGGCGTTGCCGGTGAGCCCACGGATGTTCTCGTCGAACGACAAAAAGGCTTTGAGCTCTTCCGTCGTGTCGTGCTCGGGGTCGACCGTGACGAAGTAAGCGCCGACGCGGGCGCGCTCCGCATCGCTCAAGACGTCGAGCGCGGCGCTCATGGTCCCGAGCGCGAGCGGGCACACGTCGGGACAGCGCGCGAAGCCGAAATAGAAGATCCGCACGTCGCCGGCGGCCGTTTCCTGCGTAACCCGCGCGCCGTCGGTGTCGACGAGGTCGTAAACGCCGGTAAAGCGGTCGCTTTCGATGATCGCGTTCGGCGGAACGCCGTCGGGCGCGCCGGCGCTAGGGCTTTGCCCGCATTCCGCGAGGGCGGCGCCAAGAACGGCGGCGACGGCGAGCGCGCGAAGGCTTGACGGGGACATGGACGAAGGTCTCCTCTCGGGGGTCGGCGCGGGGCGGTTCCCGCGCGCCACGTGACATAAGGCCGATGCCCTCCAGAATCGACCGCGACGCGATCGCCGAGGCGATCCAAAGCCTGCAAGGCCCCGTTCGTCTGCGCACGCTGACGACGCTCCGTTGGCTGGCGGTCGCCGGCCAGACGTCGGCCGTGACGATCGTGCATTTCGGCTTCGGGTTCGAATTGCCGCTCGGCTTGTGCCTTGCGGCGATCGCGGCCAGCGCCTGGCTAAACTTGTTTTCCGGGCTTCGATATTCGCCGCAGCGTTTTTTGTCCGACCGCGAAGCGACCGCGCATATCGGCTTTGACGTCGTCCAACTGTGCGCGATGTTGTTTTTCACCGGCGGGCTGAACAACCCGTTCTCGGTGCTGATTATCGCGCCGGTGACGATTGCGGCGAGCGTTCTGCCGTTGCGCAACACGGTGATCGTCGGCGCGATGGCGATGGTCGGCGTCAGCCTGTTGAGCTTGGTGCATTTCCCGCTGCCCTGGCGCGGCGGCGGCGAGATCCCCTTGCCCAGCATTTACAAAGCCGGCGTCTGGACGGCGCTGACGCTGTCGGTCGCGTTTTTTGGCGTTTATGCGCACCGGATCGCGGCCGAGGCGGGCCAGATGAAAAGCGCGCTCGCCGCAACGCAGCTTGTCCTGTCGCGCGAAGAGCGCCTCGCCGCGCTCGGCGGGCTCGCGGCGGCGGCGGCGCACGAGCTTGGCACGCCCCTCGCCACCATCCAGCTCACCGCCAAAGAGATGGCGCGCGATTTGGGCGCGGACAGCCCGCTTGCGGAGGACGCGGCCCTTCTCGTCAGCCAGGCCAAACGATGTCGCGACATTCTCGGGCGCCTATCGGAACGCAGCGACGAAGGCGACGCGATGATCGATCGGCTCAGCGTCGAAGCGATGTTGCAGGAGGTCGCCGCGCCGTTCATCGACACGCCGTACGGACCGGCGGTGATCTTTGAGATGTTGCATCGTCCCGGCGGCCCGGACGATCTCGTCATACAACGCAAGCCCGAGCTTATTTACGGGCTGCGCAACTTTGTCGAAAACGCCGTCGGGTTTGCGTCCGCCCGCGTTTTGCTGACCGCGCGCTGGGACGCCGACCGGCTGGACGTGTCGATCCATGACGACGGTCCCGGCTTTCCGGCCGACGTCCTGGCGCGGTTGGGCGAGCCGTACCTGTCGACGCGCCCGCGGTCCGGGACGCGCCGCGTGAAGAGCGGCCTCGGCCTTGGGTTCTTTATTTCCAAAGTCCTGCTTGAACGTACCGGGGCCGAAATCTCCTTTGATAACAAGGCCTGGCCCAGCGATTACGCGGACGCGGGGGCGGACCGCGCGCCGGCGACGGGGGCTTGGGTCAACGTATCCTGGCCGCTCGACGCGGTGCGGACCGCGCCCTACGCGGCGGTAGCGTAACCGCGGCGCAGCAAGGGCGCAGGACGGTGGATAAACAAGGCGTTAAGCGCGACGGACCGGCGCCGGCGGAGTGATCGGCGCGGCCCGCCGGCGCGTATTAGGGGCATGAGTGAACTTGCACCCGCGCTGACCGACGCCCCGCAATTGCCCGCCGACGCGAGCCTGATCGTCGTCGACGACGACGAACCGTTTCGCCTTCGCCTCGGCCGCGCGATGGAAAAACGCGGCTTCGCCGTGCGCCTCGCCTCCAGCGTCAACGAAGCGCTCGGCATGGTCAAAGCGCAAGCGCCGGCGTTCGCGGTCGTCGATCTGCGTCTCGACGACGGCGACGGGCTTCAGGTCGTCGACGCGATCTCCGAAGCGCGCGACGACTGCCGCGTCGTCATGCTCACCGGTTACGGCAACATCACGACCGCCGTCGCGGCCGTTAAAGCCGGCGCTGTCGACTATCTCTCCAAGCCGGCCGACGCGGACGACGTGGAAAAAGCGCTCCTCGCCGCGCCGGGCGAACGGCCCAACCCGCCGGAAAACCCGATGTCCGCCGATCGCGTGCGTTGGGAGCATATCCAGCGCGTTTACGAGCTGTGCGGCCATAACGTGTCGGAAACGGCGCGCCGCCTCGGCATGCATCGGCGCACGCTTCAGCGCATTCTGGCCAAACGCGCGCCGCGCTAAGCGGCACGCGATCAACTTCCCGATATCGGTCGCATTTTCGGCGAACGGACGGCTTGCCGCGACGACGCGTCCGCGTCGATATTGACGTGGCGACAAGCCGTCGTAACGCTCCGGCGAGAAAACCGCGCGCCGGCCGCGCACCGCGCGTTATGACGCTCGGGAACGCTTTCAATAGGGGACGCCCAATGACGATCAACTCTCTCGTCGCCGCTTTGGCGACGACGGCGCTTGCTTTCGCCGCCACGCTTTCGGCCAGCGCCGCCGATATCGACATTCCGTATGAGAAGTTCACCGCCGACAACGGCTTGACGGTCATCGTCCATGAGGACCGAAAAGCGCCGGTCGTCGCCGTCGCCGTCTGGTACAAAGTCGGGTCGAAAGACGAGCCGGAAGGCCAGACGGGCTTCGCCCATCTGTTTGAGCATTTGATGTTCAACGGGTCGGAAAACTACGACGACGACTGGTTCAAGCCGCTGCAAGAGGTCGGCGCGACGGGCCTCAACGGCACGACGAACCCGGACCGCACGAACTACTTCCAAACGGTGCCGACGCCGGCGCTCGACCGCATTTTGTGGATGGAATCGGACCGCATGGGCCACTTTCTCGGCGCGGTCTCGCAAGACAAGCTCGACGAGCAACGCGACGTCGTCCGGAACGAAAAGCGCCAGGGCGAAAACCAGCCCTACGGCCGCGTTTTCGAGCGCATCCTCGGCGGTCTGTTCCCGAAAGGTCATCCCTACCACCACACGACGATCGGCTCGATCGAAGACATCGACGCCGCATCGCTCGACGACGTCCGGGCGTGGTTTAAGAAGTATTACGGACCCTCCAACGCAATCCTCGTGCTCGCCGGCGATATCAACGCCGAAGAGGCGCGCCCGCTGGTCGATAAATATTTCGGCGACATCCCCGCCGGCCCGCCGTTAACGAAGTGGGACGCTTGGGTGCCGGCGCGCGAGTTCGACTCGCGCGAGACGATGTACGACCAAATCCCGCAGGCGCGGATCTACAAGCTCTGGCTCGCGCCGGAGGATAAGAACCCCGTCTCGACCGATCTTTCCATCGCCGCCAGCGTCCTTGGCGACGGCAAGAACTCTCGTCTGTACAAAGATCTCGTTTACGACAAGCAGGTCGCGACCGGCATATCGGTCTTTAACTACGAGCTGCAAATGGCCTCGATCTTCGGTCTCGTTGTGGACGTTAAAGAAGGCGAGGACGTTGCGGCGATCGAAGCGGAGGTCGATCGCCAAATCGAACTCTTCTTGCAAAAAGGTCCGACGCGAGACGAAGTGAAACTCGTCTCGACCAAGACGAAAGCGTCGGTCATCCGCGGGCTGGAAGAGGTCGGCGGCTTCGGCGGCAAGGCCGTGACGCTGGCGCAGGGCGAGCTTGTGGCGGGCGACCCGAGCTTCTTCGCAAAAGAACTCGCTGAGCTCGACGCCGCCAGCCCGCAAGGGGTTCTCGCCGCCGGGCGCGAATGGCTGAACCGCGGCTCGCACACGATCACCGTTCTGCCGTTTGCGGACTATGAGTCGAATTCGGCGGGCGTCGATCGGTCGACGGGCCTGCCCCCGGTGGTCGGCGAAACGTCGCTCGTTTTCCCTGAAATCCAAGAGGCGACGTTGTCGAACGGCATGCAAGTCGTTTTGGCCGAGCGCTCCACGATCCCGGTCGTCGAGATTTCCCTGCAATTCGATGCGGGCTACGCGGCCGACAAATCCGGCAAACTCGGTCTCGCCGACTTCACGACGTCGATGCTCGACGAAGGCGCCGGCCGCTACGACGCGCTGGCCTTCGCCGCCGAGCTTGAAAAACTCGGCGCCGGCCTCGGCGCCGGCTCGAGCCTCGACACGACGAGCGTGTCGATGTCGGCATTGAAAGAAAATCTCGCTGCATCGATTGCGCTTCTTGGCGACGTCGTCCGCAAACCCCGTTTTGAGGAAAAAGAGATCGAACGTCTGCGTTCGCTCATTCTCGCCGGCATCCGCCAGGAAAAGTCGAGCCCGACGACGATCGCGCTGCGCTTACTGCCGCCGATGATGTACGGCGACGACCACGCTTACGGCATCCCGTTCACCGGGTCGGGCACGGAAGAGAGCGTAAAATCCATCACGCGGGACGATCTCGTCGCCTTCAAAGACGGCTGGATGCGCCCGGACAACGGCAAGATATTCGTCGTCGGCGACACGACGATGGCGGAAATCAAACCCGTCCTTGAAGAGACGTTCGGCAAATGGAAGCCGACCGGCGCGAGGCCGACGAAGCAAGTCGACCGGGTCGATTTGCCGGACGGTCCGCGTACAATCCTTATCGATCGTCCGGGCTCGGCGCAGTCGGTGATCCTCGCCGGCCACGTCGCGCCGCCTACGGGCGATCCGGACAACATCGCCATTTCCGCCATGAACGAAGTGCTCGGCGGCAATTTCGTCTCGCGTATCAATATGAACTTACGCGAAGACAAAGGCTGGTCTTACGGCGCAAGCACGATCTTGATCGGCGCGCAGGGCCAACGCCCCTTCGTCGTTCTGGCCCCGGTGCAAACCGACAAAACGAAAGAGGCGCTCACAGAAATCAAAAACGAGTTCGCGCTCTATCTCGGCGACCAACCGGCCTCGGAAGACGAATTGGGCCGCGTGAAACTCGACAATATCCGCTCGCTGCCCGGAAGCTATGAGACGGCGGGCGACGTTCTCGGCTCGCTGCTCGCCAGCAACCGGTACGGCCGCCCGTTCAACTATCCGGAAACCTTGCCGGAGAAATATCGCGCGCTGTCGACGGCCGATGTGAAAGCCGCCGCCGCGCGCGTCTTGCGGCCTGACCAAATGGTCTGGGTGATCATCGGCGACGCGGAGACGATCCGCGCCGACGTCGAAGCCGCGGGCGTCGGCCCGGTCGAGGTCCGGTCGATCAACGATCTTTGAAGCGGCGTCGCACCGTTTGACGGCAAGCCCCGGCCCAGCGCCGGGGTTTTTTTATGCATGCGGGGCCCTGCGTTCCGACGGCGCGAGCGTGTAGGCTGCGATGCGCCGCTCGCATTTCGAAGGACGCTCGCCATGCCGTCAGCCCCATTCATTCGCCTTGCGCTTCCGTGTTTGCTCATCGCCCCGCTTCTGGCGGCCGCCGGATGCGCGAGCGCGCCCGAGGCCGCGCCGCCGCCGGCGCTTGAAATGCGCGACGTCGTATTCGAGCCGCGGTCCGGCGACCCGGTCGACGCGGTCGAGGGCGGCTTTACGGTTCCGGAAAACCGGTCGGACCCGGACAGCCGGTCGATCGCGCTGCGTTACGTGCGCTTTCCGGCGACGACGGACGAACCGGGCCCGCCCATCGTCTATCTTGCGGGCGGCCCCGGGGGCTCGGGCGTGTCGACGGCGAAGGGCGCCCGCTTCGCCTTGTTCATGGCGTTGCGCGCTTACGGCGACGTCATCGCGTTCGACCAGCGCGGTACGGGAACCTCCGACCGGCCGCCGACCTGCGCCTCGTCAATCCGCATCCCGACGACCGAACCCGTCTCCGATGAAGCGTATGCGGACTACCACCGCGACGCGGCGCGTGAGTGCGCGGCCTTTTGGGAAGATGAAGGCGTCGATCTCGGCGGCTACACGACCGCCGAAAGCGTTGTGGACCTGGAGGATTTGCGCCGCCATCTCGGCGCCGAGAAAATCATTTTGTGGGGCATCTCGTACGGCTCGCACCTGGCGCTCGCGGCGCTGGACGCCATACCCGACACAATTGATCGCGCGGTCATCGCAAGCGTCGAAGGGCTCGACCAAACGGTAAAACTGCCCGCCCGGACCGACGCCTATTTCGAGCGTCTGGCCGCAGCGTACGATCGCCCCGACTTTCCGGAAATTGCGCGCCGCGTGCACGCTCGCCTCGATGCGACGCCTGCGGACGTTACGGTGCGGGGCCGCGACGGCGAGGCGTTCGCCTACAAACTCCATCGCCGCGACATGCAGATGTTTCTGGGCGGCATGGCCGCGGGCCCCGGCCGCGCTCGGGGCGTTTTTGAGACTTACGACGCAGCCGACGCCGGCGATTACGGGCCGTTCGCGCAGATTCTCGGCTATTTCCTTGATCCGCGGGCGCCGGTGTCTTTTCGTGCGATGCCGCTCGCTATGGACCGCGCGTCCGGCGTCAGCACCGCCCGGCGCGCCTTATTCGACGAGCAGGCGCCGAACGGCCTCGTCGGCGCTTATCTGAACTTTCCCATGCCGCAACTGTCGAGCGAACTCACCGCGCTCGACCTCGGTCCGGGTTTCCGCGACGGTCCGGAAACGGACGTCCCGGTGCTCGCCTTTTCCGGCACGCTCGACGGGCGCACTTATCCTGAAGCGGCGGTTGAAGCGACGACGGGCCTGTCGAACGTAACCCGCGTCACGGTCGAAAACGCCGGCCACAATCTCTTCATGACCTCGCCGGCCGTGCAAGAAACGATTGAAGCGTTTCTCGCCGGGCGGACGATCGAGGAACCGGTCATCACGGTCGCACTGCCGTAGGTCGCCGCGCTCAGCTGCGCTCGCGCCAGGACCAGTCGCCATGGCGCCAAGCGCGCCAACCGACGGGCGGACGGTCGTCCGGCGGCGGATCGAACCCATGGCTGCCGAACGGATGGCAACGCGATACGCGCGACAGGGTCAGCCAGAAGCCGATCCACGCCCCGTGACGGCGAAAGGCGGCGATTGAATACTCCGAGCACGTCGGCAAATGGCGACAACGCACGCCGAGCGCCGTCAACGCCGGGCTCAGCGTCACGCGATAGACTTTCAGAACGCCGATCGCCGCGTGCGCAACGGGCCCGACACGGGCAGGCGCGTCGGACCGGTCAGTGTTAGAGGGCTGGTCGTTTCCCGGCATGCGACGCAACCCTCGTCGCCGTGACCGGCCCCGTCAATGGCGGCGCGCTAAACTTGCGACCACCCGCCGTCGACCGTGAGGTCGGCGGCGTTCATATACGAGCTCTCGTCGCTTGCGAGGAAGACGGCGGCTTGCGCAATTTCCTCCGGACGGCCGGCGCGCCCGAGCGGCGCGGTCTTGCCGGCGATGTCCTCAAACTGAGCGAAGGCCGCGTCGCCGAGGTTGGAATTCGCGAAGAACTTCGTCGGGATGACGCCCGGGCTCAGCGTATTGACCCGCACGCCGCGCGCGCCGAGTTCTGTGGCGAACGATCGGGCGAAGGAGCGCAAGGCGGCTTTCGTTGCGGAATAAACGCTGGCGCCCGGCGCGCCTTTGGCGTGGATCGCCGACGCGTTGAGGACGATGGAAGCGCCGTCACGCAGGACCGGCAGCAGCTTCTGGACGGTGAAGAAGACGCCTTTGACGTTGACGTCGAACTGGCTGTCGAAATGCGCGTCGTCAACCTCGCCGATGGGCGCGAACGAGCCGCCGCCCGCGTTGGCGAAGACAATGTCGAGCGCGCCGAACCGGTCGCGGGCCGCATCGGCCAGGGCGTCGAGCGCGCTGAGGTCGGCGCCGTCCGCGACAAACCCTTCAGCGGCCCCCGCCGAGCCGTCGCCCAGCGTCTTCAGCGCGGCGTCGACGCGCTCTTGGCTACGGCCGGTGATGAGGACGCGCGCGCCCTCTTTCAAAAAGTGGCGGGCGGTCTCCAAACCGATCCCGGTGGTGCCGCCGGTGATGACGGCGGTTTTGCCGGCGAGCCGGCCGAATGGGGTTTGCGTAGACATGGGGCGGATCCTTTCCGGCGCCGTAGCAGCCGATTGACGAGGCCGGCGGCGTCGTAATCGGGCGCCGTCGCGTTGACGCTTTGGAACATGGAAAGGCCGCGCCGCGACGCAATCGCCGCTCACGAAGATGTGGGCGGGCGAGACCGCTCTCCTTCAGTCTCGCCCGCCAGAGAGAACGGGGCGCCGGCGCTCGCCGCGGTCCGGTCGGGCCGATTTCGGCGCGCCGTCCAAGATTACGCATGAACGGCGTGACCGGCGCCCGCTCTCAAACGGTGTTTAGGGTTGCGCGGCGCCCGCGACGGCGGCGCCTAATCCGGCTCCGCCTAGCGTTGCGCCGGCGAAGCTTAAATCGCTCGACGACGCCGCGGCCGAGCCCGTCGCCTGGGCGTCGGCGTCGGGGTCGAATGGGAACGGCGCGTCGCGGTTTCCCGCCAAGGCCTCGGCGGTCGCCGCGGCGGCGATAATGGCGAGCGCGGCGGCGGTGCGGGCGGCGGTCAGGGCGGCTTTGCGGTTCGTCATGGCAGGTTCTCCCTCAAAATGCGGCGTCGGCGTTTTGTCGTCGCCTCCTGCGCCGTCCATTGCGCGCGGCGCGCGCGGCCGCTTG
>JBCCZS010000003.1:0-48004 GCA_039187035.1 Pseudomonadota bacterium | reverse complement strand
GGGCCATTTTATTGCCCGGCGGACAAGGAGGTCTATCTCGACCTCAGCTTCTTCCGGGAATTGTCGCAACGCTTCGGCGCGCCGGGCGACTTCGCGGCGGCCTACGTCATCGCCCACGAGGTCGGCCACCATGTTCAGACGATCACCGGCACGTCGGCGAAAGTGCGCCAAGCGCAATCTCGCGCAAGCAAAGCCGACAGCAACGCGCTGCAAGTGCGCATGGAGCTGCAAGCCGACTGCTACGCCGGCGTCTGGGCGCACGCGGCGGACGCGGACGCGCGCATCTTGGAACCGGGCGACATCGAAGAAGGCCTGCGCGCCGCCGCCGCCATCGGCGACGACACGCTGCAACGCAACGCCGGCCGGCGCGTGACGCCCGAGAGCTTCACCCACGGCACGTCGCGCCAACGCCAAAACTGGTTCATGCGCGGCTACGAGACGGGCGACCCGTCCGCCTGCGATACGTTCGCCGCCTCGACGCTTTAGAGAGCGGGTCGGCCGCGACGCCCGAGAGGAGATCGAGCGTCGAGGCCGGTCGTTGGAAAGAGCGGTTCACCGGCCTTGTATCCCCGGCCTTGTATCTAAAGACCGGCGATGCGCAGACGCCTGATGCGCCTCGGCTCGGTCGAGAAAGCGGCCGCACCGACGAGAAAACGGAACGTCGCCAGGAACCACGCGCGCCGGCGCGCCGCTAGCGAATGCCCATCGCCGCTTCGATCGCGGGTAGGTCGCGCGCCGTCGCCAGGAATTTCGGATCGACGCGTTCATAGGTCGCCTGCTCATAGGCGTAGCCGTACGACAGGACCGCCGCGTCGGCGTCTTTCGGGCCGATAAACGACAATCCGACCGGCAGACCGCGAACGGTTCCCATAGGGACGGTTACGTGCGGATAGCCCGCGATTGCGGCCATCCAGCCGGCGCCGACCCAATCGGGCCAGACGTCGCCATTGATCGGGTCGATCGTCGCCGCAAGCGGCGCCGTCGGCGACACCAAAATATCGACCTCGTACTCGGCGAGCAGCTTGTCGATCCCGTCGGCGCGCGTCGCAGCCTGAACCGCGTCGCGCGCGGCGACATACTCTTCCGTCTCAAGACCGGTCGTCGCCTCGGACTGTTCAAAGAGGCTCTGGTCGAAAAGCGCGAGTTCGGCCGCGGCGTTGTCCTCGTTGAACGCCATTACGTCGGCGAGCGTGCGCGCGGGCACCGCCGGCGCGGCGTCGGCCAAATACGCATTCAACGTCGCTTTGAATTCATAGCGCAACACCTTGCCCGCCTTGCCCCAGAAATCCTCCGCAGACGGCTCGAATTCCTCGATTTCGACAAGTTCGGCGCCCGCTTCTTTCAAGTCGTCGAGGGCGTCGTTGAACCGCGCCTGAATGCCGTTTTGGCCGCCTTCGGCGAAGCGCAACACGCCGACGCGCGCGCCCGTGAGCGCCGCATCGTCGAGGGCGGCGACATAGTCGACCCGCGCCTCGCCCGTCGCCATGGCGGAGAGCATCATCGCCGCGCCTTTGACGGATTTCGTCATCGGCCCGGCCGTATCCTGCGACGACGAAATCGGGACGATGTATTGCTGCGAGACGAGCCCGACGGTCGGCTTAAAGCCGACGATCCCGTTGATCGAAGACGGGCACGACACCGATCCGTTCGTCTCGGTGCCGACGGTCCCCGCGGCGAGCGAGGCGGCGGCCGCCGCGCCGGAGCCCGACGACGAACCGCAGGGATTGCGATCGAGAATATGCGGGTTCTTCACTTGTCCGCCGAGCGCCGACCAGCCGCTCATGGAATCCTCCGAACGAAAGTTCGCCCACTGCGTTAAATTCGTCTTGCCCAGGATGATCGCCCCGGCGGCGCGCAGCCCCGCAACGAGCGGCGCGTCGCGCTCGGTGACGTTGTCTTTCAGAACGAGCGCGCCGGCGGTCGTCGCGAGCGGGTCTTTCGTTTCGATATTGTCTTTCAACAAGATCGGCACGCCGTGGAGCGGGCCGAGTTCTTCGCCGGCCGCGCGAGCGACGTCGGCGGCCCGCGCGTCGGCGAGAGCGTTCGGGTTGATCGACAAGACCGATTGGAGGGTCGGCCCCGCCCGGTCGATCGTGTCGATGCGCGCCAAGTAAGCCATCGTCAACGCCTCGGCGGAGATGTCGCCCGCGCGCAACGCCTCCGCGATTTCCGGCAACGTTTTCAGCGTCAACGCCGTCGCCGGACTTAGCGGGAAGGATCGCGTCGGCGCGGTCGCGCTCGGCGCCGGCTCGGCCGGCGCTGGAGCCGGCGACGCGTCCGCCGCCGGGGCCGCCGCCGTCTGACTTCCTGAAGAGGACGGCCGCCCATCGTCGCACGCCGCCAACGCAAAGACGGACGCAGCCGCCAACACTAAATTACGCATATTTATCTCCCTCAACGCGACATTCACGCTTTCGCGGCGGCGACATCCTCCGCCAAAAGATCAAACCGTTCGTGTCCCCAATATTTCGCCGACCCAAAAACGGCGAACGGCACGCCGAACACCATGTCTTTTTCGATCAGCGTACGGTGCGCCGCCATTTCATCGGCGACGGTTCCGTCCGTCTGCGCCGCATCGACGATATCTTCGTCAAGTCCCGCGGCGCGCGCTGCGGCGCGCAGGACGTCCAAGTCGGAAACATTCTCGCCCCGCTCCCAGCGCGCGTCGGCGACGGCGATCGCGAACGATAGCCCGCGACCCGCGCGCGATGCGCACACTTGCGCCCGGTTGGCGGCGTTAAAGTCGACCGCGAACGGATTGGGGAACGCGATCTCAAGCCCCATGCGCGCGGCCATGCGCGGCGCGTCGAACCCGTAATAGGCGAGCTTGGCTTTGTTGCGCACGGGATCGTGGAACTCGACGCCGTCCGGCGGGCCGGTGAAGGGAATGAGATCGACGTCGAGACCGGCGCGCGCCGTTTTGTGCAAGCCGAGGCGCGAATAGGGGCTGCGAAAGGCGTGGTAAACGCGCGGTTTCTCAGTCATCGGCGGCCTCGGGATCCGTTTGCGGCGCACCATAAGGCGCCGAGACGGCGGCGCAATCAGGCGCGCCAGAACGCCGGCGAAAAGAGCACGAGAAGCGTAAAGAACTCCAAACGCCCGAACAGCATGCCGGCCGACAACAGCCACTTCACCGCGTCGGGCATGGACGCGAAATTGTGGGCCGGGCCGACCTGGTCGCCGAGCCCAGGGCCGACATTCGCGATCGCCGTGCCGGCCGCGGAGATCGCCGTTAGAGGATCCAATCCGAAGCCGGACAATAGGACGGCGAGCGTCGCGAAGGAGGCGAAATAGACAAAGAAAAAACTCAACACCGAGATGAAAACGTCGTCGCTAATCGGGCGCCCGTTATAATGGGCGACGAAGACGCCGTTCGGGTGCGCAAGGCGGCGCGCATACATGCGCACGGCCGCGAGCGCGACCTGCAGCCGGAAGATTTTCAACCCGCACGAGGTTGAGCCCGCGCACCCGCCGATGAACATGATGCAAAAGAAAAACCCCACGGCGAAGGCGCCCCAGGAGTTATAATCGGCGGTCGCATAGCCCGTGCCCGTCAAGATCGAGACGACGTTGAACGCCGACAGCCGGAAAGCGGCAAACGCGTCCGTATCAAAACGCAAATAAACGTGCACGAACATAATGCCGATAAGCGCCGCGGTGACGCCGAGGAAAAATCGGATCTGGCTGTCGGCGAAAAGCCGCGAAAACTCGCCGCGGAACAGCGCCGCCAAAAAAATGCCGAACGGCAAGCTGCCGATCAGCATGAAGACGGTCACGACCAAATCGACCGGCGCGCGGTCGACCGAAATGAACGCGCCGAGCGATGAATCCCGCGTCGAATAACCGCCGGTCGCAACCGTCGTCATCGCATGATTGACGGCGTCGAATGCGGACATGCCGACGGCCCAAAGCGCCAAAAAACAAAGAAACGTGAACAGCGCGTAGACGCCGGTCAACGACAATGAATACTGCGCCGCGTTGGCGACGAACTTTTCGTTCGTGTCCCACGCTTCGCTTTTGAAGATCTGCATGCCCCCGACCCGCAAAGCCGGCAACACGGCGAACGCCATGATGATGATCCCGACCCCGCCGATCCATTGCAGCATCGAACGCCACAACAGCGCGCCCGGCGGCGCGAAATCGAGCCCGACGACGACGGTCGAACCGGTCGTCGTGATGCCGGACATCGCCTCGAAAAATGCGTCCGTATACGACAGGTCGAGTGCGCCGAGGCTTAGCGGCGCGGCGGCGAACGCGGCGAGCGCCACCCAACTCGTCGCGGTCAGCAAAAAGCCCTGGCGCACGTTGATCGCGTCGATCGGCCCCCAACTCGCCGCGGTCGCCGAGCCCCCGGCGAAAAGGCAAATGACGCCGGCCGTCGCAAACGCCGTCCAGTCGGCGCGCTTTTCCGCCGTCTCCGCGGCGAGGTCGGCCAGGAGCGGGAAAATCATCAACGCCCCGAGGGCGGCGACGAGCGCGCCGGTCACTAAGATGACGGGTCGAAAATCAGACATCGCCTCGGCTCAACGGTTCGGCGCGACCTTGCTGCGCTTTGCGGCCGAAAAGCTAGAGATTTGAGGGCGTAAGCGGCCGGCGCGGCGCGGTCAGTGGACCTGCCCGGTCTCGTGCGGGCTGTCGAGCGAGAAGGCGGGGATCGCGACGTCGAACGCTTCGCCGGTCTGCGTTTCCATGCCGTAGCGGCCGTGCATCAGGCCGGACGGCGTCGGCAAGGGTGCGCCGGAAGTATATTCAAAGCCCTCGCCCGGACGGATGACCGGCTGCTCGCCGACGACGCCCTCGCCTTCGACTTCTTCGATCAAGCCTTTGGCGTCGATGATGCGCCAATACCGGCGGCGCAAGCGCACGATCTCGTCGGACCCGTTGTGGATGCGCACGGTGTAAGCCCAGACGTAGCGGCCGTTCTCCGGCGCCGATTGGTGTTCGAGATAATTCGGCGTCACGCTGACGCGAATGCCCCGCGTCATTTCCTCGTAGAATTCCTCGTCCATGGCGCCCTCCGCCCGAGACGACCCGCGCCTCGCCGATCAGTCCTATCGCGCCGACGCGTCGCCCGCCAGCGCTTTCACCGCTGGCGCGAACGCGTCGTCGACGCCGACGCGTTGGGCGCGTGGCGCGCCGACGCGTCAACGTTAACGCACGGTCATGCGCCGCGCCTTACCATCCGCACAGCATCGATCACGAGGGCGCCGAGAAGACTGACGACGGCCGACAACGCCGCGGCGGCGAAGCTGATTAACTTTACGGTCGTCGTCGTTTGTTGGACGCGCACCAGCGCGTCGGTCGCGCCAAGCGTCGTCGTCGCAAAGCCGGCGAGGAGCGCGTTTTCAATCAACTCCGCGGCGCAATAGAGAAGGGGCGACAACAAGAGGAGCGCGGCCGCCCCGCCTGCAACGCCGCATTTGCGCAAAAAAAGCGCGATCGCCGACGTGCACGCAACGACATTCAAAATCGTGAAGCCGACGTCGATCGCTTGGAAACGCACATAGCCGGCCATGGCGTCGGCCGCGCGCAACGCCTCTAACGAGCGCGCCGGCTCGCCGGTCGGGAACCCGGCTTGCGCTTCCGGCAACTGCCCGCCGCCGCCGGCGAGCGCGCGTCCCCACGCCGTCTCCGGCCCTGCGATAAAGGCGGCTGTGAACGCGCCGAGCGCGACGACCGCAACGATCGCCAGCGGCCACGTCGCCCGGCCGATCCAAAACCGCGTCCATCCCGTCATCGCCGCCTCCGTCGCCTCGCGCCCGACATGCCTAGCGCGCCGCGAGGGGGCGAACCAACGCGTTCGGCGCCCAGGGCGTCAGAGAGCGTTTGTGCCCGGGGGGCGGCGCGGCGCATACTCACCCCTTATGATCAAGTCACCGTCCCCAGCGCCCGCCGACGGCGTTTTGCCCGACGTGGCGATCCGCGACTTGATGCGCGCCGGCGGGGTCCTCGGCGCCGACGCCGAGCGCGTCCAGCCGGCGAGCCTCGACTTGACGCTCGGCGCGACGGCGTGGCGCGTGCGCGCCTCGTTCTTGCCGCTGACCGGGCGAACGGTGCGCGAGCGGCTCGCCGACGGGCCGTTGATGCACGAGATCGATTTGCGGGAGGGCGCCGTCTTCGAGCGCGGCTGCGTGTATCTCGTCGCGTTGCGCGAGCGCCTCGCCTTGCCGAGCGACCTCGCGGCGGCGGCGAACCCGAAAAGCTCCACCGGCCGGATCGACGTTTTCGTGCGCCTCGTCGCCGACGGCGCGGACGCGTTCGACGTCGCGCCCGCCGGCTATGACGGCCCGCTCTATGCAGAAATCAGTCCCCGGACGTTTTCGATCCTCGCCCGCGAGGGCTCAAGCCTGAACCAGCTGCGCTTCAAACGGGGCGCCCCGCAAATCGCCGACGCCGATCTTGCGCGTCTGCACGCCGAACGCGGGCTCTTGGACGCCGACGCGGACGTCGCCGGCGGCGTCGGCGTGCGTATCGATTTGTCCGACGCAACGCCCGGCCCCGTCGGTTGGCGCGCGCGCCGCCATGCGGGGCTCATCGACGTCGACGCGCCGGACGCCTTGCGCGCGGAAGACTTTTTCGAGCCGGTGCGCCTCGCCTCCGGTCCCGGGCTCATTCTCGACCCCGGCGAGTTTTATATCCTCGCCTCGAAAGAACGCCTGCGCGTGCCGCCCGATTGCGCCGCGGAGATGACGCCGATCAGCACCGGCCTCGGCGAGTTTCGCGTGCACTATGCGGGGTTCTTCGACCCCGGCTTCGGCTGGTCCGACGCGTCGGACGCGCCGACGAGCCGCGCCGTTCTCGAAGTGCGCTCGCGCGACGCGCCGTTTCTCTTAGATGACGGCCAACTCGTCGCCCGCCTCGTCTATGAGCGCATGGCCGGCGCGTCCAAGGCCCTTTACGGGGCCGGCGTCGGCTCAAACTACCAGGGCCAAGGGCTCAAATTGTCGAAACACTTCCGTATGCCGACGTAACGCTTAGCCGTTTTCGGCATTCGCGCGCGCGTCGAACATCGTGTGGGCGCCGCGTTCATGGGTTTGGGCGCCGGAGACGAGCTTGGCGTAATGGTCGGCGAGCGTTTCGGTCCCGAACGACGGCGTCGCGTCGGCGTCGTACCGCCCGGCGTCCGCGTCATACACGAGCATAGATTCGCAAGCGTAGTACTTGGCGATGCGGGCGAATTCGGCCTTTTCGGCCAGCGGCGGGACGAGCCGCCCGAGCGCGCCGAGAACGCCGGCGGCGACGTCGAATAGCGCCGTCGGCACGGACTGAAATTGCGGTTCGCGCCCTAAAATGTCGAACAGCATCGCCCCTTGCTCGCGCGGCGTCATGGCGGGGCCGGGCCCCCCGATCGGGAACGCCGCGCGCGTACCGGGGGCGTCGTCTAAGCGCTCGACGATGAACTGCGCGAGGTCGGCGTCGCTGATCGGTTTGCAGGCGGTCTGCGCGCCGTCGCCGAACACCATGAACGGTTTGCCGGCGCGCACGCGATCGATTTGTCCGGATAGGGACTTAAAAAACGCGGTCGGGCGCACGATCGCATAGTCGACGCCGGACGCGGCGAGCGCGTCTTCATAGGCGCGCTTGGCGTGTTGAAAGGCGAGCCGCGGTCGCTGGACGCAGATCGCCGACAGATGAACGACTGTCGAGACGCCCGCGTTCTGCGCGGCGGTCAGCGCATCAAGGTTAGCAGCGTAATCCACCGCCCAGGCGTCTTTCGGCGCGCCGGTGCGCGAAGCGAGGCAAGAGACCAGCGCGTCGAACCGCTCGCCGGCAAACCCGTCGCGCCGCAGCGAGACCGGGTCCGTCGCCTCGCCCGCGCGCACGACGATCCCGGGCGCAGCGTCCGTGAGCGCGGCGGCGTCCGCGCTCGGTCGCACCAGACAGACGACGTCGCGACCCGACGCGGCAAGCGCGCGGGCGGTCGCGCGGCCGATCGTTCCCGTCGCGCCCAAGAGGAAGACGCGGCGGTTTTTCGGCGGCGGCGTGGAGCCAAGGTCCGGCAAAAGCGCCTCGTCAATACCATGCGGCGGCGGATTTCCGTGACTAATCCCCATGACGCTGCTAAGCGTCAAGCGTCGGCGTCGGCCGCGTCGGGTGGGACTTGACCGGCGGCGTTCGCCCAATCCGCAACGCGGGGGCCGGCGTAGAGTATGTAGGCGTGGGCGCAGCCCCGCGCGCGTCCGCGGACTGAGCCGCCGGCCGTAACCCTTGCGAATACCGAACGGGGGCTTCCCATTTCGACGTCCGACCCGATTGCCGCCGCTGCCGACGGCGCAGGCCCGCGTGAGCGCGCGCCCGCCGCCCGGTCAGCCGCCGCCCCGTCAGCCGATGCGTTGTCAGCCGACGCGTTGCCAGCCGACGCGTTGGACGTCTCGGGCGCCTGGGAAGGCGACAACCAAGATTGGTGGGACTGGTACGTCAGCCTCGCCGACAATGCGGACGAGCCGACGCAAACCGCGGCGGTCGCGCTGCGGCCCGATCCTGCTGCAGTCGCCCCCCTCGGCGACGATGCGCTCGCCCGCGAACTCGCGGCGCCTTATGCGGTCCCGCAATGCGCGATCGACGCCTTTCGCGCCGACGGGTTCGTCAAACTGGCGAACGTTTTGTCGCCCGGCGCGGTGTTGCGATTGCGCGCCAAGACGATCGAGACCTTGGAAGCGGCGTTCTCCGCCCGGCTCGACGGCGGATTGCGCAACCGGTTTTTATCCGCCGAGATGCTGTGGCTGTCCGACGCCGTTGCGCGCGCGTTCGTGTTGAGCCCGCGGATCGCGAAGATCGCCGCGGACCTTCTCGGCCGACCGCGCGTTCGGCTGTACCATGACAATTGGATGTCAAAAGAGCCGGGGTGCGGGCGCACGCCTTGGCACTATGACGACCATCATTTTCCGCTCGCGACGAACGACGTCGTCACCGCCTGGATCCCCGGCCAAGAAATCCCGCGCGCCATGGGCCCCCTCGCCTTCGCGCGCGGTATGGAGACATGGCGGCGCGTCGCCGACGTGCCCTTCAACAAAGAAGACGCAAGCTACGACCGCCGCGTCGCCGAGATATTCCGTACCGAGAACGTCGACGTTGAAGACGGCCCGTTCGATGTCGGCGCGGTCAGCTTCCACCACAATCTCAGCTACCATGCGGCGGGCGGCAACCGCACGGGGCTCAGCCGCGCCGTGCTCGCCACGACCTATTTTGCGGACGGCGCACGCGTCGTCGACGCGCCGACGATGGTCTCCGGCGATTGGCGGAAATTTCTGCCGGGCGCTGAGCCCGGCGGCCTCGCGGCGAGCCCCCTCAACCCGATTTGCTGGCCGCCGGGCGCCGACGGCGCGCGCGAGGAGCCGGCCCAGTGACTGATCCATCGCCTACGGACGATACGTTCGAGCGCAGCTGCGCCCATTGGAGCGAGGCCGGCCGCGCCGAGATGGAACGTTTCTACGCGATCGCGTCGGTCGATTACCGCCGGCTCGCCGAAGCGCGCGACTGGCGGGCCTGGCTCGGCGCCCACGCCGGCGCCGTGGGCGAACGTCCGTTGCGCTTGCTCGATGTCGCCTGCGGCTCCGGCAAATTTCCGGACGCGCTCACCCGCTACGCCGGCGTCTCCGGTGACGGTCTCGCGCCGATCGACTACGCGCTCCTCGACCCGGCGCGATTTTCGATCGATGAAGCGCGCGCCGCCTTAAAGCCCCCCTTTCGGCCGTCTACGGAATACGAAGCGACGCTCCAAGCGCTCGATTGCGCGGCGGGCGCCTATGACGTCGTCTGGGCGACGCACGCGCTTTACGCGCTGCCGCCGACGGACATGAAGGCCGGCATGGAGCGGTTTCTTCACGCGACGGCGCGCGAAGGCTTCATCGCCCACGCCTTTGCGGACGGGCACTATATTCGTTTTCAAAAACTCTTTCTCGACGCTTTCGGACGGACCGACGAGACGCCGTACTCGTCGGCCGAAGACGTTGTCGCGGCGCTCGACGCGCTCGGCGCGCGCTACGAGATCGACGACATCGTCTACGAAAACGGCGCGGACGCCGGCGCGCGCGACGTCGTCGAGGGTTATCTGCAGCGTTGCATCTTCGACGACGGCGTGTCGCTCGAAGAGATGGAAGCGCGGCCCGGCCTCGCGGATTATTTGGGCGCTTGCAACCGCGCCGGCGCTTGGCGATTCCGTCAACATGTCGCGTTGATCACGCTCCGACCGTGACCGCGCTCGCTCCAGAACCGACGGCGCGCTTTTTGCGGCGCGCGGCCCCGGCGCTCGGCGTCGGCTTTGCGCTGACGTTCGCGTCGAGTTTCGGGCAGACCTATTTTCTCTCGCTCTTCGGCGGCGTTTGGCGCGAGACGTTTTCGTTGAGCCACGGACAATTCGGCGGTCTTTACACTGCCGCAACTTTGGCCAGTGCGGGCGGCCTGCTTGTTCTCGGCAAAGTCGTCGACCGCTACGCGCCGCCGCAAGTCGGGATCGCGCTGTTGGCGTTGACGGCGCTCGCGGCGACGTCGCTCGCCTTCGCCGGCGGCGTCGTCATGCTCGCGCTCGGCTTGTTCGCGGTGCGCATGCTGGGCCAGGGGCTTTTAAGCCATGTCGGCATGACGGCGATGGCGAAATGGTTCGACGCGGCGCGCGGGCGCGCGCTCGGGATCGCGATGCTCGGCTTTCCCGTCGGCGAGGCGTTGTTGCCGCCTCTGGTGGCGTCGGGGCTCGTTCTCATCGGGTGGCGGTGGGTCTGGCTCGCGGTCGCGGCGGCCTGTCTCCTCGCGCTCGCCCCGACCGTGGCGGCGCTGGCGACGTCCGTGCGCCGCGGGCGCCTCGACGACGACGCAGCCGAAGGACCCGCGGGTGCAGAAGCAACGCGTACGGATAGCTGGACGCGCGCGCAGGTCTTGCGCGACTGGCGCTTTTACGCCGCCGCGCCGGGCCTCTTGTCGACGCCCTTCATCATCACGAGCGTCCTTTTTCACCAAGTGTTCCTTGTAGAAACCAAAGGCTGGACGCTGACGCAATTCGCGTCTCTCTTTCCGCTTTATGCGGCGGCCTCGACCGGCGCCGGGCTCGCGTGCGGACGCCTCGTCGACGCCTACGGCGCCCGGCGCATTTTGCCTTACTATCTCCTGCCGCTCGTCGTCGGGCTTGTCGCGCTGACGGCCTCCAACGCGTTCGGCGTCGCGGTCGTTTTCATGGCGCTGACGGGCGCCACTGCGGGCGCGGCGGTGATCATCTACACCGCGCTGTGGGCGGAACTTTACGGACCGGCCCATATCGGCGCGATCCGCGCCGTCGCCGGCAGCGCGCTCGTTTTGTCGTCAGCGATCGGGCCGGGCCTTTGCGGCGCGCTGATCGACGCCGGCGTGTCGCTTGACGCTCAGTTGCGCGCCATGGCCGCTTACGCCGCACTCTGCGCGGTCCTCTTCGCACCCCTCCAGAACCGGATGACGCGGCGCCCGCCGCCGTCCGACGCCGCAAAATAAAGAACGTATTCCCCATGAAATCCACCGCCGCCATCCGCACGACGTGGACGGACAGTCTTGACGAAGACGGATCCGCTAGCGCGCAGTCCGTGCGCGACCACGTCCTCGAAGTACACCGCCGCCATCCCGGTTTCACCGAGGGCTGCGCCACGAAGTGCCGCGACGCGGCCGGGCGCACCAGTTATGACTGGCTGTGCGACGCCGCAGCCCCGGCGCCCGGCGACGCCGTCCTCGACCTTGCTTGCGGCAGCGGCCATCTCTTGGCGCTTTGCCGCGAGCGCTACGGGCCGAACGTCGACCTGATCGGCGTCGACATGAGCGCGGCCGAACTCGCCCTCGCGAAAAAGCGCCTTTCGGGCGCCGGCGTCGCTTTGCACGAAGGCTTGGCGCAAAATCTCGACGTCGTCGCCGACGGCGCGGTCGACGCGGTCTTATGCCATTGGGCGCTGACGCTAATGGACCCGGTGGAACCGGCGCTCGACGAGATCGCCCGCATTTTGTCCTCGGACGGCGTGTTCGCCGCGATCGTCGACGGCGATCGGTTGGCGGCGCCGGGCTACGCCGCCGTCGACGACCTCATTTTCGACCATGTTCGCGCCGAATTGCCGGGATACGGCGAAAAAGACCTTGGCGACCCGCGCACCCGCCGGCCGGACGCGTTGCGCGCGTTAGCGACAGCACATTTTCCGGAAGCGGACGTCTCGGTGGAAACCGGCGTCTTCGCGCTCGAGGGGCCGCCGGCGGCCTTGGCGCAGGAGGCGGCCGGGTTTTTCTATGCGGCGTTCGTTTTGCCGCCGGCCCCCCGCGCGCGCATGCTGGCCGACCTGACGGCGCAGTTCGCCGCCGACATGGCCCGCCGCTCGACCGGCGGGCGGGCGCGCTTTTCGATGCCGGCCGCGCGGTTGATCGTGCGTCGGCGCGGGACCGCCAAAACGGCGAACGCGGCTTTTGACGCGGAAAAACCCTTGGGAACTCTGTTTTGAGCGCCTCGGGCGACCGTATTCTGAATTCAGATGGTCGTCCGGCGCCGTATCGGCGCATCGACGACCGACAGCGCCGTACCCCAATGCCGCTCAGTGCGCCATCGAATGTCTATCGAATATCGTACGCGCCGAGACGGCGTCGCCCTGGCGTCGGGCGGCGCGGGACGACGATCTGAAAACGGCGCGCCCAAGGGCGCGCCGGAAAAAAAGCGCGTTAGCTAACTTTGAGCTCGGTCGCAGCGGTTTTGCCGCGATCTTCCTTGAGCTCGTACGAAATGCGTTGTCCGTCGCTAAGGCCTGCAAGGCCCGCGGCCTGAACCGCCGTGATGTGCACGAAAACGTCTTTGCCGCCCTCGTCCGGGGTGATGAACCCGTAGCCTTTCGTGGCGTTAAACCACTTAACCGTTCCGCTCGCCATAGATCGTCGTTCTCCAAGTAAGGCGTGGTCTGGCGGCGATGGGCTGCCGCCATAGCTTAGGCAACCCGGTCTCGGCGGCGCACGGCGGCGGCTCCGCATGGGGGCGGTCAACCACGGTCGACCAAAACAAGATCGCGACATTACGCTACAACATAAGACACTTGACAGTCAATATTTTCGATTCGTAACGCCTAGCGTCGCTCGCGCTCCAGGGTGCCGCCGGCTTCGTTGACGATTTCGTTGTCTTCCATCGTCACGGCGGCCGCGGCGGCGTTACGCAGCAAGGTCGCGCCGCTGCGGCGGTTGACGATCCGGTTGCCGCGAATCTCGATGCGCGCCGCCTCGCCGCCCCGGCTCGTGTCGTAATTAAAGATTGTATAGTTTCCGGCGCTGCGGTTCTGAATGACCGTGTTGTCGACGATCGAGACGACGCCGCCACGCGAGGTGTCGACGGCGTAGCTGCCTTCGCCCTGCGCGTCGTCGAGCAACGTTCCGCGCACCTGCGTTTCGCCGGCGAGGCTTTTCACGTGGTGGCCGACGCGCGTTCCGACGAAAGCGCTGTCGATCACCGACACGCTGCGCGCACGCACGACGTAGATGCCGTGGGAATAGCCGTCGCCATATCCGTTGCGCAGGAAGGTCGACCGCTCGATCCGGATGCGCCCGTCGTCCGCGCCGGTGGAGAGGATCCCGTTTTCATTGTCGACGAAGACGCAATCGACGACGGCTAGATCGGCGCCGTCATGGCGCACGCCCGCGCCGTTCTGATCGTACGACGTCGCATTGCGAAAGACGACGTTTTCGACGCGCAACGAGACGCCGGGCAGCGGATTGAGAACGCCTTTTTCAAGCCGGCGGGCGGCCGCGAAATGGACGTCTCCCTCGCCGCGGATAGTGATCGACCGGCGGATCTTCAGATCAGCGAGCGCGTACGTCCCGCTCGGGACGACCACGACGGCGCCGTCTTTGGCGTTCTGGATCTCGCGCACGAGCGCGCTCGCATCGCGTTCCGGCGGCGGCGCGGCCTCGGCCCGGCGCGCGCGCAAGACCGACGCCTCCCACGGGCTCGCCGCATCGGACGGCCCCTGCGCGCCGCCTACGGATTGACGGTTGGCCGCCTCATCCGCGAAAGCCGCTTCCGGCGCGGCCCCGCAAGCGACGACAAGCGCGGCCGAGGCGGCGACCGCGAGACGAATGATGACCGGCCTCATGGCGCGACGAGCTCCTCCTAAGGGGCGACGCGCGCGGCGGCGCGACGGGGCCGTCACCCTAAGGGCGTTTACGCGTCTTCGCCGAATTTATTTTCGATCAACGACACGAGCGCGGCGACCGCCTCGCGCGCCTCGGGCCCGGACGCCGACACCGTAACCGTCGCGCCCGTCGCCGCAGCGAGCGTCAAAAGCCCCATGATCGAGCAGCCGCCCACCGAGAGCCCGTCTTTTTCGACCCGGACGACCGCATTCCACGCGGCGGCCTCGGCGCAGAATTTGGCCGAGGCGCGCGCGTGCAAGCCCCGTTCGTTTCGGATGACCGTCTTTTGCGAAACCGCCGGTTCGTCGTTCACCACACCCGTCCGCCGCTCCCCCCACGGCTCGCCGGCGCCGCCCTCGGCGTCGGTCGCGAAACTACTCGGCGTCCGCCTCGCCTTCGAGGACCCAAGACGCGACGTTGATATATTTGCGCCCCGCCTCATGGGCCGCACTGACCGCTTCTTTCAGGGTCTTCTCGGTACGGATGGACGCGAGCTTGATCAACATCGGCAGGTTCACGCCCGCGACGACTTCCGCCTTCGCTTTTTCCATCACCGAGATCGCCAGATTTGACGGCGTGCCGCCGAACATGTCGGTCAGGATGATGACGCCGTCGCCCCCGTCGACGGCCGCGGCCGCGGCGAGAATGTCGGCGCGGCGCTTTTCCATATCGTCGTCGGCGCCGATCGCCACCGCGCGCAACGCGTCTTGCGGGCCGACGACATGCTCCGTAGCGGCGACGAATTCCTCCGCCAACCGCCCGTGGGTGACCACGACCAATCCGATCACGTCCGCCCGTTCCTCCTCCGACGCGGACGGCCATTGAGCCCCGAAGACGACGCTATTGTCCAGCGATAATCGCTCGCAGGATCAGGCGGATGCGCGCCGCCGCCGCGGTCGGATCGTCCGCGCGCAGCGGCAATAGCGCCGCGGTTGCGCCGTCGTGCGTGAAGGCGGCGCGCTCGGGCAAGCGCGGCGCGTCGGCGCGCAAGTCCGCAACAAGGCGCAGCCGCGCGCGCGGGGCGAACGCCGCCGGCGCCGGCCCGAAGCCGCGCACCTCCAACCGCCCGCGCACGCCCGCCGGCGCGTCCGGCGGCGCTGCGAGATCGAGGCCTTCCGGGCCCCGCACGACGGCGACCACGTCGTCGCCGACGAGCCGCGTTCGTCGATGGGGACACGCGACGATCAACTGCGCGGCGATCGTCGATTTCCCGGCGCCGGAAGCGCCGCGCAATATCAGCCCGGCGAGCGGACCGTCCGCGTCGACGGCGACCGCAACGCCCGTCGCCTCGGTCAGGATTTCGGGCGGACCGCTCACGGCGCGCCCGGACGCCAGCCGGCGCGCAAAACGGCGACGACGCTCGGCGGCGTCAGCACCTCGACGGCAAAAGAAGGCGGCGTTTCAGGCGCGTCGTATCCGGACGACCGCCAACGTCGGAGCCGTCCGCGCTCGCACAAAAATGCGGCCGCGTCGCGCGCGACCATGGCGCCGTCGGGCAGATCGCCGACCAGTGCTGTCGCGCGCCGCGCGTCCGGCTGCTCGCGCTCCAGGCGCTCACGATGCATACGTTCACGATGCCGGCGTTCACAATGCAGGCGCGCGTCGATCGCGTCGGCGCGGCGCGGCGCGCCCGTCGCCCGCCCGAACGCCGCGGCGAAGGCCCGCGCCTCGTCCCGGCGACACTCGAAACAGGGTCGATGGCCCGCGGCGAGCGCCGTCCAGATATCGGCGAAAAAGAGCTCCGTATACCCTGCGCCCATAACGGTTCGTCGACGTCCTTTAAAGTTGAGCCCGCAGTAGATCCACCGTTTGGACGCCCAACGCCGCCGGCCGAGGGTTTGCGTTTCGGGATCGTGCAGGCGCCCGCCGCGATTGCCCATGACGGCGCCGCGCGCGCGGTCGGCGACGATCGCGCCGAACGGCGTCACGCGGTTCTGCAACGGCTCGCCGCGGCGGGACGCGACGGTGCTCACGACTTCGCGTCGGCAATCCATCGCGAAACGCGCGCGTCGAGCGCGTCCATCGGCATCGCGCCCGCCAGCAACAGCGCGTCGTGGAACGCGCGAATATCGAATGCGTCGCCGAGTTCGGCTTCGGCGCGCGCGCGCATCTCCTGGATGCGCAGCATGCCGAGCTTATACGAACAGGCTTGCCCGGGGATCGCGGCGTAGCGTTCGACTTCGCGCGTCGCCGACGCCTCGGACTCGCCGGTCACCCTGACCATATAGTCGATCGCCTCCTCGCGGGACCACTTCTTGCTGTGCAGCCCCGTATCGACGACGAGGCGGGCGGCGCGGAAAAGCTCCGCTTGCAGACGGCCGAGATCGCCTTGCGGGTCGTCGTCGTACAGGCCCATTTCCTTTGCGAGCGCCTCGCCGTAAAGCGCCCAGCCTTCCGCGTACTCCGAATAGCTCAGGAGATTGCGCATCAACGGCATGTCGTCGATCGCGCGTTGCAACGAGATCTGGAAATGGTGGCCCGGCACGGCCTCGTGATAGGTGAGCGTTTTGAGCCCGTATTTCGGGCTGTCGGCGGTGTTCTTTAAATTGATCCAGTAAATGCCGGGGCGCGAGCCGTCGAGCGAGGGGCCGGAATAATAGCCGCCGGGCGCGTTGTCTTGCTCGTGCGCGGGGATGCGGCGCACCTCGACCTTTTGGCGCGGCAACGTGGCGAACCAGTCGGGCGCCAGCGCATTAACCTCGGCGACCTGTTCGCGCAGCGAGGCGAGCAAGGCCTCGCGGCCTTCGTCAGTATTGGGATAAACGCCCCCGTCCTCCGCGGCGAGACCCGCCATTCGGGCGCCGACGGCGCCTTCTGCGAGCCCGAGGGCTTTGAGAATCGCGTCCATTTCGGCGGTGATGCGCGAGACTTCCGCAAGGCCGACGTCATGGATCTCGTCGGGCGTTTTGCCGCCGCCGCCATAGGCGTCGAGCGCCAACTGATAGAACGCGCGCCCTTTGTCGCCGAGCCGCCAAACGCCGGCGTCCTCGCCGGCCTTGTCGCGCAGCCCTTCAAACGCGACCGCGAGCTTTTCGTAGGCGGGGTAAACGCTCGTCTCCACGGCCTCGACCGCGCGCGCAGCGAACGCGTCGCGCTCTTCAGGGGTCAACGCGTCGATCCCGGCCATTTTTTTGATCAAGGTTTCCGTAAGCGGATGTTCCGTCGCCGGCTTGTCGACGAAGCGGCGCGCCGACGCGACGACGGCCTCGACCGTAAAAAGCGGCGGCGTCACGCCCTTCGCCGCGTCGGCCCGGACCGTGGCGACGACGCCGTCGAACGCCGCGTCGAACCCGGCGAGCCGGGCGATATAGGCCTCGACATGCGCGCGCGTGGCGAGCGGTTGTTGGGTCTGCAACAGCCGCGGCAAGACGAGATGCGGCCCCGACAGTTGGGTGACGAAATACGGCGTCGTCGCCCAACTCGCGCCGACCTGCGGCGCGGACGCCCCCGCCGACGCGCCGCCGCCGAACGCGAACCCGTTGCGCCGTTCGGCGAGCGCGTAGGCGTTCTGCAGGACGTCATAGGTGGACGCCGCAACGCCGCTTAGATCCGCGCGCGCCGTCGCGGCCAGCTCCTCCCGGAACCGCGCGTTCAGCGCGCGCATTTGCGCCGCGCCGTCCGGGCCGTAGTCGGCCCAGCGTTCCAGGTACCCCGCGCCGGCGATGCGCGCCGACACGCCGAGCGTCGTCGCGCCCTCCGGATAGATCTGGAGAAACGCGCGCGCGTGCTCCTCGACGCTTTCGAGAAACGCGAGCGAGGCCTCGCCCAGCGGCTCCGGCGTCGGCGCGGCGTTTGTTTGCAGCTCCGCCGCCCCGTCTGCGGTGTCGGCCGCCCCGTCGCTCGCCGCGTCATTCGTTTGCGGCGCGTCCGCCCCGCCGCACGCGGCGAACAACAACGCGACGAGCGCAATGGCGGCGGGCGCGGCGCCCGCCCGGCGCAATGCGCGGCGTTTAGACGGGTCGGTCGGCGACGACGCGAAAGGGGTCATGGGGTTCGCTCCCTCTAGCGCGCAACAAAGCGGCGCGCAGCGCGCCGGACCATAGGGCGCGCGCTCCGGTATTGAAAACCGCCCCGTCGGGCGACGGTGACGCAACGGTGATGGCTGCGGGCTGGGCGCGCGGTCGGCGGCGCGGTAGGACCGGTGCGGGTCGGACCAAATCTTCAAGAGGGGCGTCGCCATGGTGAGAGCGGTCGTTGTCGCCGCGTGCGTTTTATTGGCCGGCGGCTGCGTGCGGATGACGCTCGCCTGGACGGACTTGTCGGGCGAGGGACCCGCCGCAACGCCCCCGGCGCTCGCAGCGTTCCCCGGCGACGGCGCGCCCGACCCTCAGCGTTTCCGCGAAACGGTCGCCCCAACCTGGCGTGCGGCGCTCGCCGAAACGGTTTACGGCGTCGGCCCCGAAGCCTCGCGCACCGACATAGTGGACCGCCGCGTCTTGGACGACGCGGCTTTCGCCGGCGCCGGCCGCCTCATCGAGTATCGCTTGAAAAGCTACGCCGTGTTCGACGACGCGGCGCGGCCGACGGCGGACTATGTCGTCGACGTGGTTCTACCCGCCGGCGCCGACGGGCCGGTTCCGGTCATCCTTATGGAAACCTTTTGCCCGCGCTGGGATACGATCCCGCATCCCGGCGTCGCGCGGCCCGAGGGCGCGCGCTCGTGCGAGGGCGGTTTTGCGAGCGGGATCATGAAATTCGTCTTCGGGCGCTATATCGCGACGCCGCCGGTGGCGGCCATCCTCGCGCGCGGGTACGGCGTCGCCGCGATCTTCCCGGGCGAGATCGTTCCCGACGACAGAGAAGCCGGCGAAGCGGCGCTGCGCGCCTTGTCCGGGTCTGACGACGAGACGCGTTGGGGCGCGATCGGCGTTTGGGGCTGGGTCTACGACCAAGTCGCCGGCGTCCTCGCCGCGGAAGACGCGGTCGATGCGGACCGTCTCATCGCCTTCGGCCATTCGCGCTACGGCAAAGCCGCCCTCGTCGCCGCGGCGTTTTACGACCAAATCGACGGCGTCGTCGCCCACCAGTCCGGGACGGGCGGCGCGTCGCTCAACCGCGGCAAAGTCGGCGAGAGCGTCGGGTCGATCACCAAGACCTACCCGCACTGGTTCGCGCCGGCCTACGCGTCCTTCGCCGGCCGCGAAGACGAGATGCCGGCCGACCAGCACCAATTGCTTGCGCTCGCCGCGCCGCGGCCCGTTCTGCTCGGCAATGCGCGCCGCGACGTGTGGTCGGACCCGAACGGCGCATTTCGTGCGGCGCAAGGCGCGAGCGTTATTTATGACATGTTCGGCGGCGCCGGGATGACGCAGGAGCGCCTGCGGCCCTACGATCCGACCGCGGCGCTGTCGTTTTGGATACGCCCCGGCACGCACGGCGTCGTCGAAGAAGATTGGCCGGCTTTCTTGGATTTTCTCGACGCCCATTTCGGTTCGCAAGAGTAGCGCCGCCGGCGGCGTTCGGCGACGTTATCCGCGGCGGCGGGTGCGTGCCGCGAAGGCCAGCCCGACGAAGGCGGACACGATAAGGCCGCACGTGCCGGCCCAATCGCCGTCGTTCGCGGGGGCGTCGGCCGCGGCGACGGGCGCAACGAGGACGCTTACCGCCAGCGCCGCTGCGCAGACCGCCGTCAACACCGCCATTCCAAAACGAAACACACCCGACCCCTGAAGAGACGTTTCCGGGTCCGGCGTTCAAGATCGGCGCCGCGCCTTAAGGTTTCGTCAACCTTGCCGGCGGGGCCGGGCCCCGTCAGGCATACCGCCGGCCGCCGCCGAACATGGAGCCCAAAATACCGAAGAAAACCGACAAGACGCCCCAGATAAGCAAAAAGCCGCCCGCCCCGTATGCGCCGCCGGCGATCGTCGTCGGTACGGCCGGTTCGAAGCGCTCTCGAACGTCCTCAGCGATGTCGATCCTGTGATCACGCGCCAGCGCCAAGGGTCGGCGAAGCGGCTCGACGGATTCCAGAAATGAAAGATGCGCGGACAGGTCTTCGAAGCGTTTGACGGTCGAGGCGTAGGTCGAACAAAGCGCCTCCAGAAGACCGGTCGACACGTCGCATTCAGCCATCGCCGTCTGACGCGTGTAGCCATACTGCGCGATCTGCTCGTCAAACTGTTCGACGATGGGCCGAAGCTCGTCCACCCGACCCGACAGGTTTTGCATGTACTGCAGCGTGAAGCCCGGCGCTTGCGTGCCGAGCGCGCCGGCTGCGAGCCCCAGCGCTAACGCGATAAACCGTCCCAACATAAACAACGCCCCTTTCGCCACACCCCTAAACGCCGACGACCATCGCCCGACGGCGGCGCGCTTTCCAGAAAAATTTACCCTAAAACCGGCCGCAATCCCCGTGACAAATGCAAGACGAAGGTCTATTTCTCGCGATATAGCTTACGACGCGTCGGAAGCGGGCCCCGAAACGGGCCCGCTTTTTCGTTAGGGCGACCGCTTAGCGCCCCGCCCGCCCGACGCGCCGCATCCGCCGTCGTCGCCGCATTCGCTGTTGTCGAGGTCGTATTTGTCGCCGCTTGAAGAGGCTCTCGTCCGTTTGATCGACCCTGTCGCCGCCGAGGCGGGGTTCGAGCTTGTTCGCGTGCGCCTTTCGGGCGCCAAGCGGTTGACGGTTCAGGTGATGGCCGAGCGGCCTGATAAAACGATGACGGCGGAGGATTGCGCGACGCTGTCGCGCGCCGTTTCCGCGGTGTTGGAGGACGACGATCCGATCGACGGGGCCTACACGCTGGAAGTGTCGTCGCCCGGGATCGATCGCCCGCTTGTGCGCCTGAAGGACTTCGACGACTGGGCGGGGCGCGACGCGAAGATAGAGTTGAATCGCGCCGTCGAGGGCCAAAAGCGCTTTCGCGGCGTTCTCGCCGGCGTCGACGGCGACAATGTTTGTCTCGATATCGAGGGCGAGGACGAGACCGCGTTGATCCCGCACGCCTGGATCGCGTCGGCCAAGCTCCTCCTGACCGACGCCCTGATTGAAGAGAGTTTGAAAGCCGCGCGGCGCGCCGAGAAAGCGTCCGCGCCCGACGCCGAGGCCGGAGCGCCGACGCCAGAAGCGCGAGAAACCGGGGCCCGAGAAACCGAGGCCCGACAAAAGGAAACCGACGATGCCCGATAAAGCCGGAAGGACCACCGCATGAGCGCCGTCAGCTTCAACAAGCTCGAACTCTTACAGATCGCCGACGCGGTCGCGCGCGAGAAGTCGATCGAGAAAGGCCTCGTGATCGAGGCGATGGAAGACGCCCTCGCCCGCGCCGCACGCACGCGGTACGGCCACGAGACGGTCGTCAAAGCCGAGATCGACCCGAAGACCGGCGAGACGCGGCTGTGGCGCCTCTTGGAAGTCGTCGACGCGGTTGAGAACGGCTCGGCCGAAATCGACCTGGAGACCGCACGCCACAAAAACCCGGCCGCCAATCTCGGCGACTGGATCTCCGAGCCGCTGCCGCCGATGGAATTCGGCCGCCAGGCGGCGATGGGCGCCAAACAAGTCATCACCCAGAAGGTCCGCGAGGCTGAACGCGACCGTCAGTATGACGATTACAAAGATCGCGTCGGCGAGATCACAAACGGCATCGTCAAACGCGTCGAGTACGGCCATGCGATCGTCGATCTCGGGCGCGCCGAAGCCGTCGTGCGCCGCGACCAGCAATTGCCGCGCGAGGCGTATCGCAACGGGGACCGGGTGCGCGCTTATGTTATGGACGTGCGGCGCGAACCCCGCGGCCCGCAGATTTTCCTGTCGCGTTCGCATCCGCAGTTTATGGCCAAGCTCTTCGAACAAGAAGTGCCGGAGGTCTATGACGGCGTGATCGAAATCAAAGCGGTCGCCCGGGACCCCGGCAGCCGCGCGAAAATCGGCGTCTATTCCAAAGATCCGTCGATCGACCCGGTCGGCGCTTGCGTCGGCATGCGCGGCAGCCGCGTGCAAGCGGTCGTCAACGAACTCGGCGGCGAAAAAATCGACATCGTACCGTGGTCGGAAGATCGCGCGACGTTCGTCGTTAACGCGCTCGCCCCGGCGGAGGTCACCAAAGTCGTCCTCGACGAAGACGTCGCGCGGATCGAAGTCGTCGTGCCGACCGAACAATTGTCGCTCGCGATCGGCCGGCGCGGCCAGAATGTGCGCCTCGCCTCGCAATTGTCGGGCTTTGAAATCGACATCATGACCGAAGAAGAAGAGAGCGCGAAACGCCAGGAGGAATTCCGTCAACGCACCGAGCTCTTCATGGCGGCGCTCGACGTCGACGACATCATGGCCGGGCTCCTCGTTTCCGAAGGGTTCCACAAGGTCGAAGAGATCGCCTACGTAGAAATCGTCGAACTGGAAGACATTGACGGGTTCGACGAGGAAACCGCGCAAGAACTGCAGGCGCGCGCGCTCGACCACCTCGAAGCCGAGGCCCGCGCGCTCGACGCCAAACGCACCGAGCTCGGCGTCGACGACGCGCTCGTCGACTTCCAGGGTCTGACGCTGAAAATGCTCGTCACGCTCGGCGAGAACGACGTCAAAACCATGGAGGACTTGGCCGGCTGCGCGACCGACGACCTGACGGGGTGGACCGAACGCGTCGACGGCGAGCGCGTGCACTATGACGGCATCCTTGAGGCCTACAAGATGACGCCGGAGGCCGCCGAAGAGCTGATCATGAAAGCCCGGATCGCCGCCGGTTGGGTGACCCAGGAAGAACTCGACAAGGCGCGCGAGGAGGCCGAAGCGGCCGCGCTCGCCGAACAAGAGGCCGCGGAAGCCGCAGCCGCCGAAGCGGCGGGAGCCCCCGTTAGAGCGTGACGTCCTTGAAGTCCGATAAGCGCGAACGCAAATGCATCGTGTCGGGGGCGACCGGGTCGCCCGACGGCATGATTCGCTTCGTGCGCGCGCCGGACGGGGCCGTGGCGGCCGACCTCACGGGCAAAGCGCCGGGCCGCGGGGCCTGGGTGTCGGCGCGTCCGGATTTCGTCGCACGCGCGGCTAAGAACGGCTTTTCGCGGGCCTTCAAAGCCGCGACACGCGCGCCGGACGACCTGGCGCAAACGGTCGGGGCCGGGCTGCGCAAACGCTTGTTGGACACGCTCGGTCTGGCGCGGCGCGGCGGCCTGCTCGCCGTCGGTTTCGACCGGGTGGAAAAGATGCTCGACAAAGGCGGCGCGGCGGTCTTGTTCGTCGCCTCGGACGCTTCCGCCGACGTTGCGAAGAAATTGCTGCGGCGCGCGCCGCCCGGCGGGATCGTCGGCGCCCTGACGTCGGCGGAACTGTCGTCGGCGGTCGGGGAAGAAAACGTTCATTACGCGGCGTTGTCGGCGCGTCCCGAAGCCGTCGCACGGCGGCGCGACGTCGCGCGTTTCACCGCCTACCTGGCCGCGCCGACGACCGGCGCGCCGCCGCAAATCCGGGGCCGCTAGCGGTGGACCCGCGTCGCCCGGGGCGGTATGTCCAGAGGCGGCTTTTAAGCCGGTCGCGCGCATCGCGCGGCCTTACGGAGACCTGATGACCGAAGACGTCGACACCAAGACCGACAGCGCGGACCGACCGGCGCGCAAGCCCCTCTCGCTCAAGCGATCGGAGACCGGCGCGGTCAAACAGAGTTTTTCGCACGGGCGCACCACAACGGTCGTCGTCGAGACCAAGCGCCGGCGCGTGTTGTCGCCGAAATCCGACGCCGCCGCCGGCGAGCCGCCCGCGCAGGCCCAGCCCCGCGCCGCAGCGCAACCGGACAAACCGGCCGCGGCCGCGCCGGAGCCCGCCCAGCCGCCGGCGCGCAAAAAGCCGGGCGGCGCCGTGCTGCGCACCTTGTCGGAAGAAGAAAAGCAGGCGCGCGCCGCCGCGCTCCTAAAGGCGCGCAAAGAAGGCGAGGAACGCCGCAAACGCGACGAATCCGAACGACGCGACCGCGAAGCGCGCGAGGCGGCCGACCGCGCCCGCCTGGAAGAAGAGCGCGAGCGCCAAGCCGAAGAAGAAAAACGCCGCGAGGCCGAGGCCGAAGAGCGCAAGCGCAAAGAAGACGAAGCCCGGCGCCTCCTCGAACAAGAAGACGAAGAACGCAAACGTCGCCAGGCGGCCAAAGCCAAAGGCAAGTCGCCGGACGAGCCGAAGGCGGCCGAACAACGCGCCGCGGATCCGGACAATCCCCTCGCCAAACTCGGCGGGCGCTTCAAAACGAAACGCAAATCCGTCGAGCCGCGGGGCGACGCGAAAGCCAAAGGCGGGGCCGGCCGGCGCCGCACGGGCAAACTGACGATCGCCAACGCCCTCGACGACGACGAGCGCCAACGCTCGCTCGCCTCGGTCAAACGCGCCCGCGAGCGTGAACGCCTTGCGCGCCAAGCCCGCGGCGACCAGCAAAAGATCGTCCGCGACGTCGTCATCCCTGAGACCATCACCGTCCAGGAACTCGCGTCACGGATGGCGATGCGCGCCGTCGACCTCATCAAGGAAATGATGAAACAGGGCCAGATGGCGACGGCGAACGACATTCTAGACGCCGACACGGCCCAGCTTCTCGTCGAAGAATTCGGCCATACCCCGAAACGCGTTTCGGAGTCGGACGTCGAGGAAGGCTTGTTCGACGGGCCGGACGACGACGCCTCGCTCAAAGGCCGCCCGCCGGTCGTGACGATTATGGGCCATGTCGACCACGGCAAAACCTCGCTCCTCGACGCGTTGCGCAAGACCGACGTCGTCGCCGGCGAGGCGGGCGGCATCACCCAGCATATCGGCGCCTACCAGATCGAAGCCGGCGCGAACGCGCAGAAAATCACCTTCCTCGACACGCCCGGCCACGCCGCGTTCACGTCGATGCGCGCGCGCGGCGCCCAGGTGACCGACATCGTCATCATCGTCGTCGCGGCAGACGATTCCATCATGCCGCAAACGGTGGAGGCGATCAGCCACGCCAAAGCCGCCGACGTGCCGATCATCGTCGCCATCAACAAGATCGACAAACCGGACGCCGACCCGAACCGCGTGCGCACCGATCTGCTGCAGCATGAAATCCAGGTCGAGAGCATGGGCGGCGAGGTTCAGGACGTCGAGGTCTCCGCGCTGAAGGGCACAAATCTCGATACGCTCCTTGAAGCGATCACGCTCCAATCGGAGCTCCTGGAACTCAAAGCCAACCCCGACCGCCCCGCCGACGGCGCCGTCGTCGAGGCGCGCCTCGACAAGGGCCGCGGCCCCGTTGCGACGCTCCTCATTCAACGCGGCACGCTCAAGCGCGGCGACATCGTCGTCGTCGGCGCGGAATGGGGCAAAGTCCGCGCCCTGACGGACGACCGCAACAAAACGCTGCAAGACGCGCCGCCGGCGCTGCCCGTCGAGGTGCTCGGCCTGAACGGCGTACCGGAGCCCGGCGACAAATTCGCCGTCGTCGAAAGCGAACAAAAAGCGCGCGAGATCGCCGAGTTCCGCCAGCGCAAGTCGCGCGAGCAACAGGTCGCCAAGTCCTCGGGCAACTCGCTCGAACAGATGATGGCGCAGCTGCAAGACGCGGAAATCAAAGAGATGCCCGTCGTCATCAAAGGCGACGTGCAGGGCTCGGTCGAAGCGATCGTTTCGAGCCTGGAAAAACTGTCCACCGACGAAGTCCGCGTCAAAGTCCTGCACACGGGCGTCGGCGGGGTCAGCGAAAGCGACGTCATTCTGGCGTCCGCGTCCGGCGCGCCGGTCTTCGGCTTCAATGTCCGCGCCAACAAACAAGTGCGTGAAGAAGCCGAAAAGTCCGGCGTCGAGATCCGTTATTATTCCGTGATCTACGACCTGATCGACGACGTTAAAGGCGTGCTCACGGGCATGCTCGACCCGGAACTGCGCGAAACGTTCATCGGCAACGCGGAGATCTTGGAAGTCTTTACGATTTCCCGCGAAGGCAAAAAGAAAGTCGCCGGCTGCCGCGTCACCGAGGGCTCGGTGCGCCGCGGCGCGAAAGTGCGCCTCATTCGCGACGACACCGTGATCCACGAGGGCGAGCTGTCGCAACTCAAGCGCTTCAAAGACGACGTGCAGGACGTGCCCGCCGGTCAGGAGTGCGGCATGAGCTTTGCGAACTACGAAGACTTGCGCGCCGGCGACGTGATCGAGTGCTTCGCGGTCGAAAAAGTCGCCCGCACGCTCGACTAGGCCCGCCATGCGCGCCGATCTCACTATCCCCGAAGCGCTCTTGCTGCTCGGGCTGCACGACCGAACCGGCCGCAATTTGTCATCCTATTTGCGCTTGCTTATCGCCGGCGGCGCGCTCGGCGAGATGGCGCTGCGCGGCGCGATCGTGCGCAATCCGAACAAAGACGATCGCTACAGTTGGGGGGAGGCGGGCGCGGTCGCGGCCCTCGACGACGATCTCTTTCTATCGCGCTCGCGCGAGGCGATTTTGCGCAAGAAGCTCGACCGCCCGGCGCGCGACGTCGTCAGCGCTTTGTCCGGCGGGACCGACTTTCTGATGCCGCTTTACGACACGCTCGTCTCGCGCGGCGCGTTGGAGCGCGAAGAGAAGCGTTTCCTCTTTTTCAGTTGGACGACCTATCCGACGGCGAACCCCGCCGCCGAAGACGCTTTGAAAGCGCGCCTCGCCCACGTCCTCTTCGCGCAAGGCGCCGTCACCGAACGCGACAGCGTGACGATCGCCCTGGCCAAACACGGCGGCCTTCTGCCGGCGAATTTCGACCGAGCGCGGCTCAAAGAACACCGTGAGCGGATCAAGGAAATCGCCGCCGGGAAGCGCTTGGCCGCCGACGCGACGGCGGCGGCGATTGAAGCCATGCAAGCCGCCTTGATGACGACGCTCATCATGCCGGCGGTGATCGTCAACTAGGGTCGCCGCGATCGCCGGCGGGCCGGCAAGGCTCAGCCGCCCCGAAAGACCAACGGGACCCCGGTCTGAACGGTCACCACGGCGAATCCCGCAAATTGAGACGCGATGGAAACGGCGAAATTGATCCCGCCGATCCAGGCCGCCAAGACGAGGGCGCGCAGCACGCGAAGAAAGGCATGGCTCCCGGGAAACGCGCCGCGCGCCGCAGTCACGAAATCGAGCAGCGCGGCGATAAAAAGAGCGGCTAACGGTAGAGGTCCCAACTGATCTCGCGACAGCACGACCGTTAGGGTCGTAAGCGCCACCGACATGAACGTGCTCGGAATAACGGTCGCAAATGTCGACCGGAGCCGCGTTCCGGCGGTTTGGCCCTTGCCCCAGAACGGAAAGAGCAAGCCGCCGAGCGTGAGCCCGCATAACGCCACCACCGGAAAAGCGGCGTAGACCGTCACGTAGATCTTCTCGCTGAGTTGTTCGGCCGTCATGCCGGCCGGCAAGTCCAATCCGGCGTCGTCGACCGACGTCGCCGTCGCCGCGACCATCGGACTGTCCGGCCCCAGCCAGATGAATTGCAGCAGCGACAAGAGCGCAAAGAGCGACAACCACATCCGCATCGACGGGGTGAACCGGCCCTCCCAGTCCTTGACGCGCGCCGCTGCGTAATATTCCGCCGGTCGAACGATCAGGGCTCTGACGGTCGCGATCGCCCGGAAGCTAAGCCCGAACAAATCCTCGACCGCGTCGTTAAGCGTAACCTCGTCCTGCCGCATCGCCCCCTACCCGAATGCTGTCTACCGGTTATCAGCAGGCAACCTCTCCTAAGCGTAGACGAGTTTTGGCCAATTCGCGACTAACCCGCCTGGCAAAAGCACGCAAAACACACGTCCTAGGTGTTTCGCTGATCCGTTCCGACCACGAAGCCGGGCCACGGCCTCGATCAGGCGACAACCATCGGTTCCCAACGCGTCGGTTAAGCGCTTTGCCGAGAGCCGTAAGGCGCGCCGCATCGATCCTGTGATCGACCGGCCAGGCGAAGACGTCGCGCGCCAACAAGTCCTCCGTAAACGGATCCGCTGCGTCAACGGCGACGACCGATCAGACCGCCGCGGACGCGCATGCGGCGGCGACGGGATGTTCAGTGCGCCCTCCCTCCCTTTTTCCGGACGCGACCACGCCGGCGGGCGAGCGCGATGCGGCCGTCAGCGCGTCGGGCCGCGCTCAAGATCGGGCGCGCCGGCGCCGCGCCGGGCGAATAGGCGCGCGCGCCGTCGATCCAATTCGGCGTCGATCCGGGCGATCAGCACGGTCGCGGCGGACGGGTTGCGGCCGCGACGAACCGCCCGCTCCGCCCGCGCGCGATGCCCGAGGAGTTCGCGGAACGAGAAATGCGTAAGATCGTCGCCTGCCATTCGCCCGTAACAGCCTTTAGCGTCCGCCCATGCCCCCAGCGCCGAGCATCGTCTGGTTCAAACGCGACTTGCGCGCCGTCGACCACGCGCCGCTAGCGCGCGCGGCCGCCGCGGGGCCGGTTATTCCTTTATATATCGCGGAACCGGGCTTGTGGGCGCAAGCGGATGCGGCCGGCCGCCAATGGGCGTTTATCGCCGAGTGCCTGGACGACCTCGCCCGCGACCTCGCGACGGCCGGCGCGCCGCTCCTCATCCACGTGGGCGACGCCGTCGACGTCTTGGACGCGGTCGCGCGCCAATTCGGCGTCCGGACGATTTACGCCCATCAGGAGACCGGCAACGCGTGGACCTATGGGCGCGACAAGCGCGTCGCCGCCTGGGCGAAGGCGCGCGGGATCGCCTTCATCGAAGAACCGCAAGGCGGGGTCGTTCGCCGCCTCAAAAGCCGCAACGGTTGGGCGCGCCGGTGGGACCGCACGATGGCCCAGCCCGCGACGCCCCGCCCCGCGCTCACCGCGCCGGCGCCGCTTGAGGCGACGCCGAGGCCGCCCTCGGCCCGCGATCTCGGCTTGGCGCCCGATCCGTGTCCGGAACGCCAACGCGGCGGGCGCGCGGCCGGGCTCGCCGCGTTGTCGAGCTTTTTGACCGAACGCGGACGATCCTATCGCCGCGCGATGTCCGCGCCCGGCCCGGGCGCCGTCGCCTGTTCGCGCCTTTCCGCCCACCTCGCTTACGGCGCGCTCTCGATGCGGGAGGTCGCGCAGGCCGCCTGGGCGCGCCAAACCGCGCTGGCGGACGCGGCCGCGCCGGACGGGCGCAGCTGGCGCGGCTCGATGCAATCGTTCACCGCGCGGCTCCATTGGCGTCATCACTTTATGCAAAAGCTCGAAGACGAGCCCGCGCTTGAGCATCGCAACCTGCATCCCGCCTATGACGGCATGCGCCCCGAAACGCCGGACGCGGGGCGCCTCGCCGCCTGGTCCGCCGGCGAGACCGGGTTGCCCTTTGTCGACGCCTGCATGCGGAGCCTCGCCGCGACCGGATGGATAAACTTCCGTATGCGCGCGATGTTGGTCGCCGTCGCCAGCTATCATTTGTGGCTCGACTGGCGCGCGAGCGGCGCCGTGCTGGCGCGCCTCTTCACCGATTACGAACCCGGCATCCATTGGCCGCAAATGCAGATGCAGTCGGGGACGACGGGCATCAACACCGTGCGCATTTACAACCCGATCAAACAAGGGCGCGACCAGGACCCGGACGGCGCGTTCACCCGCCGTTGGCTGCCCGAACTAGCGGCGGTCCCGGACGCGCATCTCCAGGAACCGTGGACCTGGTCCGGCGCGGGCGGGCTCCTCGGCAAACGCTATCCGCACCCGATCGTCGACGTCGCCGCCGCCGCCCGCGCGGCCAAAGAACGCGTCTACGCCGTACGCCGACAATCCGGCTACGGCCCGGCGGCCGACGCCATCCAAGCCAAACACGGCAGCCGCAAAAGCGGCATGCGCCAAGTCAAACGCCCCCGCAAACAAACGCGCGACTCGCGACAGCTATCGTTCGACCTTTAGGGCCAACGCTCAGTTGGACGGGCTGGTAATCGCCCAGAGGCGGACATTAGTTGAATTCTGCAATAACCTTTATTTCGCCAATTATCGCTGCATTAAAGGCGTTCAATTCATCTGCTGGGATCCAAAGCTCCTCGCACTCATTACCGCCTACGACTTGTCTCTCATAGCTATTTGCAACCGTAGCGTCGACTTCGAACTTAGTAACGTACCCTCAGTGATCGTCGTTATATTTTATATTCCAATGGCGTGCGATTTTTTCCGTATACGCCTGATTGGTAACCGGGCAAAAAATTGGCTGCTCAGGTAGCCGCGGCGGAAAAGCTTTCCAGCCTGAGGCTTCAATTAGCTCAAGCTCTTTTGTCCCAACGGGCCGGTAAAGTGTCACTGTCGTAGCCATGCCGTAAGTGTAGCGAATTTGGCGCCACGCCGCCAACAAAACGACACTCGTGAGCCAAAGCCGGTCGATCCGATCGGGTTTGACGCCAACGCTGGTAAGCCGGCGGGCTCTATCCCGCCAAATTAAACACCCGCGTCGGTTTCAGCTTCAGCCCGTCGAGGGCGCAAATCGCCACCGGGGCGCCGTGGAGGCTCGCGAGCACTTCGGGGATGAACCCGACGGCGTCGCCGCGCACGCCCTTCGCCGCGGCCGGGGCGAGAACGGCCGCTTGGCCGCGCCGCAAGCGCTCCGCTTCCGGCCCGCCGATCGCCGTCTGCGGAATATGCGCAAGCGCCGCGTCGACGCCGACGAGCGCGCCGTCGCGATCGGCCGGGGCGTCGAAATTTGCTTCCAGATCCTCCAGCCGCACCGCGTCATCTTCCGTGAACGGACCGACGGCGACGCGGCGCAACGCCGAGACGTGCCCTTGCGTGCCCAAGGCGCGCGCCAGGTCGCGAACGAGCGCGCGGACATAGGCGCCTTTACCGGTCGTCGCTTCGAAGACGGCGTGGTCCGGGTTCGGCGTCTCGATAAGCGCGAACGTGTCGATCCGCACGGTGCGGGTCTCCAGCTCGACCGCCTGGCCGTCGCGCGCCAGATCGTACGCGCGCACGCCGTCGACTTTTACGGCCGAGAATTGCGGCGGCGTTTGATCGATCTCACCGATAAAGACGCCGAGCGCGGCGTTTATCGCTTCAGCCGTCGGGCGCACGTCGCTCCGCGCGACGACGGCGCCTTCGCCGTCGTCCGTCGTCGTCGCCGCGCCCCAGGCGGCCGTGAACCGGTAGCGCTTCTGGGCGCCCATCACGTAGGGAACGGTTTTCGTCGCTTCGCCGAAAGCAATCGGCAACACGCCGGTCGCCAACGGGTCCAGCGTGCCCGCGTGTCCGGCTTTTTGCGCCTGGAACAGCCACCGCGCCTTCGACACGGCTTCCGTCGATCCGACGTCGAATGATTTGTCGACGATAAGCCACCCGGAGACGGGACGGCCTTTTTTGCGTCGCGCCATGTCGCGTGCGCCTTTCCTGACCGGTGCGGGCGCGCCGGATCGAACGGCGGGGGCCCGCCGCGGCGCGCCGTGCGCCGCATCGCCAAGCGCGCGGATAAATCAGACTTGGACGTGTCCCGTCAAGCGCACGGCTAGAGGTATTTGCATTCGTCGCCGCAGCCGGAGAGGTAGGCGTAAATCCGCCCCGGATAGGCGGCCTCGGCCGCGACCGAGAAACAAATCACCGCGATGCCCGCCGGCAAGGCGATCAACGCCAACAGCGCCATCAGGACGAAGGCGCCCGCCCCCAACAGCGCCGAAAGCGCCGCGCTCGCCAACAACAACACCAACGCGACCGGCAGGATGATCACCAGGAAGAACACCATCGTCGCGACCGACAAGAGGTTGATGAAAAACAAGCCGGATATGGCGAGCCGCCAAAAATTGCCCTTCGTCATCGCCCAGGCGCCGCCGAAGTCGATCCGGTTGTCGACGGCCGCGATGGCGAGGACCGGCAAAAAGCGCAGCGCAAGCCAAAGCCCGACAAGACCGAGCGCGAGGGCCGCCAAAGCCCCGGCGCCGAGCGCAAAACCGCCCGCAGCGCCGCCGGTCTCCTCCATCGCCGCAACGCCGCCGCCGATCGCCAGCGCCGCGAGCCCGCCGAAGACGGTGACGAGCACGGCGATGATCACGCCGTAAATCAATTGAACAAGGACGTAGCGGATTTCCCGCGGGCCGAGCGCGAAGTAAATCGGCCCCCGCGGCGGGGTGTAATCGGCGCGCGTTGCGGCGCGGGTGACGACGACCATGATCGGCGCGACGAGGAGCTCCGCGATCAACCCGACGATGACGGCGCAGCTGACGAGAAGGACCGGGTTGATCGCCTCCAGCGCTTCGCCGACGGCTTCGGCGATAATCTCCGGGTCGCCCTCTCCCTCCACGACGATTTGCGGCGAGCAGGTCGGCCCGCACAGCGTCGAGAAAGCGACGGTCGGAATGATGATGGCGAGCAGCAACGGGAACCATCCGATACGGATGACCGTCGGAATTTGCTCGAAGCCGAAGACGAGCGCTTCGACGACCGGCCGCAACATCGGCGTTTTCATACTGTGCCCCCGTACGCGCGCGGCCCCCGCCGACACGGCTCTTTTATTGGTCTTTTTGCCCACCGGCCGCCCGACCGGCCGTTAACCGTTTTTAGCCTGAAATTGTTTCGTAAATCAAAGAATTTGGCGCGGCGGAGCGGCCGGAGCCGGCGGAGCCGCCGACCGGGGGGCTCTATTCGGTCTCGCCGTCGCCGAGATCGCGCCGCACGTGCGGGCTCGCCAGCAGGTCGTCAATCCGCCGCGCCTCGCCGAAGCTTTCATCGAGCCGAAACGACAGCGCCGGCGTGAATTTGAGCGCAACGCGGGCGGCCAGAAGGCTGCGAATGTGCGGCGCCGCGCGGTTGAGCGCGTCAATAAACGCCCCGTCGCCGTCTGCCCCGCCACCTTGGGCCGATGCGTCGTTCGGCGCGGCGTTAAGCGAGGCGCCCAGCGGCGCGCAAAACGCCGTCGCGGCTTTGAGGTCCGGCGAAAGACGGACTTCGCTCACCGTCACCGAGACGTCGGCGAGCGCCGGCTCACGCAACGGCTCGCGGGCGAATATGTCGACGAGCGCATGCCGGACGAGTTCGCCCGCGCGGCGTTGGCGTTGCGACGGGGCTCTGGCGTGCGCGGCGTTCGGGCGGGCGGGCATACCCGATAAGCTAGGCGGCGCGCGGCGGAATGCAATCGGCTGCGTGCGGCCTCGCGCGGCCTTGCACAGGGGGCCGCCGCCTTAAAGTGCGGCCGACGGGCTTGCCACTCCCCCGGCCGCCCGCTAAACCTCGCGGCCTTCGGGCGCATAGCTCAGGGGTAGAGCGCTACCTTGACATGGTAGAGGTCCGTGGTTCGAAACCACGTGCGCCCACCACCCGAAGACGGCGTATAAACCCCACCGTACGGGTTTGCCGGCAACCTCCCTCAGCGGCGTCCGGACGCTTCGGCGGTCTTCCCCGCGCAGCGGTCGGTCAATCGGCGTCCTCGCCGATCCGTTGCACGCGGCCGCGTACCATAGACGCGTTTTGCTCGACATCGCGCCCGGCCGGCCCGTTGCGAGACGGTCTCCGCCGGTCGACGCCGGCCGGCCGCGAATGCGGGCGCGCCGAGCGCCGTTCAAGAGAGCTGCCGCCGGCGGCGGCCGGGCGCGCCGCGCCGACAAAAAAAGGGGAGCCATGCTCCCCTTTTTAATCGGTCAACGGATTTTACGACCGCTTTTTCTTCAAGAGACCGCAGTCATTGTTGAGGAAATCGATCATCGCCGTGTAAAGCTGGATTTGATGCTCGTAGTACAGCGTATTCGAGAAGTGATCGGCTCCTTTAAGGATCTCATACCGATACGGCTTCCCGGCGCGGTCCATCGCACGCGCCATCTGATTGGCGTGCTTGATGGGCACGCGTTGATCGACGCTGCCGTGTACTAACATCAGCGGGATATTGACGTTTTCGGCTTCATCAACCGGGTTCGTGCCCGTTCTATTGGTGCGGAGAAAATCGATGCTGGCGGGGATGCCGCCGCGGGTGAAGTCCGCGGTCGATTCCGGCAGGTTCGCGACCGGCGCGCCTGAAATCGCGCATTGGAAGAAGTCGTTTCCGCGGACCGCGGCTGCAAGCGCGGCATAGCCTCCGTAGCTCCACCCGAATATCGCCGCGCCGTCTCGCTCGGTGAGGCCGCGTTCGACCAAATAGGTGACGGCGTCTTCTTTATCGTCCTGCATGGAGCCGCCCCACGCGCCGCCGCCGAGAGCGGCCTCGTAGTGCTTCAATCCCCACCCTTGCGTTACGCGAAAGCCGGGTTGCAGGACCAAAAAACCGTTATTGGCGAGCATCTGGCCCCACTCATCGAAGCCGATCACCTCGGGCACTTCCGGCCCGCCGTGCGGCAGAATGACGGCCGGCCACGGGCCCTTACCCTTCGGCTTGGTGATGTAAGCCGGGATCATCAACCCGTCGCGCGCCTCATAGCGGACGAATTCGACGTCGTTCAAATCTTCAGGTTTGATCAGCGCGTGCTGCGTGCCGACATATTGAAGTTGGCCGCCGGCAAGCAAATAGTAGGAGCCGCTGTCGCGCGGCCCGCTATTGAAGATGGTCATCACATTGCCATCGCGGGACCGCGTCGTAATGTTGAGATTATACGCATTCGGAATGAGGGATTCGAGCTGTTTGAACAACGCCTCTTCTTCCCGCGCGTCCGCCGTATCGAAGTAATGCGTCCGAATTCGGTCGCCGTAATACGCGGCGCCGACCACGACGCCCGCCTTGTTCCAATCGTCGGAGTGAGAAACGGCGCCGGCGACGTCGCCCAACTCGTCTCGGAACAAGAGCTTGCCAAGTTTTCCGGACCTTAAGTCGATCTCATAGAGCCCAACTTTATCGTTGCCGTTATTGGCGATGGCGTAGCCTTTGTTGACGTCGTCATTGTCAAAACCAACCACGGCGAACGTCGATTGGTCGAACGAATCGATCCGCAGCAATTCACGCCAAGTCGTTTCGCTTGGGCTGCGCGTGTAGAACACGAATTCGCGCGAGCCCGCATCATATCCTTGTGCAAAACGCGGGTTGCCCTTTACGTCGAACGACGCCTGCGCGATGCGGTCGTTGCCCTTCAAGATGAATTCGGACGTACCGCGACGAAGATTGAGGCGTTTGTACTCCCGCGGGCGAAACGCCGCGAACGGATCGCCTTCGGTCACGGAGGCGTTGATGCGCGACGTGGAGACCAAAACCTCGTCCGGATTATCCGGCAACAGGCCTTCAATTTGCAGGTTGTCGCTGAGTTCGGTGAACTCGCCCGCCGCGATTGAATAGGAAATCGCCTTGAATTCGTAGACGCCCGCGTTCACGCCGTCGATCCGTGATCGGACTTTCTGACGCGCATTGATCACAAGCAGGTCGTCGGAAATCCACGTCAACGACGTGAATTCCATCGGATCCGCATTGAGGCGGATCGGCTTCTTAGCGAGGTCGGCCACCTCGCGAATTTCGATAATCGGGTTCCCTTCGCGGGACTCGATTTTCATCATCGCGAAGTATTTGCCGCTCGGCGACGCTTCGACCTCGCGGATCGCTTCCCGCAACGCCCAATATTCCAGCGGCAGCGGCCGCGCTTGGGCTAAGGCGGCCAAGGCGGCCGACGCGGCGGCGAGAAAAACCAAAGTCCGACGCAGAGTATTCATCATGTCGCGCTCTCTTGTGATGCGGGTTGCCGGCGGCCGCCCCCGACCGTCGGCGGCGATCGCCGATAAGGGTTCAAGAGCGTGCGCCGTCAGTCCGATCGTCGACGCACTGTTAGACAGAGTAGAGCCCGCGGACATTAGTCCGCGGGCCCGACCGACGAGTTAACGCTGGCGTTTGAAGGCCCGCCTTAGAACGATTTCTGCACGTTGAAGGTGAACGTGCGTCCGAAGAAGTCATAGCCGGCGCCGATCGGGAAGTTCCGAACGGCGAACACTTCCGAGCTGTCGACGAACGGCGGCTTGACATCCAAAACGTTCACGACGCCTGCAACGATCGACCACGTGTCGGCATTATAGCGCAACGTCATCGTATGGTTGAAGTAGGCGTCGGCAAACCCGATGTCGCGGGCCAATTCGCCGGGCGCGGCCGTATCGGCGATGCCCGTCACGTCGTCGAACTCGTCAACGAACTCGAAGTCTTGCGACACCGCGCCGAGGAAACGCGTCGACCACGTAAACCGCCAATCTTCGTAGTCCGCGAAGAAGCGCCACCGACCGTTCCACTCGGGGATGCCGAATTCGCCGACATTGTCTTCAATGTCCTGCGTCCCGTCGTCGTTGAGGAACGTCGTCTCAACTTCTTGCGTAAACGTCGTAACCAGGTCGACCTGCAGATTGATATAGCGGTCGCCGATTTGAACTTCCTTGCCGGCGACGATGTTGATGTCGACGCCTTTGGACGTGAGGCTGTCTCGGTTGATAAAGCCGGTGTCGAGCAAGGAGATCCGCCCGGTCGTCGAACTGCGGTCGATCCGACGACAGAACGGGCTCTGGAGGTTTGGCCGGTTCGTGTAACAGTCGGCGATAATGAACCCACCGCCCGGCTCAATGATTTCGTCTTCAACTTCGATCGAGTAGTAGGTCGCCGAAAACTGGAAGTCGAAAGCGTCGGTGAAGTCCTGCTCGAAAACGAAGCCGGCGGTCCAAGATGTCGAGGTTTCCGGATCGAGGTCCAACGCGCCGCCGCTCCGCAATTCAACGGACGTCAACGGGTTAGACTGGTTATTGGCGATCCCCAAGGTGAGCGGATCGACGCCGTCGAGCACGCAGTTCTCAAGCGTAACGGGATCACGTTGGTCGGCTTCCGGCAACCGCGCGCCCGTCGTCGGGTCAACCGCATCCGACGGGACGACGCAAGGGTCGGAGAACGTGTTGAAACCCGACTGCGAGGCGAGGAACAACTCGCGCAGGTTCGGCGCCCGGAAGGACGTTCCGTACGTACCGCGAAGCAGCAACCACGGAACGGGGCGGTAACCGACCTTGCCCGAATAGGTCCATGCATCGCGGGCGAAGTCTTGCGTCGTGAAGCGGCCCGAAATGTTGGCCGTCAACTCCTCAGCCAACGGCAAGCCGGCCAGGATGGGAAGCTCGACCTCGCCGAACGCTTCAATAATGTCGCGCTCGCCGTTGGCCCCGCCGTCGTTAAAGAAGCCGGCGAAGAGACCGTCTTCAGCCGCGTCATCCGGCTCCGACGAAATTTCGTCGCGGCGGAACTCGCCGCCGAGCGCGGCCGCGATCCGGCCGCCGGGAAGCTGCGGCCCGTCGAAATTCACGAACGCGTTGAAGATCGTCTGTTCAAAGTCCGTGCGGAAGGTCCGACGACCGAACAAGAAGTCGCGCTCTTCCGCCGTCGCAAAGTCGCCGACCGCACTGCTGAACACCGACTCTGCAAAGAGGTTGACGGGCACACACTCAGGCGTCTGCAGAAAACCGAACGCGTCCGGCACGTTCGAATCCGGCACGCCGTCGCCGTCAATGTCCAATCCGCAAATGAACTGGCCCGGGTTGTTCGGATCCTCGACCGTCGTGTTCAAGGAGAGCGAAAGGCGATTTTCGAGAAGACCACGCCGGATCGAATAACCGGAGGAATTCGAATAGCTCCCCGACAGTTCAAATCCAAAATTGTCGAACGGCCCGATGGACAATTGCGGGATCGATCCCGTCACGCCGCCCACGATACGCATCTGGTCGACGTCCGTCTCGGCGCTGTCGCGATCGCCGCGGATTGCGACGATCGGAACCACCGGGATCGCGCCCGACGGACCAAGACCGAGCACGCCCGTCAGCGATCCGTTCGGCAAGCCAAAGGCGTCGGTGATCGGGCCGTCGATATTCGGGTTGGAATAGAACGCGGCGGCGGCCGCGCCGCAATCCACGCCGTTTACGCCGTCCGGATTACACGGGTTGAACGGGTTCGTGGCAGGGACCTCGGGAAAGACCTGAGCCCCGTCGCTAAACCCGGTGTTGCGGCGGAACCCGTAACTCGCTTCATAAAATGCGGTTATGTCGGCCGGACCGCCGATTTGATACTCCCCGTACGAGAACATCGTGAACTGCTCCGAACGACCGCGAAGGTCGGCGGCGTCGTTCTGGGCCTCGAGCGAGAAATCCGACAGACGCCGAATATCCGTGATGCCGTCGCCGTCCGCGTCGCTGCCTACGCCGAAAGAGTTCTCGTCCGAGAAAAAGCTGATCCCCGTATTCGCGTTGGCCGGATCATAGAAAATGTCGTTCAGCGAGTTGCCGAGCAGCCGGACGCGCTGGACGACCGAGCCCGACTTACAAATGTCCGGCTCTTCGCCGAATTCGAACTGACGGAATACGCCGAGATCGCGAATTTCGCCGTCCGGCGTAATCTCCGCCTGGCGATTACAATCTTGCGTAAAGTCACGATCGCCGAGCGCAATTCTGTCGATCGTCTCGTACTCGGCGCCGAACCCCGCAAATCCACGGTCCGTGTTGAAGCCCCACGATGCCGCGATCGTGGCTTGCTCGCCGCCCGACTGCTGCGGCTGACCGTAGAAGAATTCGAGGTCGAGACCGTCGAAGTCTTTGCGCAAAATGACGTTGGCGACGCCCGCGACGGCGTCGGACCCGTAAACCGCCGACGCGCCGTCAAGCAAAAGCTCGATGCGCTCGGTCAGCAAGGACGGGATCAGTTCGAGGTCGGCGGCAATCGGCGCGCCTTCGACGCCTGCGGGCGACAAGCGGCGGCCGTTTAACAAAACAAGCGTCCGCGCCGCGCCGAGGGCGCGGAAACTGGCGGTCGACGAACCCGGACCGTTGTCGAGCACGAAGCCTTGGAAAGTCTGGTCAATTTGCTGACCGGTCGAGGCCGTCGAGTCTTGCAACAGGGCGGCCGCGTCCACGAGACCGATTTCCCGAGAAACCTCGCCCGAAATGACCTGAACGGGCGCGATCGAGTTGAACGTGGATCGCCGGATCCGAGACCCGGTAACGACGACGGTTTCGTCGACGTCGGCGTCGTCAAGCACGCCTTCGTCGTCTTCCTCGACGATTTCTTCAACTTCCGGCGCATCCTGCGCGTAGGCCGGCGCCGCGACGACGAAGGTGAACGTCGAAACGCCCGCCGCCAGCAGCAAGCGTAATTGCGCGGAAGACAAGCCTTCCTTAGCGAGTGCAGTCATGTTCTGAGCCCCTAGCTTTAACTCTTTATTTGAACCGGTTCAGCGGACGCCAAATAAAACCCTGACCGATACGGCTTTACAACCGCGCCGACGCGTCGAAGCGTTCTTTCCGCCGGTCGAGCCGCATCGTTGCGGACCGCAGACGGACTTGTCAATTTTCTGTTACTTTCTCGCACCGCATTGCGGCCGTATTGTTGCCCATGCGCATCAGCTAAGCCCCAGCGGCGCGACGCAAAAACCTCAATTAGGGTTAAATTGCGCGCTGCGATCGGCGACGGCGGCGTTTACGCTCTTGTCGCGTGCTTGTGTCGGCGTTAGCGCTTGCCGCGAGCGCGCGATCTGACGACGCGCCGACCGTTAAATTAGTCGTCAGCGATCCGGGCTATAAGAAAAGAGCACGGAATTCGGTCGCCGACCACGCCAGATGCGGGAACACAACCTCATGGGATCTTTAACAACCATTGCGTCGAGAACCATTGCGTGGAGCCTCGCCGCCGCCGCGCTTTTGATGCAGAGCGCCGCGTGGGCCGACTATAGGAAGGGGCTTTCGCTCGAGGAAACGCTCGTGAAGTGTTCGGCGATCGCCGACGCCTCGGAGCGCCTCGCATGCTTTGAGGCCGTGAGCGCAGCCGTCGCGCCCACGCCGCAAACAGCCGCCGATGCGGCGCCGACCGCCGCAGTCGAGGCGGCGGACCCGGCAGAGGATATGGCCGACGCGACGGCGATAAAAGACGCGCCCGCTGAGCCGGCCGTCGCGGATCCCGCCCCCGCCGCGGCGCCGCAAGCAAGCGACGACGCGTCGTATGTCGTTCTTCGCGCCGACGATCCCGTCCTGCAGGCAAGTAATGACGACGATGAAGATCGAAGGGTTTACGACCGCCCGCGCGGCAAAACCTTCTCGGCGCGCGTCGTCGCCTCAAAGAAGAACAATCGCGGCGCAATCTTCTTTGAATTGGATAACGGCCAGGTTTGGCGTGACGAACGCCCGAAAGATCGCCCTGTCCCGGAGCGAGGCTTCGTCGTTCAAATGAAGCCGCGGCTCGCGGGCGGCTATTTCGCCGAACTGCCCGACAAACGCGGCCGCGTGCGCACCGTCGCGGTGCGCGAGGTCTTTATCGACTGAACGGCGCCACGCCGGATCGGAGCGCGCCATGTGCGGGATAGTCGGCGTATTGGGCGACGCGGCGGCCGCGCCGATCCTGATGGAGGGCCTCCGGCGGCTTGAATACCGGGGGTATGATTCCGCCGGACTGGCGACGCTCGACGACGCGCGCATCGACCGTCGGCGGGCCGCCGGGAAGCTCGCCGCGCTGGCGCAAAAGCTGGACGCCGAGCCGCTGGCGGGGGTCGTCGGCGTCGGCCATACCCGCTGGGCGACCCACGGCGCGCCGACGGAGCGCAACGCCCACCCGCACGGGACGGCGCGGGTCGCATTGGTCCACAACGGGATCATCGAAAACTTCGCGCCGTTGCGCGCCCGGCTCTCGGCGGCCGGGGCGACGTTCGAATCGGAAACCGACACGGAAGTCTTCGCGCAGCTCATCGCGCACTACTTAAAGGACGCGAGCCCGCGCGAGGCCTTTGCCCGGGCGCTCGGCGAGGTGCGCGGCGCGTTCGCCGCCGCGGCGATCGTGGCGGGCGAGGACGACCTGATTTTGGCGGCCCGGCGCGGCAGCCCGCTCGCCGTCGGCCACGCGGACGGGGCGACGTATTTGGGGTCCGACGCCTATGCGCTCGCGCCCTTCACGAACCGCGTGACCTACTTGGAAGACGGCGACTGGGCGGCGCTGTCGCGCGCCGGCGCCGAGATCTTCGACGCCGCCGGGCGGTCCGTCGAGCGGCCGGTCGTGGTCTCGAGCGCGTCGGCCGCGCAGGTCGACAAGGCCGGCCATCGGCACTTCATGGCCAAGGAAATCCACGAGCAACCCGACGTTCTCGGCCATACCCTGGCGCGCTACCTCGACCCCGCGCGCGGCCGCCTGACCGACGCCGCCGACGGGCTCGATTTCGCCGGTCTCGACCGCCTGACGATTTCCGCCTGCGGCACCGCGTTCTTTGCGGCGCTCATCGCGAAATACTGGTTGGAACGCTGGGCGCGCCTGCCGGTTGAAATCGACATCGCCTCGGAGCTTCGGTATCGCGACGTCGTCTACGCGCCCGGGGGCGCGGCGCTCTTCGTCTCGCAATCGGGCGAAACCGCCGACACGCTGGCTGCGCTCGAGGACGCCAAGGCGCACGGCCAAAAGATCGCCGCGATCGTCAATGTGCCGGAATCCAGCATTGCGCGCGCCGCGCACGTTGTTTTCCCGACCGAGGCCGGACCGGAGATCGGGGTCGCCTCAACGAAGGCCTTCACCTGCCAACTCGCGACGCTCGCGGCCGTCGCGCTCGCCGCCGGTCGCGCGCGGGGCGTTCTGAGCGCCGACGACGAGGCCGAACGCGTCGCCGATTTGCTGGCCGTCCCCCGCCTGGTTGCGGCCGCGTTGACGGCGGCTCCGGCGATTGAAGAAACGGCCAAGCTAATCGCGAAAGCGCAGACGGTCCTTTATATCGGTCGCGGCGTCAGCTACCCGCTGGCGCTAGAAGGCGCGCTGAAGTTGAAAGAAATTTCGTATATTCACGCCGAGGGTTATGCGGCGGGCGAACTCAAGCACGGTCCGATCGCCTTGATCGACAAAACCGTGCCGACGGTCGTCATTGCGCCGCACGACGCGCACTTCGAAAAGACGATCTCCAACATGCACGAGATCATGTCGCGCGAAGGGCGGACGGTACTTATCACCGACGCGGCGGGCCGCGCGGCCGCGTCGGGCGCCGTCGACGCCGTCATCGAAATGCCCGCCTGCCCGCCGGCGCTCACCCCGGCGGTTTACGCCGTGGCCGTACAATTGCTTGCCTATTACACCGCGACCCGAAAGGGGACGGACGTCGACCAGCCGCGCAATCTGGCGAAGTCGGTGACCGTCGAATAATCGCGCGGCGCGCCGGGGCGGCGCCGAACGAGCGAAGGGGGACGTGCCGATGCCGACGACCGCCATACAGCCCGTCATCATGTCGGGCGGATCGGGCACGCGGTTGTGGCCGCTGTCGCGGGCGGCGCGGCCGAAGCAATTTCGCGCGCTCGTCACCGACCGCACGATGCTCCAAGAAACGGCGTTGCGGCTTGCCGGCGACGATAAGGACGCGCTGACGTTCCGGGCGCCGACGGCGATCTGCGGGGCGGCGCATGCCGCGCACATCGCTGAGCAACTCGCCGCCGTCGACCTGACGCCGTCGGCCGTCATTCTTGAGCCGACCGCCCGCAACACGGCCGCCGTCGCCGCCGTCGCCGCCCTGCATGCCGAAGCGACGGATCCGGACGCGCTCGTCTTGTTGACGCCCGCCGACCAGCATGTCGACGACGCCGGCGAATTCAGGCGGATGATCGCGCTCGGCGCGACGGCCGCGCGCGACGGAGCGATCGTCACGTTCGGCGTCAAACCGACAGAGCCCCACACGGGTTTCGGGTACATTGAATCCGGCGACGCTATCGCCGACAGCGTCTTTACTGTCGCAGCCTTCCGCGAAAAGCCCGACCGTGAGACGGCGCAACGCTATCTCGACGAGGGCGGACGGTATTGGAACGCCGGAATTTTTCTGTTCGATCCGCGCACGATGATCGAGGAGTTGACGCGCCACGCGCCGGACGTTCTCGACGGGGCCCGCGCCGCGCTCGCCGCCGCGACCCGGGAAGGCGCCCGGATCGCGCTTGACGAGGCCGCGTTCGCGGCCGTGCGGTCTGAGTCGGTCGACTACGCGGTCATGGAGAAAACCGCCCGGGCGGCCGTCGTGGCGCCGGTCGACGTCGGCTGGAGCGATATCGGTTCGTGGACGGCGCTTTCTACGGAAAGTGCGCCGGGTCCGGACGTTTTCGCACTTGATTGCGCCAATACGCTCATCAAAACCGACGGCGTCTTCGTCGGCGCGGTGGGGCTGACCGACATGATCGTCGTGGCGACGGGAGACGCGGTTCTTGTTGCGCCGCGAGAACGCGCACAGGATGTAAAAGCGATCGTTCAGGCGTTGAAAGACAAAGATCGCAAGGATCTTTTGTAAAACGGCCGTGAATACGGCGCCCTAAAGAACGGATGACGATGATGGCGCAGCGCGTGGTCGTCGCCGGCGGAGCCGGCTATATCGGATCGCACGTGTGCGTCGCCTTGCTCGACGCCGGGCGCGACGTCTTGGTGATCGACGACTTCTCGAACGGCTCGCCGATCGCGCTGGATCGGATTCGGGAAGTCACCGGGCGCGACTTTGAAACCGTTGCGGCGGACCTTGCGTCCCAGGCCGACCGTGCACGGATCGAAGACGCAGCGCGCGCATTCGCCGCCGACGGCGCGGTTTTGCTCGCCGGTCTAAAAGCGGTCGGCGAAAGCGTCGAGGAGCCGCTCCGTTATTATGAGACGAATTTCGGCGCGGCGGCCGGCCTCCTGCACGCCATGGCGGCGGCCGACGCCAAGGCGCTTGTGTTTTCGTCGTCGGCGACGGTTTACGGCGATCTGAACGCCTCGCCGGTATCCGAAACGGCGAAGATCGGCGCGGTCAATCCGTACGGCCGCACCAAACAGTTCATTGAAGAAATCCTGCGGGACCATGCGCGGGCGACGCCCGGTTTCGGCGTCGTGAACCTGCGCTATTTCAATCCCGTCGGCGCCCATGAGTCCGGCCGCCTCGGCGAAGATCCGAACGGCGTGCCGAACAATCTTTTCCCTTATATCGCGCAAACGGCCGTCGGGCGGCGCGACAAGCTTCACGTCTTCGGGAACGACTATCCGACGCCGGACGGCACGGGCGTGCGGGACTATATCCATGTCGTCGATCTGGCGCGCGGCCACGTGAACGCCCTCGATTATCTGGCGCGCACGCCCGCCGATACGGCCGACGACCGCGTCGTCGACGTCAATCTCGGCGTCGGCGCGGGGGCCTCGGTTCTGGAGGCGATCGCCGCGTTCAAACGCGCCTCCAACCGCGACGTTCCTTTTGAGGTGGTCGCGCGCCGGCCCGGCGACGTCGCGGAAATCTACGCCGACCCTGCGCGCGCTAAAGCGCTGCTCGGATGGACCGCGGAAAAGACCCTCGACGAGATGTGCGCCGACCACTGGGCCTGGCAACGCGACAATCCCGACGGGTATGGCGACGCGTCCGACTGACGGCGCGAACGTTTCGGCGAAATGCGCTTTAGTCCGCAACGCGCTTTTGCTAGCGTCGCGGCGGCTCTCGGGGAGATCGCGGGGAATTATGAAGAATTGGATTTTGACGGCCGGCGCCGCAGCGTTGCTCGCCGCTTGTACGTCGACGTCGACGGGACCCAGCGGCGCGCCGCGCGGCGAGTACACGTTTGACGACGCCGATCTGGTCGATGAAGAAGCCTCGGCGCAAATCGAGCAACGCCCGCTCCTGCCCAAGGCCGGCCCCGGCGAGATCTCAATTTTCGTGCCGAAGGCCCGGCAAACGAACAAAGTGCGGATCGACTACGCCGCCTGGGACGACATTCTCGGCTCGATCGTCTTCAATATGGGTCCGTCGACGCGCCAGACCGCCTCGACCGTCCGTCCGACGACCGGCACGCGTTTTGTGCTGGGGCACGAATCTCCTTTCCGCTTGGAAGGGAACCGCGTCTTTTTCTCCTTCATGAACGAGGAAGTGCTGACGGCGCTGCGCGAATATAGGGCGGATCTCATCAATATCGGCGACCGCTACGACATTTCCGGGATGGCGCGGAATGAGCAGCTGGCCTACTGGATCAACCTCCACAACGTGCTCGTTATAGAGACGATCGCTGCGAATTATCCGGTCAAGCAGCCCTCGCGACTGCGCATCGGCGAGGAGCGCGTCCGGTTCGACGACGCCAAGATCGCCACGCTCCGCGGGGTTCAACTGAGCCTGAAGGACATTCGTACGAGGATCATTTATCCGAACTGGAAATCGCCGGAAGTGATTTACGGCTTCTTCCGCGGCGACATCGGCGGGCCGCGTATCGCCTCACGCGCGTTCACCGCGTCGAACGTCTCCTCGCAGCTCATCGGCAACGCTAATGAATTCGTCAACGCGCTCCGCGGCGTGTCGCGAGGACGACGCGAGACCGTCTCCGTTTCCCGCATTTTTGAAGAAGCGCGCCCGTATTATTTTCGCGAATGGCCCGACGCATTGAAAGATCACCTGCGCGCGCATATGCGCGAAGACGTGCAGACCGAGGTCAATCTGAACGGTTTTGACATTGATTTTGTGCGTTACGAAGAGACGGTCGCCGACCTCGCGGGCGGCGAGCCGTGGACGAGCCTCGCCGCGTCGCAAGTCGTCGACGCCTTCGGCACGCCCATCCAGGGCCTCCGGCTGCCGGCGCAAATTTCACGCCTCTATCGCGAACTCGACCAGAAGCTGCTTGAGTTGAACCAACGCGGCTGGGCGCGCGGTCGCGTCGTCATTGAAGACATTCCGACCATAGACGAGGACGTCCAGTAGATCGTTGCCGGCGGGCGCAAAGTCGCCCGTCGCGTCACTCGTCGCTGGAGATCAACGTGGCGTTCGCGTCGCCGGCTTCGACCGGCACGCTCAACGCGTCGAGCGTCAACAACCCGGACGCGGACAACAACCCGAACGCCGCGGCGCGTTCGTCACGCTCGGCGTTGGCGAGCGTGACTTGCGCGTTAAGAAACTCTTGTTCCGCGTTCAGAACGTCCAGCGTCGTACGCGTGCCGACTTGATTTTCGCGGCGCACGCCTTCTAGGGCGAGCTTATTTGCAGAGACCTGCGCGCGGGCGGAACTGATCGTGACGCGCGCGGCGGCAAGACGCTCCCACGCGCCGGTCACGGTCGACTGGGTGCGCCGCTCGGCTTCAAAAATCCGCTGCCGATCGGCCCGGTTCGTCGCCTTCGCTTCGCGAATGCGCGAGTAGTTGGCCCCGCCCTGGAAAATCGGCACCGTCGCCCGCAGGCCGTACCGCAGTTCCTCGCTGTCTTGCGTAAAAAAGTTGGGCTCTTCCGAATACTGATAACCTGCCGTAAGCGAGATCCGCGGCGCCAACGCACCGCGCGCAATCGCGATTTGCCGTCGGGACGCGGCTTCGGTTTCGCGCGCGCTCACATTCGTCGGCGCGTAGACGTCGGCGAGACGTTGCGCTTCTTCCAGCGATTCCGGCAAGGTCGGCATCGCGGGCGAGACTTCGAGCGTGCCCGGCATCTGGCCGATTATTTCCTGGTACGAGGCGCGCGAGACGGCGAGTTGTGCCTGCGCGGTCGCGAACTCGGCCCGCGCGCCGGCGAGACGGGCTTCGGCCTGGGCGACGTCGGTCTTAGTGATTTCGCCGACCCGGAACCGCACTTTCGCTTCTTCAAGCTGGCGCGTCAGGACGGCGACGTTCGATTGGTTCGCCTCAAACACTTTCGCGTCGCGAATGACGTCGAAGTACGACGTCGCGGCGAGTTCGAGGACGCGTTGTTCCACGGAAACGAGATCGGCGCCGCCGGCGCGGATCCGCGCGTTCGCTTGTTTGATTGCGTTAAAATTCTGAAAGCCGGTGAAAATCGGCTGCTCGGCGTCGACGCCGACGACGCGCGGTTCAAAATCCACTGTTTGCGTTTGCGGCGGCAAGGCGGGGTTGAACTGGTTCGTCGTCGTCAACGAGTTGTTTTCATAGCTGCCGCTTGCGGTGATCTGCGGCAACGCGCCCGAAAGCGCCTGGGCGCGGGTTTCCTTGACCGACCGGAAGTCGGCCTGCGCGGCGCGGATCGTCGGGTTCGTGCGGTACGCAAGCGCCATGACGTCGACGAAGCGTTCGACCTCGGCCGCCTGGCTATTCGGCGCCGTCAGCGCGACAATCGCCGCCCCGCATGCGAAAGCGAGCGCGAAACGTTTTTTACCCATGACCCGAAAATTCCCTCGACGCCCTTATCCCATGACGCGTGGCGACAGACGCCGCGCACCATGAAATTGCAAGGGTTAACGAAACCCAAACGCTAAAGGGGTAAGACGCGGCGCGCCGTCCCGCAACCGCGAAATCGACGGGTGCGGGGCGCGAGGCGGCCGGCTTAAACGCAGGCGCCGTCAAACAAGCCGATGTCGGCCGTATCAAATGACCCGCGACCGGGCAGGGCGTCGTTGAGTTCGCCTTCGGAGAGCCCGAACCACGAACCGAGGCTCGACGCGTATTGATCGACTGCCGTCGTCGGAATGAGACGGCCGCGCCCGGCGTCGAGCGTGTGTTCAACGCCGGTCTCGGGAACCTCGCCGATGATCCGTCCGCCGGAGACGCCGCCGCCGACGACGAAATGGTGGGCGCCCCAGCCATGGTCTGTCCCGTCGCCGTTAATCGTCAGCGTCCGGCCGAAATCGGATGCGGTGAAGGTCGTAACGTCCTGGTCGACCCCCAATTCGACGGTCGCCTGATAGAAGGCGGCGATCGCGTCGGCCATCTCCGTTTGCAGGCCCGGCAGCCGAGCGGCTTGGTTCGAGTGCGTGTCGAACCCGCCCATGCTCGTGAAGAAAATCTGCCGATTGACGCCGAGGGTTTGGCGCGCCGCGATCATCTGCGCGACGGCCCGCAACTGGCCGCCAAGCCGCGTACCGGGAAATTCGGTCGTAAACGGCGTCGTTTCTGAATCGAGCGTCGCATTGAGTTGCGCATTGGCGTCGATCGACCGGTTCACGACGTCGACGACGTCGCGCGCCAAAACGCTGTTGGGCGCGTTGAGGCCGCGCAAATGCTCCTCGAACAATTCCGGCAGCGTTTCGTTTCCAAACAGACGATTGTCGCCGACGCCTACGATCTCTTTCGGCCCGCCCGACCCGACTTGGTAGGGCGGCGCCGCCTCGCCGGCCAGGAAGACGCGGTTGCCGGATAGGGAAATCGACGTGAACGTCGCGTTTTGATTGGCCTCGGCGGCCAGCATCATAT
>JBCCZS010000002.1:0-63356 GCA_039187035.1 Pseudomonadota bacterium | reverse complement strand
CCGAGCGCCTCGCGCGCGCCCGCGATTTCGTCCGGGCCGAGCGGCGCGCCGTGCGACGACGCCGCGCCCGCTTTCGTCGGCGCGCCCTGGCCGATCACCGTGCGGCAGGCGATGAGGCTCGGCCGATCGGCGCCGCGCGCCTCGGCTAAGGCCTGCGCGATCGCTTTTCGGTCATGGCCGTCGACGCGCGTCGCGGCCCCGCCCGACGCTTCGAAGCGTTTTAATTGGTCGGTCGCGTCGGCGAGCGCGACGGACCCGTCGAGCGTGATCTCGTTATCGTCCCACAGGACGATCAGCTTGCGGAGGTTTTGCCGACCGGCGAGCGACAACGCTTCCTGACTGACGCCCTCCATCAAGCAGCCGTCGCCGACGAGCGCGTAGGTGCGGTGATCGACGAGTTCGGCCCCCCATTCGTCCGAGAGCCGCGCTTCGGCGATCGCCATGCCCACCGCATTGCCGAGCCCTTGGCCGAGCGGTCCCGTCGTCGTTTCGACGAGCGGCGCATGACCGACTTCCGGATGGCCCGCCGTTATCGCGCCCACCTGGCGGAACGCGCGCAGATCGTCGGGGCGCATGCCTTCATAGCCGAGCAGATAAGCGAGCGCGTAAACCAGCATCGAGCCGTGGCCTGCGGAGAGTACGAACCGGTCGCGGTCGGGCCAGTCGGGGGCGGCCGCGTCGAATTTGAGCGCCTCGCAGAACAACACCGTCGCGACGTCGGCCGCGCCCATGGGCATCCCCGGGTGGCCGGACTTGGCCGCCTCGACCGCGTCCATCGCCAACGCGCGGATCGCGTTCGCCATCTGCAATAGGTCGGCGTCGGACCAGGCGAAGGGCGAGCGTGCGGCGGGCTCGCCGGTTCGAACGGCTCCGGCTTGGGGCGCATGATCCGGCATCGGCGTCTCGGGGGTCGGTCGGCGACAATCAGGGGCGGAAATCGCCCCGTAGATGCCCGGCGCGCCATTGGCGGTCAATAGGATCAGGCGGCCGATCCGCCGGCGACGGCGAGAGCGCGGCAAAAGGGGGCGCGGCGAAAAGTGGGGCGCGGCGAAAGAGACGGCGAACGGGACGGCGCCCCTGGCGGATCGGCCGCGCACGCGTTAGCATTAATGCGTCGCAGCGCGATCGCGCCGCGGCGACGGGGGTCGCGTCGCGGGGGCGGGAAATTGGTTTGGCTGTTCCGGTTCGCGCTGGTCACGGCGCTCGCGATGCTGCTCTACCTCTCGGTCACGGCGAACACCGCGGCGGCCGACGCGCTTCGTCCGGACGCGCTCGATCCGTTATCGGCGCCGCTCGGCGAGGCCGCGCCATTGTACATCGCGCCCGACAAGGTCACGCACTTCTTCGCATACTTTACGCTCGGCGTGTTGACGCCTGCGGCGCGCATTCCCGGCCTCGGCGGTTTCGCGCCGGCTTTGATCGCCCTGTCCGCGATCGGCTATGGGCTCGAATACGCGCAGGAGTTCGGGACCGCGCGCGATTTAAACCATGGCGATCAGCTTGCGAACGTTCTGGGGGCCGCGGTCGGCTTATTGGTCGGCGTCGTTTTGAACGGCCTGTTGACGGCGATCGACGGCTTGGCGCGCGGCGCGCGTTGACGGGCGTCGCCCGGACCGCATGCGGTGACGGGCGGCGCGATCCTCAGCGGCGGCCCCTCGCGTTAACCGGAACGCCCGGACCGCGCCGTCCTGCGCGCGGCGCCCGTCGGCCGGTCGTTGAATCGCGCAACACTCCGTTCATAAAGATTATGGTAAGGCCCCGTCGATGACGCAGCGCCCTCCGACCTTGCTCGACACGGCGACGAAAGCGCTCGGCGACGCCGTCGAACGGTTGGACGCCGCTCTGTCGCAGACCGTCGAAAGCGCCCGCGAGGACCGCGTCGCCTTGGCGGAAACCCGCGCGGCCGCCCGCGACGCCCGGGCGAAGCTACGCGCGGCGAGCGCGGCGCTCAGCGTCGCGGTGCGCGAAATCGAGGCGCTGGTCGATCCGGACGCGGCGCATGCGATCGAACGACCCGACGAGCGCGCGGACGCTCCGACGGCGGAACGGAAGGCTGGCGATGGCTGAAGTCACTCTCACCGTGAACGATCGGCGCTACAAAATCACATGCGACGACGGTCAAGAAGCGCGGCTCGCGCGGCTTTCGGCGCACTTGGACGAGCGGGTGCGCCAGCTCGCCGGAGCGCTCGGGCAGATCGGCGAAACGCGGCTCATCCTCCTCGGCGCGCTCACCGTGTGCGACGAGGTGTTCGAGCTTCGAGAACGCAACCGCGCGCTGGAGACCGCCGTCGACCGCCTCGACGGCGACACCGTCGGCGCCGCGGCGCGGGTCGTAGAAGATGCGACGCGACAGGTCGACGCTTTGACGGACGCCGCCCGCAACCAGCGGTCCGTCGGCTAAAAGACTCGCCGGCGTCAGTCGCCGGCGCCGGCCGCGAATAACGGGCCGACGGGCGCGATCGGCCGATACGTCAAGGACGTCGCCGGGGTGCGCTCCCCTTTTCGGTCGACATATTCCGACGTGATCCGCAACGTGCCGTCGCCGTCGAGCGTCGTCTTCGAATAGACAGAAACATAGGTGGGGTGGCCCTCCACCGCTTCGCTGCCGACGAACCCGTCCTCGGTGACGTCGAACTCCCCGATCGTGTGGAAGCCGGCGGTCGTGAAGTAATGGAAGACGTACGTCTTCGCCGCTTCGTCGAAGAACATGATCGTGCGGCCGCCATAATCGCCGCCCTCCAGGCGATGGGTCGTCTGGACGGCGCGCCCACCGAGGATGAATTCCCATTTGGCGATGTCGACGAGCGGGGCGCCGTCGGGGCCGGTCCCCTCGCCGCGATACGTTTTGCCGACCATGGCGGCGAACGGCGCCATCGGCGCATAGGCCGGTTCCGCGCGGGCCGGCGCGGCGTCGAACAAGCCAGCGGCGGCGGCGACCGCAAACAGTGCGGCGCGTACGATCGGTCCCATCGGTTGCTCCCTCTTCCGGCCGGCTCTTCTGGCCGACGCTCTATCGAGCGCTCGCAAAACTGCGGCGCGTTGCGATAGCCTATCGCCATGAAACGCGTGTTCCTATCGTTCGTCGCCGCTATGGCCGCCGTCTTCTGCAGCGCGCCGGCAGTCGCCGACCCCGACGCAGCGGCCGAAACAGAAGCCGACGCAGACGGCGGTTCTCCGTCCTTCTCGTTACCCGTCGAATGCCCGGCGGCGGGCTGTCTCGTGCAGAATTACGTCGACCGCGACGACGGCGACGGCGTCCTTGATTTCCAGTGCGGCGGGGCGGCTTACGACGGCCATAAGGGCGTCGATTTCCGTCTGCTTTCGGCCGCGCAAGCGGACGCGACGGACGCGCCGGTGCTCGCCGCCGCGCCCGGCCGGGTCGTCGCCGTGCGCGACGGCGAACGCGATCGGCTGGCCCGCACCGCCGACGACTTCGCCGCGGTTAAGGGGCGCGAGTGCGGCAACGGCGTCGTCGTCGACCATGGCGGCGGCTGGGTCACGCAGTATTGCCACCTAAAAAAGGGCAGCCTCGCGGTGCGCCGCGGCGACGTCGTTGAAAGCGGCGCGCGCCTCGGCGCGATCGGCTATTCCGGCCGTGCGGCCTTCGCCCACGTGCACTTCGAAATTCGCCGCAAAGACGCCGTCGTCGACCCGTTTATGCCGGCGCGCGGCGGATGCGACCCGTCGGGCGCGGCGGCGGATTTGTGGACGCAAGGCGCGCGCACGCAAATCCCCGCCGCGACCGGCGGCCCGATGACGGCGGCGCTCGAGGCGGGCTTTGCACCCGGACCGGTCTCGCCGGACGCCTTGGAGGACGCCGGCCCGCCGGCCGCCCCCGCAACGCCGCAAGCGCCCGCTTTGGTGTTTTACGCCCGGTTCATGAACACGCGCGGCGGCGACGAGATCCGGCTCGACGTTCAGGGCCCGGACGGCCCGTTCGCCGAAGCGACCACGGGCCCGTTGGAGCGCAACAAGGCGACCTACGTCGCCTATGCCGGCGCGCGGCGGCGCGACGACCCCTGGGCGCGGGGGCGCTATGAAGGCCGCGCCGTCCTTGTGCGCGGCGACCACACCGTCGCCGAAGCGACGGCGGCGATCGTCATCGACTAGGGCGTCGGTTCCGTCGCGTGCATCAAAGGACAGCTTTGGCACGTCATTTTGAGCATCCGAGACGCCAATCCTCGGATCCAAATCGTCGTCCGCGTCTCGAGCCGGTCGGAAACTCTAGACGGCGCCTTGCGCGCGGATCGCGTCGGCGAGGCGCGCGAAGCCGGCCACATTGGCGCCTTTGGCGAGGTCGACGCCGCCGCGCGCGGTTTCTCCGTAGGCGGCGCAGCGCTCGAAGATCGCATCCATCGTCGCTTGAAGCCGCGCTTCGTCCGCTGCGGCGTCGGGCGCGGCATGGGCGGCGTTCTGCGCCATCTCAAAGCCGGAGACCGCGACGCCCCCGGCATTCGCGGCTTTGCCCGGCGCGAAGGCGACCCCGCCCTGACGCAAGATCTCCACGGCGTCCGGCGTCGTCGGCATGTTCGCGCCCTCCGCGACGATCCGCACCCCGCCTTTAACGAGCGCCTTGGCGCCGTCGGCGTCGAGCTCGTTTTGCGTCGCGCACGGGAGCGCGATGTCGCACGGCCCCGAAAAAGACGCGCCCCAAGGCGCAGCGCCGGTGCGGAACGTCGCGCGGCGCAAGCGCTGCGCCGCCTCGGCCAAAGACGCGCCGCGCCGGGCTTTTATGGACGCGATCGTCGCCAGCGCGTCGGCGTCCAGCCCGTCTTCCGCATAAAGAACGCCCGAGCGATCCGACAGAGTCAGCACCCGCGCTCCATGCGCGATGGCGCGTTCGGCCGCGTAAAGCGCCACGGCCCCGGACCCCGAGATAACGACGCGCACGCCGCCGAGCCCTTCGCCCATGCGCTCGGCCATGCGTTCGACGAACATGACGAGCCCGTAGCCGGTCGCCTGCGGACGCAACGCCGCCCCGCCGAACGACGCGCCTTTGCCCGTGAGCGCGCCGTCGGCCTCGCCGACGATCCGTTTGTACGCCCCGTAAAGCCAGCCGATCTCGCGCGCGCCGACGCCGATGTCGCCCGCCGGCACGTCTTTGTACGGCCCGATATAGTTGTGCAGCTCGATCATCAGCGCTTGGCAGAACCGCATGGTCTCGCCCGCGCTCGCCGCCGCCGGGTCGAACGCCGCGCCGCCCTTCGCGCCGCCGAGCGGCAGGCCCGTCAGCGCGTTTTTAAAGCCCTGTTCAAAGCCGAGGAACTTCAGCACCGAGGGCTGCAGGTCGGGAACGAACCGGAGCCCGCCTTTGTACGGTCCGAGGGCGTTCGTGAATTGCACGCGCCAAGCGCGGGTTTGGCGCGTGCGCCCGGCGTCGTCCGTCCACGCGACGCGGAACTGGAGAACGCGATCGGGCTCGACGAGCCGCGCAAACAGATCGGGGTCGTTGTAGGCGGCGTGATCGGCCGCATAGGCGAAGACGTCACGCATCGCTTCGCGGACGGCTTGGTGGAACGCGGGCTCGTTCGGATTGCGCCGCTCCAGATCGGCCATAAAGCGGTCCAGGTCGCCGCCGCCGCGTTGCGGGGCGGCGGCCGCATAGGTCGGCGCGCCCAAAAAAGCCGGGCGGGCGCCGGCGGGCGTCGCCAGCCGCGCAGGCGCGCGCAAAACGGGCCCCGCCGGTCGTCTCGTGCGTCGAAAAAACATCGCTTCGCCCCCACGCTACCTAGGTGATCATACGGCGGGCAGGCGCGGTTGTATCGCCCCTTTTCCCCATGCCCGCCCTGCCGGCTTTGCGCGCCGCGCCGGATCGACCGATAACGCCGCGATGTCCGAGACCGAAGGCGCGCCCCAAACCGCCGCCCCGCCCGTCATCCGCCGATTGCCGCCGGACGCGGTGAACCGCATCGCCGCCGGCGAAGTCATCGAGCGCCCCGCAGCCGTCGTCAAAGAGCTGGTCGAAAACAGCCTTGACGCCGGCGCGCGCCGCATCGCCGTCGACATTCGCGCGGGCGGCAAATCGGAAATCGTCGTCACCGACGACGGCGTCGGCATGGGGCCGGAGGATCTCCTGCTCGCCGTCGAACGCCACGCGACGTCGAAACTCGCGCCCGGCGCGGACGGCGGCTACGCCCTCGACGCAATCGCGACCATGGGATTTCGCGGCGAGGCCCTGCCGTCGATCGGCGCGGTCGCGCGGCTCGACGTCACGGCCCGGCGCGCCGGCGAAGACGCGGCCCGCTTAAGCGTGCATGGCGGCGTGTTGGACGGGCCCGCGCCGGCGGCGTTCAGCGGGACCGGCGCGCGCATCGTGGTGCGCGATCTCTTTTACGCAACGCCCGCGCGCTTGAAGTTCCTAAAGTCCGACCGGGCCGAGACCATGGCCGTCTCCGACACGTTGAAGCGCCTCGCCATGGCGTTTCCGGCGGTCGGGTTTTCGTTGACGTCGGACGGGCGCAAAACGCTCAACCTTCCCGCCGGCGCCGATGAAGCCGCAAACGACGACGAGGTTCGGCTTGCGCGGCTCGGCGCGGTGATGGGCCGCGACTTTCAAGACAACGCCTTGCCGATCGAGGCCGAGCGCGACGGCGCGCGCGTTTCCGGCTTCGCAGGCGTGCCGACCTACAATCGCGGCCTGCCCGACAAACAATTTTTATTCGTCAACGGACGACCGGTTCGCGACAAGCTGATCGTCGGCGCGCTGCGCGGGGCGTATGCGGATTTTTTGGCGCGCGACCGCCACCCGGCCGCGGCGCTCTTCATCGACGTCGAACCGACGCTCGTCGACGTCAACGTGCACCCGGCCAAAACTGAGGTGCGGTTTCGCGACGCCGCCGTCGTGCGCGGCCTGTTGATCGGGGCTCTGCGCCATGCGCTCGCGGACGCCGGCCACCGCGCCGCGACGACGACGAGCGCCTTCGCCCTCGGCCGCATGCAGCCGCAAGGCGGATCGAGCGCCGTGACGCCGCTGCGGCCGCGCCAGCCCGTCTTTGCGCCGACCAATCCGTTCGCCCGAGAAGCCGCGCCTGTCGCAGGGGCGGCGCCCGAACCCGGCGGGGAAGCGGCGGGCCTCGCCGATCCGTCGGCGGATTTCGCCGCGCCGACGGCGCGCACCGAGACGGCGGCTGCGGACGACGATCCGCAGGCCGCCTATCCGCTCGGCGCGGCCCGCGCGCAATTACACGAGACCTACGTCGTCGCCCAAACCGCCGATGGGCTCGTCATCGTCGACCAGCACGCCGCGCACGAGCGCCTCGTCTATGAGCGCATGAAAGCCGGCCTTGAGGCGGGCGGCGTCGCGGCGCAGGGGCTGTTGATCCCCGAAGTCGTGGAATTGGAGCCCGAAGACGTCGCGCGGCTGGCGGCGCGGGCGGACGAATTCGCCGAGCTTGGCCTCGTGTTGGAAGCCTTCGGCGCGGACGCGGTCCTTGTGCGCGAGACGCCTGCTTTACTGGGGCGCTGCGACGTCAAACGCCTCGTCGAGAGCCTCGCGGCCGACTTGGCGCAATTCGATCAAAACCTCGCCCTCAAAGAACGCCTCGAAGAGGTCTGCTCGTCGATGGCGTGCCGCGGCTCGATCCGCGCCGGGCGCCGCCTGACGGCGGAGGAAATGAACGCCCTCCTGCGCCAGATGGAAGCAACGCCCTATGCGGGCCAATGCAATCACGGGCGCCCGACCTATGTGGAGCTAAAGCTCGCCGACATCGAACGCCTCTTCGGGCGGCGCTGACGCGGTCACCGGGGCGCGTCGTCGCGCTCGAACACGTCCCTGGACGATCGATAAGAGAACGTCGCGACGCGCCCGTCGTCGTTCCGGGCAAAGAACACTTTGTTCTTACCGGTCCGTTCGACGAAGACGTCGCGCTCGTCCGTCGCCCGCGAACTCAACACGCCTATCCGGTTGTACGGCCGACCTCAGACCATCGTCAGCGACAATGGAACGGACCACGCCTTCATCTGGCCGAAGGCGTCATAGGCGTTTTTCTGAATGGCGGCGCCGGCTTCGTCGACGTAAGCGATCACCGAGCCGCGCTCATCGGCTAGAAGCCAGAACTTCGCGCCGGCAGCCGGGCTCCGAACGGCCCCATGTTGGTGCTCTAACGGGTTCGTGCAGACACAGCGTTAACGGCATGCACGCACCAACACGTCGTTTCACTTTATCTCACCGCTACTTAAATATTTGGGGCTGACCTAGGACTTTGAGGGTTTTGCATATGGTCTGAGCCATGTGCGGAGGGTTTTCAAGAGCTGGTCGGGCGGTCCGTAATTGAACCGCCATTCGCATTCCTTGATGAAGAGATGGAAGTGCTGCCGGGGGATGCCATTGTATCTGTGCAGATGCTGCTTGGCCTGGTTCCAGAAATTTTCAATGCCGTTGATGTGGTTTTCCCGGTCGGCGAAGAGCTTCGAATGATTGATCCGCATATGGTGGAAATCGGTGACGTCGAGCTGGTCATAAGAGCGGAAGCTGTCGGTGTAGATCACGCTGTCAGGCTGCACTTTGCAGGCAATAATCGGGATCAGCGTGTCGGATCGCGTATCCTTCACCGGCAGGACGAAGACGCGACCGCCGCGTTTCAGTAGACCGAACACAGGAACCTTGCCCGCCGCACCGCGACCGCGCTTTCCCTTCCGTACACCGCCGAAATAGCTTTCGTCGACTTCGATCTCGCCAGCCAGTTCCGCAGCTTCCTCGGCAAGCCTCTCCGCGATGATTACACGCAGGCGATGGTAGAATTGCGTCGCCGTGATCTTGTTCACGCCGACGAGCAAACACGCTGTTCGGGCCGGCGTCCCGGCGACGAAATGTTCCAGGAGCTTGTTCGTCTGAATATGCGTGAGTTTTGAATGCTTTAGACGCATCAGCCAACCGTAGGAGCGTCAATCTCCTAGGTCAGCCCCAAATATTTTCGTCGATCGCGGCAGTCGCGCCGTATCTGCCCGCCAATCGAAATGCGTAAACCGTGGAGTTGATTTCATCAATTGCAAGCGAGGTTACCTGGATTTCGATTCTCCCGATGCCGCCTGTAGGCCGGGTTAGCATCACATCGAGAATGCCAAATGCGAACGCAAGCGCAAATTCCTGTGCCTCGCCGGCATATTCCCCGACATCAACCTTGAGAGCGTCGGAAGGTGAAACAATTGCAGTCCCTGAAGCTACCAAATGAGTGGGCCCCAAATGCTTTTTGATTTGGCCTTCAACCTTCAATTCATCTTCTAGGGTCGATCTTGCACTTTCCAACAAGCCCGAAAGCCATTGATTTACCACCATGTTATTTGAGCCTATTACGGGTTGCTTGATTGAAGTAGTCTGGAAACGTGTCGATGACATCCGGCGCATAAATATCTGCTTGAAATCCTGGCGCGTACTCAATCCCCTGAAGTTTAAGCGTCTCAAGATGAGCCGCTTCGACGTCTAACCCCAAACGGTTGACGACCCCAGCTTCGATTAGTTCATGCTGGTAAAAATTCAGGTCTTGTACCGTCCGCTCCCCGCTCTTAAGGCGCTCGATCATCGCTACGTTCGGCGCAAAATCTAATGCGTCAATCGAGCGAAGATAGCCTTCTACAGCATCGATTCCCCTATTCGACACGGCTGAAGCTGTGGTTAAGCTGGCCGCTCCGCCAACTGCAAACTCCTCCGTAAGCAGTGTTCCGCCAACTCTACCCGCAGAAATTCCTTGAAATAGGAACCGGGAACCCAGGGCGTATGCGCCCGCGCCGCCATAAAATGGCGCAGCGGTAGCGGCGGACACGCCCATTACCAACGCAAATTTACGCGGATGATTGAGCGCCGCATGCGCGGTCGCAGCGTTGAAACGATCCTGGATATGGTCCGGTTTACGCCCGGTCGCATCTGTAAAGCTGATCGGGTCGTTATAGACGTACGCATACAGATTCATGTCCGCGTCATACCCAATCGGATCGGTCTGCAAGAACCGTCCGATTGCGGGATGATAGAGCCTTGCTTTGTAGTGGTAGAGGCCGAGTTCGGGGAGGAATTGCTGGCCCGTATAGGCGAAGACGCCCTCGTTCCACGCCTTCATCTGGCCGAAGGCGTCATCCGCGTTTTTCTGAACGGCGGCGCCGGCTTCGTCGACGTAAGCGATCACCGAGCCGCGCTCATCGGCCAAAAGCGGGAACCGCGCGCCGGCGGCCGGGCCCCGAACGGCACCATGTTGGTGCTCAAAAAGAGCGTGCAGACAAGGCGTTAAGGGCATCTATGCACCAAAACGCCGTTTCGCTTTATCTTGCCTTCAATTAAATTCTACCGGTTCAAGTTGCACATATTTGTCAATATGGGGACTTATCGCATTTGCAACGGTATCCGAGACCCAAATGGCGTTCGCGCCAAATATATCTGAGTCAGGCACTTCTTCTTTTATCAAAATCGTCGATTTGCGGCCCTGGACATTCAAAACTCGCGGCATGTCAATCGCAAAAAGTGTTGGCATCTTTTCTGCGGTTTTGGCGTCGTGAGGTGCGTCTAAGATGTATGATTCAGGCTCTCCACTGTCTGGATAAAAGCGAGGTTCTGGTTCTCCAAGCCATGTCTGCCAGGGAATATTAACAACTTTTGAAAGCTCCACTCGTTGGAAGCTAAATCCAGATGCGGAGCTCGTTTCAATTGCCTCCCGCGCAATGTCGTCCACAATCAATTCTGAGTATGGACATGAAACATGGGGAACAAACGGGCCGCTACGCTGGAGAACTAAACGGTCACAGTCTCGTCGAGCGAGCCCATGCCTTAGTATTGAGCCATAATCTCCCCAAGGTCCGGCAATTCCCGATATTTTAAAGTACGATCGCATTTCTGGATTACCGGTAAGGACCAATTTCAAGACCAGAAAGCCCGAAATCGTCCATCATTGTACCCAAATTCTGATAGATTTCCTTATCTGTTGCATACGGGTTCGTATCAAAAAACTCTTCCCATTGACCGTTCCAGTTCCCCGGCAAATAGTCACTGCCCTTACCATGGACACCACGCAAATGCATATTCTCAGGAATTGATACCGTATATTGATCAATTTCGATTCCTCTTGCCTCAAATTGGCTTCGGAATTTTTGCGGAAGCAAATGATGGCGCTGCATCGACGGTGCGGATAGACGCCTTGCTGAGTCAGCCGCTCCGTCCCCAAGTTTTAGAAAATCCGCCCCAAAAACGCCAGCGGCGAATACGCCCGCAGCAGCCCAAGATGGATTTTGAGAGAGGTCGTAGGCCCCCTTTGCATCTCCGAGGACCGGCGTGAGGTCTACGCCAATCGCTAATCCCTGAGCGAGTGATCTACCGATCTCGTAATGCTGCTGTTGAACGAGCGCTTGCTGGTTCGCGGACAGGCGCGGGTAGACGTAGCGCTGATCCATAACCGATTCCGGCGCCCGTCCGTCCGGATCAAACAGGTTGATCGGGTCGTTCAGGGAGTACGCATACAGATTCATATCCGCGTCATACCCAACCGGATCGGTCTGCAGGAACCGTCCGATTGCGGGATGGTAGAGCCTTGCTTTGTAGTGGTAGAGGCCGAGTTCGGGGAGGAATTGCTGGCCCGTATAGGCGAAGACGCCTTCGTTCCACGCCTTCATCTGGCCGTAGGCGTCATACGCGTTTTTCTGAACGGCGGCGCCGGCTTCGTCGACGTAAGCGATCACCGAGCCGCGCTCATCGGCTAGAAGCCAGAACTTCGCGCCGGCCGGCCCGTCCGTACGGCTGGTGCACAGGCTCGCCTCATTGACGCACAAGATCGGCGCGTCGACGCCGGCCCCGTGCACGTAACGCCGCAACAACGCGCCGCCGGCGTCGTACTCGCCGATCATCGCCTCGCCGTCGTAAAGAAAGCTGCGCGATCCGCTCTGCGTGATTGACGCCAACCGCTCGGCCGCGTCCCAGGCGAGCGTCGCTTGGCTCTGGTCCGGCGCCGTTAGCGTGCACCGATCCTTAAGTCGTCAAAGTCGACGAGATCGGCGCGCTTAAGCGATCGCCGTCCGGCGTCGGCGAGGTCGTTTTGACCGACGGATCCGTCGTCCCCGTCAGTCGACGGATCATGCCGACGATACGCCGATCGCTGAGCGACCGCGCGGGCGAGACCGCCACAGCGCCGCACACGCCCGCGAGACCGGCCGACAGTTGACGGCCGGTCAAACGCGGCGCGCGTCAGCGCTGCAGAGCCGTCGCTTACGCGGCCAGTTGGTAAGGCCCGCCGCGTTCCAGCGCCGCCGCGTACGCTGGGCGGGCTGCGATGCGGTCGAGAAACGCTTTGATCTTAGGATGGCGCGCGTTCACGACGCCGCGCGACGCGGCGCCTTCCAGCGGGAAGCTCATCATAATGTCCGCGGCTGAAAAGACCGCGCCGGCGAACCACTCGTTTTTGGTCAAATGCGCTTCAATAAACGCGAGCTGATCTTTGAGGTTCGGCTCGACGAAAGACGACAAAACATTGTCGGCGATCGTTTTCGCGATCGGCTTGGCGAAAAACGGCATCGGCGTCGTTTTGATTTTGTCGAAAATCAGCTTCAGCAGAATGTTGGGCATCGCCGACCCCTCGGCGAAGTGCAGCCAATAAACGTAATCGTCGCGTTCATAAGAACCGGCGGGCGGCTCCAGACGCTCCGGGGCGTAGCGTCCGACGAGATACTCGATAATTGCACCCGTTTCCGCGATCACGCGTCCGTCGTCGTCGATGACCGGCGACTTGCCCAACGGGTGAACGTCTTTCAACGCCTGCGGCGCAAGCGAGGTTTGCGGGTCGCGGTCATAGCGGCGCACCTCGTACGGCGCGCCGATTTCTTCCAACAACCATAGGATGCGTTGCGACCGAGAGTTCTCCAAATGGTGGACGGTGATCATGGGCCTTTTCCCTTTTTGCTCCTGCGTACGCAGCCGCATCGCAAAAGGGTCAGCCCAAGGCCGACAGATCGTCAGTATAGCGTCGCAAGGTCGCGCTTATCGAAGGTCTCGAGCGCGTCGAGCCGGCCGTCGCGGATCTTCAGCGCCCATTCGGGGTCCTTCAACAAGGCCCGGCCGACCGCGATCAAGTCGAACTCGCCGCCCGAAAGCCGCTCGACGAGCCCGTCGATCGAGGCGGGTTCGGAGACCTCGCCGCCATAGGTTGCCGTGAACTCGCCGGAGAGCCCGACCGACCCGACCGAGATCGCCGTCTTGCCCGTCAGTTTCTTCGCCCAGCCGGCGAAATTCATCGGCGATCCGTCGAAACACGGCTCCCAGAACCGACGCTGCGAGCAGTGAAACGCGTCGATGCCGGCGTCGACCAGCGGCGCCAACCAGCCGGCGAGATCGTCCGGATCGGCGGCGGTCTTCGCTTGGAAGTCTTCTTGTTTCCATTGCGATAGGCGAATGATCAGCGGGAAGTCGGCCCCGACGGCCTCGCGGGTGCGGCGGATGATCTCGACGGCGAGCGCGGTGCGCGTCGTCCAATCCGCCCCGCCGAAACGATCCCCGCGGTTGTTCGTTTCGCGCCAAAAGAAATTGTCGATCAGATAAGAGTGGGCCCCGTGAAATTCGACCGCGTCGAAGCCGAGCGCCTTCGCCGAGGCGGCTGCGTCGACGAATTCGCCGATCGCGGTGTCGATCTCGCCTTCGGTCATCGGCTCGAGGATCTGCTTGCCGGGCACTTTGACGCCCGACGCAGACCAGGACGGGACGTTCGGATATTCGGTCTTGGCGGCGTTGCGATGCGGCCCCTCGTGCCAGATCTGCATGCCGATCAGCCCGCCGGCCGCGTGGACCTCTTCGACGACCCGCCGCCAGCCGGCCTTGGCCGCGTCGGTGACGATGTTGGGCACGTTCGGCGTGCCGGTGGCCGTCGTCTCGTTCGGCGACACGCCTTCCGTCAGGATGAGCCCGACCTGGCCCTCCGCGCGTCGGCGGTAATACGCCGCGACGTCCGCGCCCGGCGCGTGGCTCGGCGAAAACGACCGCGTCATCGGCGCCATCACGATGCGGTTCGGCAGGGCCAAGGGCCCGAGGCGAGCGGGCTCGAACAAAACGTCGGCGGAGAGCGCGTCGGGCATGGGCGGCCTTTCTTTCCCTTTTGCGATTGCGATGGAGTATACCCGGCCCCCGCGCGCGAAGAACGCGCGGCATGCAGCGGCTTGGGACGCCCCGATGAAATTTCTCGATCGCGCGAAAATCTACGTCGAAAGCGGCGCCGGGGGCGCCGGCTGCCTGTCGTTTCGGCGGGAGAAATTCATCGAATTCGGCGGGCCGAACGGCGGCGACGGCGGGCGCGGCGGCCACGTGTTCGCCGAGGCCGTCGATAATCTGAACACGCTGATCGACTTTCGCTATCAGCAGCACTACCGCGCGAAAAACGGGCGCCCCGGCGAGGGCTCCAACCGAACGGGCGCGGCCGGGCCGGACCTCCTCATCAAAGTGCCGACCGGCACGCAAATCTTTGAAGAGGACGAGGAGACCCTTGTCGCCGACCTCGACGAGCCCGGCGAGCGGGTCGTCCTCGCCAAGGGCGGCAATGGCGGGTTCGGCAACGCGCGGTTCAAATCGGCGACGAACCAAGCGCCTCGGCGCGCCAATCCCGGCCATCCCGCCGAAAAACGAACAATCTGGCTGCGCCTCAAGCTGATTGCGGATTTCGGCCTCGTCGGCTTGCCGAACGCCGGCAAATCGACGTTCCTCGCCGCCGTCACCGCCGCCAAACCCAAAATCGCCGACTACCCCTTCACGACCTTACACCCGAACCTCGGCGTCGTGCGCGTCGACGAGGGCGCGAGTTTCGTGATCGCGGACATTCCGGGACTCATCGAGGGGGCCCATGACGGCGCCGGCATCGGCGACCGATTTCTCGGCCATATCGAGCGCTGCGCCGGGCTGATCCATCTCGTGGACGGCACGGGCGAAGATGTTGCGGGGGCTTACCGGACGGTGCGCCGCGAGTTGGAAGCCTATGGGGGCGGTCTGACCGACAAGCCGGAGATCTTGTGCCTGAATAAAGCGGACGCGCTCGATGCGGCCGCGCGCGAGGCGCAGGCGAACGCGCTCGCCCATGCGGCCGGCCGGCCGGCGCGGGTCGTTTCCGGGGCGGCGGGCGCCGGCGTTCCGGCGTTGCTGCAAGAGGCGTTCGCCCTTGTTTGCGAGCGGCGCGCCCGCCAAAACGACCAGGAAGCGCCAAGCGCGTGGGCGCCCTAGCGGGGGGCCGCGCTTTAAGGGAGCGGAAACCGGCCCCGGCGAGGGTCCTGCGCGGCTGAACGAACCGTCACGAAGCGCGGCGTCGTTGCGGCTTGACGTTCCCACCCCGAGGGCGTGACCCTCACGGCGGCGGAACGAACCGGTAAACGCCGCGTAAAGGACGGGACGAGACGATGAATTTTCGCACGATAAACAACGCGCGGCGCGAAACGGCGCGAGGGTCCCTCTGGGCCGTAGCCGCGCTGGCGTTAATCGCGGCCTGTTCGGACGGGTCGTCGCCGGCGCCGCAACCGCCCGCCCCGCCGCCGCCTCCTCCCCCGCCGCCGCCGCCGTCCGGCCCGACGTTTACGCCCGGCGTTTTCGAGCCCGCCAGCGAGTTCATTGCGCGGTGCGAAAACCCGCGCAGCGGCGTCGACATCGAGGGCAACCCGTTCCCCGACGTCCAAGGGTCGACCTTGCTGGAGAATTTCTGGCTGCGCTCGTGGACGAACGAGACGTACCTCTTCAACGACGAAGTCGACGACCGCGACCCGAACGATTTCGACGATAGACTCGATTATTTCGACATCTTGCGGACCTTCCGACAAACCGCTTCCGGCCGCGACGTCGACGAGTTTCACTTTACGCAGCCCACGGACGAATTCCTCGCCGAACGCAATTCCGCGCCGAGCGCGACGTATGGGGCGCGGATCGTCGCGTTCTCGACGACCCCGCCGCGCGACTTCCGCATCTTGTTCACCGAACCGGATTCGCCGGCGTCGGAAGTCGTCGCGGGCGTGCCGCAACTGGCGCGGGGGACCCGTATTCTCGAGGTCGACGGCGTCGACCTCGTCAACGGCGGCGCGGACCAAGCGGAAATCGACATTCTGAACGCCGGGCTGTTCCCGGCGACGCCGGGCGAGGTTCACGACTTCGTCGTTCAAGACGCCGGCGCGACGACGTCGCGGGCGATTACGCTCGTCTCGGCGAACCTGTCGTCGAACCCGGTCAATCGAACGCGCGTCATCAGCACGCCGACAGGACCCGTCGGCTACATTTTGCTGAACACCTTCGGGCCGTTCTCGTCGGAAGAGCAGATCGCGACGGCGATCACCGAGATGGACGCGGCGGGCGTCACCGATCTCGTGCTCGACCTTCGCTATAACGGCGGCGGTCTCCTCGCGACGGCCTCCCAGCTCGCCTTCGGCGTCGCCGGGCCGGGCCCGACGACCGGGCGCGTCTTCGAACAGCTGCGCTTCAACGACGACGCCGGTCAGTTCAACCCGGTCACCGGCGCGATCAACGACCCGTTGCCGTTCTTTACGACCGGCCTCGGCTTTACGCTGCCCGACGGCGCACCGCTCGATTCCCTCGGTCTCAGCCGCGTCTTCGTTCTGTCTACGGAGAGCACGTGCAGCGCCAGCGAGTCGGTGATCAACGGCTTGCGCGGCATCGGCCTTGAGGTCGTGCTGATCGGCGGCACGACATGCGGCAAGCCTTTCGGCTTTTTCCCGACCGACAATTGCGGCGTGACGTATTTCACGATCCAATTCCAAGGCACCAACGACGTCGGTTTCGGCGACTATGCGGACGGGTTCATCCCCGACAATTCGTCGGCCGCGTTCGGGGTGCGCGCGCCGGGCTGCGTCGTCGCCGACGACATCAACACCGAACTCGGCGAGGAAACCGAAGCGATGCTCTCCGCGGCGTTGCAGTTCCGTGCGGACGGGACGTGCCCGACGCCGCCGCCGACGAGCGTCGCGACCGCGAGCGAAGCGCCGATCGGCCTCGCCGTCCAGGCGCCGCCTGAACCCACCTTTGCGGAAACGAACCGCGATCTGCGGATGCCGCAATGAAGAAGCGCCGACCGGCGACGCCCAAGGCGCTGCGCCGGTCCGCGGCGACGACGCTCGCCGCATTCTCCGCCGCATGCGGAACGTCGGGGTCCGACGCAACGACGGCGCGCGCTGACGATCGCGGCGCGCCCGCGGTCTTGACCGCCGCCGACGCGACATCGCTCGCCCTAATTAAAGCGACGCTCGCAGCGGCGCTCGGACGGGCGACGATCGATCTCGGCCCGGGCGACTTGACGACGACGAGCGTCGTGGCGGTCCGCCCGCCGCGCCCGACGGCGCCGGAAGATCGCAGCGTCGCGACGCCGACCGTATTTGATTTGCGCCTGATCGACGGCGACTGCGTGCTCGTCGCGCGGTCCGGCGCGGCCGCCTACCCCGTCGAGGGCTTGGACTGCCGCCCGGCGGACTGACCGACCGGGCCACCGTCAGCCGTCAGTGCTCGTTCTTTACACAAACAAAATGGGTGCGCGACGGGCGCGGCGTTTGCATGCGCCCGACGCCGTTGACGCAACTTACGCCGCTTACTCCGCTGACGCCAATGGCGCCGAAATCGTCGCCAACCGACTCTGACCGTTGCACGCGGTAACGCATATGGCGCGCCGGGGATCGCAAAGCATCGCCAAACGACACGGCCGTCCGATCAGGCCAAGGCGGGATCATCGCGGCGCGTGATGGTTGCGCGTCGCTAAACAACCGCCTTGCACGGCGAAACAACGCGTCACCCCCGCGCAAGCGCCCTCGCGCCGCGGCGATGACGTGCAGCGTCGTATCGTTTGCGAAATATTGAATTAAAGAAGGCGCATCTGTCACTTTAATTTTGTGAAAATAATCCGTACACAACTTTAATTTGAAAAAGTGATCCGACTGCGCATCGTGACGGCGGCCTCATTTTTTCGAAGGTCGCCGCGCCTTCTTAGGGGGCGCGTAAGTGGAGTATTTATGCAAAATTCGAAGCACCTGAACATTTCGGTATTATCCGTAGGGGTTATAATGTGCGCCGGCGCCGCGCCGCAGGCGGCCGCGCAGGACGCGCAAGTCTGGCGACGACACGAGATCTCATTTTCCGGCCCGCGCGTCGCCGAAACGGCCGATACGTTTACCGATTATCGTCTCAATGTCGTCTTCACCCATGACGACACCGGCGTCTCATACGCCGTTCCCGGATTTTTTGCGGCGGACGGCGACGCCGCCGACACCGGCGCCTCGGAGGGCGATGTTTGGCGGGTGCGATTCAACCCGCCGCTGGCGGGGCGGTGGCGTTACACCGCGTCGTTTCGCACCGGCCCCGACGTCGCGGCGAGCCTTGAACCCAATGCCGGCGCTGCAATCGGATTTGACGGCGCATCGGGGAGCTTTCTCGTCGCCGAGGCGAGCGACGACGCGACCGACGGGCCGTTTCGCACCAAGGGCATGGTCCTCCAGGCCATGGGCTCGCACTATCTAAGACACGCCGGGGACGGATCGTTGTGGATTAAATCCGGCGCGGGATCGCCGGAGAACTTCCTCGCCTATCGCGAATTCGACGGCACGGAGGATCGCGGCGGGCGAGCCGTCGATCTTCAAGACGGGCTCCACGCCTACGGGCCGCACCGACGCGATTGGCGCAGCGGCGATCCGACGTGGGCGAACGGACGCGGCGACGAGATCATCGGCGCGGTGAATTATCTGGCGTCCGAAGGCGTCAATTCGATGTATTTCGTGTCGATGAACGTCAACGGCGACGGGCGGGACGTCTGGCCGTGGACCGCCCCCGGCGCGCGCCTGACCTATGACGTCAGCAAACTCGCGCAGTGGGAAATCGTCTTCGACCACATGGACGACCGCGGCGTCGCGCTCAACATCTACACCCAGGAAACCGAGAACGATCAGCTTTTGGACGGCGGCGATCTCGAACTTGAACGGCGGATTTATTACCGCGAATTGATCGCGCGGTTCGGCCATCATAACGGCCTGTTCTGGAATCTCGGCGAAGAGAACACCAATTCCGCCTCGCAGATCCGTGACTTCGCTTCCTACATCAAGGCGCTTGATCCGTATGGACACGTTGTGGCCATGCACACTTTTCCCGGCGACAAACAGCGCTTTTCGCCCTTGCTCGGCTTTACGCCGTTTGACGGGGCCGCCTTGCAGTCCGGAGCCGGCGGACAGGTGCGCAACGATGCGGCCGAATGGGTGTCGCGTTCACGCGCCTCGGGCGACCCGTGGGTCGTCACGTGGGACGAGTCCGGACCGGCGACGATCGGCGTTGAGACGGACTTTCGCCCCGGCGCGCCGGAAAACCATCGCCGCCACCGCGACGCCTTGTGGTCAATTCTTCTCGCCGGCGCGTCGGGCTCGGATTGGTATTTCGGCTACAACACCGGCCAAGGCGATCTCGATCTTGAGGACTTCCGCTCGCGCGACAGCGTCTGGAATTGGACGCGCGCGGCGGGCGACTTTTTCGAAACGAACGACCTGCCCGTCGACGCGATGCGCGAACGCAACGGGTTGACGTCGGACGGGAACGACTTCGTCTTCGCCGCGCCCGGGGACGTCTACGTCATTTATCGGCCCGACGGCGGGGCGACCGAACTCGACCTCTCCGGCGTACCCGGCGCGTTCGACGTCGCCTGGTACGATCCGTTGACCGGCGGCGCGCTTCAAACCGGGTCGGTCGCGCAAATCGGCGGCGGCGGCGGCCGGTCGATCGGGGCGCCGCCGTCCTCGACCGGACGCGAGTGGACCGCGCTGGTGCGCCGCGCCGCGGGCACGCCCCCGCCGCCGCCCGATCCTGACCCCGATCCGACGCCTGATCCCGACCCGGATCCCGATCCGACGCCGCAGCCGACGACGGGCGCCGCATTCGCGCTGCACGACGCGGAGGCCGAGGCGTTTCTGCGCGATCTTTCCGACGGCGACGTCGTGCCGGCTTCGGCGCTGGGCGACGCTAAGCTGACGATCGTCGCGACGCCGCCCGACGCCATCGCCGGCGCGGTTGAAAGCGCGGCCTTCGCGTTCGGCGGCCTCAACCGCACGGAGAACGTGCCGCCTTACGTCCTGTTCGGCGACACGTCCGGGCGCTTCAACGGGCGCGGCCGGGTCTTCGGGCCGGGCGATTACGAAGTGCGCACCACCTTCTACGGCGAGGATGCGGCGCAAGGCGACGTCCTCGGCCGCGCGACGCTACGCTTTTCCGTCGCCGAAGCGCCCCCGCCGCCCGATCCCGACCCGACGCCGGACCCCGACCCGACGCCCGATCCCGACCCGGATCCGACACCGGACCCCGACCCGACGCCCGATCCGGACCCAACGCCGGATCCCGATCCGCAGCCGGACGATCCGGTCGCGACGTTCGCCTTTGTCGACACCAACCGCGACGTCGAAGTCTTGGCGTTCGTCGACGGAACGCGCATCCCGCGGTCGGGCCTCGCCGACTTGCCGTTGTCGATCACCGCAACGCCGAGCGCCGAGATCGCCGACGACGTCGAAAGCGCCGTCCTGACGCTAGAGGGCGTAACCCAACGAACCGAGAACGTCGTCCCTTACGCGCTCGACGGCGATCGAAACGGCGACTTTTTCCGCGGGCGGCAGTTCGCGCCCGGCGCCTACACCATCAGGGTGCGGTTCTTCTCGCGTTCACGCGGAAGAGGCGCCCTTGTCGGGGAGGAAACGGCGTCGTTCGTCTGGGAGTAACGGCGCGGCGCACCACTGGCCGCCGGCGGCGGATCCGATCGGACCCGCCGCCGATGCGCTCTTTAACCTAGCGACGTACTAAAGCTGGTAGCCGTGATCGGCTAGTTCTTTGCCATGATTTGCGCGGTAGTCCGGCGTGTTCTGCACGCCGTAGCCGTCGATCAGGCGGTTGAAGAAGTTGAACAGCGCACAGACCATGACGACGTAATGGAAGTCATTTTCGCTGTAGCCGGCGTCGAAGATCCGGTCGGCGTCGGCTTGCGTCACTTTCGAGGGAGACGCCGTTAGTTTTTGTACGTATTTAATCACCGGCTTGAGTTTGTCGTCCACAGGCGCGCCGTCGACGTCGTGGGCGATCGCTTCCAAGAGGGCGGCGTCGACGCCGAACGATTCCGCCGTGGAACGGTGCACGCCGTAGCAGTAATTGCACGCGTTGGAGAGCGAGGTGACCGCGGCGAGGAGCTCGCGCTCAGCGTCGGTGAACGAGGCCTCGCCGGCGCGCATCACTTGCTGGGTGAGCGCGAAGAGCGGTTTGGTCTGGTCCATATAGCGGCTCATGATCGCCCAAACGCTTTCGGAGTCGGCGGGGATCGAACTGACGTATGCCATGCGTATGTCTCCCTTGATTATATGCGTATCGCTTCTTGCCGCGTACGGAGCGGTCGCCGTGCGGCGAACGCGCGCGGGACGGTCGCACCGCCGATTGAGAGCGTCAATGACGCCGCCCCCGGCGCGCGGGCGATCGGGCGATAAATCCGACTGTCGGCCAACTATCGACCAATGATCACGGGCTAAAGATCTGGAATTTGTCCGAAAACAGCCGTGGGCCATCGTCGAATCCCGCCCGGCTCCGCCCTCGCTAGGCGGGCGTTTGCAACAGATTGCGCTTCACCCGGATCAGATGGTCGCGCAAGGCGCGCTCAAGGCCTTGCGCGTCGCGCCGGGCGAACGCCTCGACGATCAACCGATGGTCCTCGTAATAGGCCGCTTTCGTCGCCTTGGTGGTCGAGGCCTTTTTGAGCGCCGTCCACTCCGCGCCGTTTCGGATTTCGTTAATGTCGGAGAAGATCTTCTTGTAGAACTCGTTTCGCGAGGCCGCGACGATCGTCCAGTGCAGCGTGGCGTCCAAGCGCTCATACTCGGCGAGCGTTTTGGCGGCGGCGAATTTCTTCAGGCACGCCTGGGCCTTTGCGATGTCGCGCCCGGTTGCGCGAACGACCGATAAGCGGGCAATGGCGGGCTCCAGCGTGATGCGCGCCTCCATAATGTCGGCAGGGCTGCACAGCCCGGCGGCCGCCGGCGCCGACGGTTCGGCGACAAACGTTCCGCGCCCGACGTGACGCACGATGACGCCTTCGGTCTCCAACGCGCCGAGCGCTTTGCGCACCGTATTGCGCGCGGCCCCGAAGTTCCTAACGAAGTCGCCTTCGGTCGGGATTTTCTCACCCGCCGCCCATTCACGCGCCTCGATCTTCGCCGTAACGTGCGCGCGGATCGCCGCCGCCAACCGGCGGGACGCCTCGCGCGTGTTTTCCGTTTGAGCCGACATGCTCCGTACTCCAAACGACGACGGTCCGAGCCCCGCGGCGCCGCGAACGCCCTTTCCAAACCAATTTCATACAAAATATGGATTGATTTGCAATTAATTCAAGAATAGCCTCCGGTCCATCGCATGGGGCGACGCGCGGAGCCGCCGCCCGACGTCAGCGGAGCGCGCGATGGTCAGCCTTGTAAAATTTCTCGACGGCGCGACGGAACGGCTGGGCGTTCTGCGCGACGGCGCGGTCTTCGACGTCGCCGCGCCGACGGTCGAGGGCTATGGGGACCCGGTCGTCGCGCTGATCCGACAGGTCGGGGACGACGCCGCGGCGATTACGCCGACCGGCCCCGGCCGCCCGCTCGACGCCGTCACGTTGACCGCGCCGATTACGCGTCCGTCGAAGAACGTCTTGTGCGTTGGGCTGAACTACCACGCGCACGCCAAAGAGTTTTCGTCGAGCGGCTACGACACGAAACGCGAGCCCAGCGGCAAACCCGCGCCCACGCATCCGATCGTTTTCACAAAAGCCGCCTGCACGGTGACCGGGCCCTATAGCGACGTCGTCGTGCCATGGGACGTCACGAACGAAGTCGACTATGAGGGCGAGCTCGGCGTCGTCATCGGGCGCGGCGGACGCGGGATCAACAAAGAAAACGCGTACGATCACGTTTGGGGCTACACGGTCATCAACGACGTAACGGCGCGCGATCTGCAACGCAACCACGCGCAATGGTTTCTCGGCAAATCGATCGACACGTTTTGCCCGATGGGCCCGGCGATCGTCACCGCCGACGCGGTGGACCCGGAGGCGTTGCGCCTTCAATGCTGGGTGAACGGCGACTTGCGCCAAGACGCCGTGACGCGCGATTTGATCTTCGACATTCCGACGCTCATCGAGACGATTTCGGCGAGCGTCACGCTTGAGCCCGGCGACGTCATCGCGACCGGCACGCCGCAAGGCGTCGGCATCGGATTCGATCCGCCGCGCTTTTTGAAACGCGACGACGTCGTACGCGTTGAGATATCCGGGCTCGGACATATTGAGAACCGTATCGTATAATAACGGGCGACATCACCGGACGTCGCGGGCCGCGCATCGTTTGCGCGGCGCCGCACAAGGACGATAGCTGCAACATCATCAGGGAACGATCCATGCCACTTCACAAAATCAACGGCCGCATGATTCACGTCGACATTTTTGGCGACGGCGAACCGCTCCTGGCGGTCCACGGCCTCGGCGGCACGTCGAACTTCTGGTGGCCGTTTATCACGGCGGCCCAGTCGCGCATGCGCATCGTCGCCCCGGACATGCCGTCCTCCGGCCGGTCCGCGCTCGACCCCGACGTGTCGATCGAGAGCATCGCGGCGGACTTCGTTGCGCTCATGGACGAAACGGGCCTCGAACAGGCGCACTTGATGGGGCATTCGATGGGAACGATCGTTTGCCAACATATCGCGGCGCAGCATCCCGATCGGGTGCGCAGCCTTGCGCTCGTCGCGCCGCTCGCCGAACCGCCGGAGCCGGCGCGCGGCGCGCTTAAAGATCGCGCCGGGCTGGCCAAGTCCGACGGCATGGACCCGATCGCAACCGCGATCCTGGCCGCGGGCCTATCAGACGCAACGCGTGCGGACAATCCGGTCGCGACCGGCTTTGTACGTGAATTGCTGATGGGGCAAGCGCCGGACGCCTACGCGGCGAGCTGCGTCGCGCTCGCCAACGCCCAGGCCGCGGACGTCAGCGCCTTCAGCGGGCCGGCAATGCTGGTGACGGGCGATGAGGACAAAGTCGCCCCGCCCCAAAATGTCGAGGCCTTGGCGGCGAAATTCTCCAACGTCAAAAGCAACACCGTTCTCGACAAATGCGGTCACTGGACGCTGTTGGAGCGGACGACGGAAACGCTTCAATTGCTGGACGCGTTCTACGCCGCGTAGGAGGGTTGCATCCTGATTTCATAAGACAACGCAAAACAAGAAGACGACCAAAAATTGATCTAGAGTTTGGAGGACGACATGTCGACGAGAATTGAAAACGTCTCGATTCTTGACGGAACCGGCGCCGACCCGTTTGCCGGCGCGGTCCTGATCGAAGGCGACAGCATCACCAAGGTCGAGAAGAACGGCAATTCGTCGACGCTGACCGCCGAAACGGTCATCGACGGGCAAGGCATGACCTTGATGCCGGGCCTGATTGACGCGCACCTGCATCTATCCTGGAGCAATCAGGCGACGCTTGAGGAAATCGCGTTGATGCCGCCCGAAGAGCACACGCTCGTCTGCGCGCAGTCGGCGAAGACCGTTCTCGACATGGGGTTTACGAGCGGCGTCGGGGCCGCAGCCGCCAAGCCGCGGCTCGACGTCGTCATGAAAAACGCGATCGCCGCTGGCGATATTCCGGGTCCGCGCTATCTCGCCGCCTCGCAAGAGATCGCCACGAAAGGCGGGCTCGGCGACACCTCGCCCGTCCATATCGACATCCAAGACTTGTCGTTCGGCTGGGTGATTTCCGGCCCCGAAGAAATGCGCGCCGCGGTGCGCATGTTCTTCAAATACGGCGTCGACATCATCAAGATCAATCTGTCCGGGGAATATATTGCGGGCGTCGACGCCGAAGAAGAAGTCATATCCGAAGAAGAGCTCGCTGCCGGTGCGGCCGAGGTCCATCGGCGCAAACGCATGATGGCCGCGCACGCGCGCTCCGCGAAATCGGTTCAGCTTTGCCTGCAATACGGCATCCGGCACATCTATCATGCCTCGTTCATCGACGAAGAAACGATCGATATGCTCGAGCGCTCGAACGAAGAGTTCTTCGTCGCGCCGGGACTGGCCTGGCTGATCCAAACCGCCCGCGGCGCGCAGGACTGGGGCATCTTGCCGGGATCGCCGCTCGCGGAGCAGTACGAACAGGAACTCGCCTGCGCGATTGAGGGCATGAAGGAACTCTACCGGCGGGGGATCCCGGTTCTGCCCGGCGGCGATTACGGGTTCGCCTGGACGCCGCACGGCACCAACGCGAAGGACCTGCAGTATTTCGTCGAGATGCTCGGCATGTCGCCGATGGATGCGATCGTGTCGGCCACGAAGCATGGCGGGCGGATCATGCGCATGGGCGACCGGCTCGGCACGGTGACGCCCGGCTATCTCGCCGATCTCTTGCTTGTCGACGGCGATCCGCTTGCGGATATTTCGGTGCTTCAAGAGCAATCGAAACTCGCGATGATCATGAAAGACGGTCGCACGCACAGGCTCACGGTTCACTAGGCGGCCCCACGACGGAACGGCAGCCGCCGCGCCGAGCGACCGGCGTCGCACCGCCTACGGCCCATGGCGCGCGCCGCGGCGATTGTTGCTACGTTCCTATCTCGTTACGCCGCCGCCAACCCGTCGCCGATGACCGTCGTCCTCGCCGTTCTTTTCCTCGTCACGGCCGCGCTTTACGCCGCGGTCGGGTTCGGCGGCGGGTCGACCTATAACGCGCTCCTGGTTCTGAACGACGTCGACTATCGGCTCCTGCCGTCGATCGCGCTTCTATGCAACATTATCGTCGTCGCCGGGGGCGTTCATCGCTTGGCGAGCATCGGGGCCGTATCGCCGCGCCGCCTTGCGCCGTTCGTTCTGGCGTCGGTGCCGGCCGCCGCGATCGGCGGGCTGGCGCCGATCTCCGAAACGGCGTTTGTGGGCCTCCTCGGCGGCGCGCTTCTGATCGCGGGGCTCCAGCTCGCCTTCGAACGCCCGACGGAAGATAGAGCGACCCCGCCGGCTGCGACGCGCCCCCTACTCGCCGCCGGCGTCGGCGGCGGCATCGGGCTTTTGTCCGGCCTCGTTGGAATCGGCGGCGGCATTTTTCTCGCGCCGATTTTATACGCGATGAAATGGGACGCGCCGCGCGCGATCGCCGGCGCCTGCAGCGTCTTTATCCTGGTCAACTCCGTCGCGGGTCTTGCGGGCCAATTGGTCAAGCTCGGCGACTTGCGCGCGCTCGGCGCCTTGTCGGCCTATTGGATGGCGTTCCCGGCCGTTCTCATCGGCGGTCAGATCGGCTCGCGGCTCGTCAGTGTCGGCCTCGCCCCGACGATCATCAAACGGCTAACCGCCGTCCTTATCTTGTTCGTTGCGGCGCGCTTGCTCTTCCGCTGGGCGTCCGCAATCGCTTAATCCCGTAGACGGACGATCGACACGATCGCGTCGACCTCTTCGGCCGGCGCGTTCGGGAGGCGTTTGATCAGGCAGTTGCACGCGGCGAACGGCGACAAGAGCGAACTATCCTGGTTCGGCGCGGCCGCAACGCCGAGACGCCCGTCGTCGCGCGGCGCCGCCGTTGCGCGCAAATAGGCTTCACGCGGCCCGTTTTCAGGAACCGGGCCGTCGAGCACGGCGGTCTCGGTCCGCATGCCGGGGCTCGCCCGGCCCGCCAATCGTTCGATCAGCGGCCGCACGAAAAGAACCGCCGTGACGATCGCCGACGCCGGATTGCCCGGCAGGCCGACGACGCGCGCGTTTCCTAACCGGCCGAACCAGGTGGGCTTGCCCGGCTTAACGGCGATCTTCTCAAAGACGATTTCGCCGCCCGCGGCGCGGAACGCCGACTTGACGAAATCAAAATCCCCGACCGAGGCGCCGCCGACGGGAGAGACGACGTCGGCGTCTTTGGCGCGCCTGAAATAATCCGTAATCGTCTCTTCATCGTCCGGCGCGCAACCGAGGTAGCGCGGAACGGCGCCCCAGTCGGTCGCCAGCGCGCGCAGCGCATAGTGATTGGCGTTGACGATTTCGCCCGGTTTCAGCTTGTCGCCGGGCGTGCGCAATTCGTCGCCGTTGGAGAAGAGCGCAAAGCGCGGGCGGCGGACGACCTCGGCTTCGTCCACGTTGGCGGCTGCGACGACGCTCGGGTGCACCGCATGCAACATCGTTCCCGCCGCGACCAATTTGTCGCGCGCACGGAAGTCGACGCCGGCGCGGCGGACGTTCGACGGCGCGGGCTGGTCCGCTTCGATGGTGACGGTCTCCCCCTCGCGGGCGGTTTCTTCTTGAATGACAACGTGGTCGGCGCCGCGCGGCACGGCCCCGCCAGTGAAGATGCGCACGGCCTCGCCGGCGCCGACGGACCCGTCGAACGGCGATCCGGCCGGGGCCTCGCCGACGACCGTCAGCGCCGCGCCTTTCTTGGCGTCCTTATGGCGAACGGCGTATCCGTCCATTGCGGAAGCCGCGAAGGGCGGCTGCGTCGACCGCGCGACGATGTCCTCGGCCGCAACGCGGCCGGGAAGGTCCGTCAATTCGACCGTTTCCGCGTCAAGCGCTTTGACGTCCGAAAGAATTGCGTCCAGCGCGTCGTCAACGCTCAGCATGGGGTCGATTTACTCCGCACGGATATAATCGCCCGACTTTCCGCCGGACTTTTCCAACAAAGCGATCTGCGAGATCGTAATGCCTTTGTCGATCGCCTTGGCCATATCGTACACCGTTAGGCACGCGACGGCGACGGCGGTCATCGCCTCCATTTCAACGCCGGTGCGACCCGTCGTTTTAACGCTCGCGGTGACGACGAACGCCGGCGCGTCTTCGGCCGGGCGGACGGTCACGTCGACGCCCGAAAGCGCGAGCGGGTGGCATAGCGGGATGAGGTCGGCGGTCCGCTTGGCGCCCGTAACGCCGGCGAGTTCGGCGATCGCGGCGAGGTCGCCTTTTGCAACGCCGTGCTCGCGAATGGTCGCAAACGCCTCCGGAGAGAAATCGACCCGGCCGCGGGCGACGGCGCGGCGCGCGCTCGGCTCTTTGTCGGAGACGTCGACCATGCGCGGCCGGCCGTCGGCGTCGAAATGCGAAAGCGCGCCCGCGGTCAAGACGCTAGACCTCGGTGAGACGGGGCATGATCTCGACGAGGTTGCAGGGCTTATGCCGCGCGTCGAGTTGGAAGGAGATGACTTTGTCCCATCCGTCTTTCACCGCGCCGTTCGAGCCCGGCAAGGCGAAAACGAACGTGCCCTTAGCGACGCCGGCGCATGCGCGCGACTGCAAGGTCGACAGGCCGATGCTGTCATAGCTGACGCGATGGAAGACGGCGGAGAACCCGTCGATCTCTTTGTCGAAAAGCGGGCGCACCGCTTCGGGCGTCACATCGCGGCCGGTCAACCCCGTGCCGCCTGTGGAAATAACGACGTCAATCGCGTCGTCGTCGACCCAGCCGGAAACGACCGACGCGATTTTGTCTTTGTCGTCCGGAACGATCACGCGCGCGGCGACTTCGTGGCCGGCGGTCGCGATACGGTCGGCGAGAATGTCGCCCGACGTGTCGTCGGCGCTGGTGCGCGTGTCGGACACCGTCAACACGGCGATCCGCACCGGCACGAAGGGGAGTTTTTCATTTATTCCGTGCATCATTCCTCCGAGCGCCGGACGCGCGGCAAACTAATCGTTCCAGCGCGCCGCGTCTTTGTAGTCGTCTCCACGCGGATCGATCCACGTCTCGCCGCGATCGCTGATCTCTTTTTTCCAAAATAGCGCTTCGGTCTTCAAATAGTCCATCACGAAATCGGCCGCCTCGAGCGCGGCGCGCCGGTGCGGGGCGCCGACGGCGACGAACACGACGGCCTCGCCCGGCGCCAAATCGCCGACGCGATGGACGATCGATACGGCCGAAATCTCCCAACGCGTGCACGCCGCATCGACGATGGCCGCGATAGAACGCTCAGTGACGCCCGGAAAGTGCTCCAAACGCAAGGTTTCAAGGGAGCCGCCGTCATAGGCGCGCGCGCGCACGCCGCCGACGAAACTGACGATCGCCCCGCAGCCCGGGTTGGCCGCCCGGAACGCCTCAAGCGCACGCGCCGGATCAAAAGCGCTTTCGGCGATTGTGATCACGCCGACCTACCCGCCGCTCGCCGGCGGCAGAAACGCGATCTCGTCGTCGTCGCCGATCGGATAGTCGACGCCGACGACCGTCTCGTTGACGACGTATTTGACAGAAATATCGCGCAGCGCGTCGCCGAGGGCCGCGTCTTCCGCAGCCAACGCCGCGATCAAGTCGGCGACGCTCAAGACGTCGTCCCCGAGCGAGCGTTCGCGGCGGCGCCCGCCTGCACGATCGGCGAGCCGGCCGAAAAAGAGCAACCGCGCCACGCTTATCCTCCGGTTACCGACATATGCCGCGCGACGGCCGGCGCCGCGCCGCGTTCGGCGATATCGAAATGGTGTCGCTCCGGCTTGCGCAACATGGCGCGATCGAGCGCCGCGTTCAAATCCCGTTCCGGATCCGGCCCGCGCAGCGCGGCCCGCAAATCGAGATTGTCTCCATGCCCGAGGCACATATAAATCTGGCCGGTGCAGGTGACGCGCACGCGGTTGCACCCCGCGCAGAAATTATTCGTAAGCGGTGTAATCAAGCCGAGGACGCCGCCGGTCTCCTCAATGCGATGATACCGCGCGGGCCCGCCCGTCTTGACGGCGAGGGGCGACAAGGTCCACCGGCGCTCAAGGTCTTCACGAACGACGCTGAGCGGCAAAAACTGATCGACGCGATCCGCCTCGACGTCGCCGAGCGGCATCACCTCGATCAAGGTCGCTTGCATGCCGCGCCCGTGCGCCCATGCGATCATGTCCGGGATCTCGTCGCGATTGAACGCGCGCAAGGCCACGATGTTGATCTTGATCGCGATGCCCGCCGCCTGCGCCGCGTCCAAGCCGCGCATCACGGCGTCGAACGCGTCCCGGCGGGTCAGTCGATGAAACTTCTCCGGGTCCAGCGTATCCAGCGATACGTTGACGCGTCTGACGCCGGCCGCGGCGAGCGCGCCGGCATGGGTTTCGAGCTGCGTCGCATTGGTCGTGACCGTCAGCTCCGAGAGCGATCCGTCGCCGAGCCGCTCTCCGAGGCGGGCGATCAACGTCGTCACGTCGCGCCGAACGAGCGGCTCGCCGCCGGTGATGCGAATTTTCTTGACGCCCCGGCGGATGAACGCGTCCGACATGCGCTCGAGTTCTTCCAAAGTCAGGAGGTCGCGTTTCGGCAAAAACGTCATGCGCTCGGACATGCAGTACCCGCACCGCAAGTCGCAGCGATCGGTGACGGACAAACGCACATAGGTGATCGCGCGGCCGAATTGATCCTGAAGCGAACCGTCGGACGTCATGGCCGCCCCATAACGCCGCAAAAGCGCGCGCGCGCTTCGACGGGCCCGGCGCCGGCGCTCATCGTTCGATGCGGCGCGGCCGTCACGTCGCGCCCCCCGAATAGGCGTTGTGGGCGCGGATCGCCGCGCACGCCGCGCCGTACCCGTTGTCGATATTGCAGACAAGAACCCCGGGCGCGCAGGACGAGAGCGCCGACTTCAGCGCGGTCGCGCCGCCTTCGGCGACGCCGTAGCCGGTCGACGTCGGCACGGCGATGATCAGCCCGCCGACAAGTCCGCCCAGAACGCTCGGCAAAGCGGCGTCCATGCCGGCGACGGCGATGATCACGCGGCGCTCTTTGAGATCGTCGACGCGGTCCAACAGCCGCCAAAGACCGGCGACGCCGACGTCATAAATCTCCGCCGGCTCGTGTCCGTAATAGTGCAGCGTACGAACCGCCTCCTTGGCGGCCGGAATATCCGACGTGCCCGCGCTGACCACCGCGATCTCGCCGCGGGACGCCGCGCGCGCCGGCGCGTTGAGAAACGCCGTTTGCGAGACCGGATCATAGTCCATCGCGCCCGCCCAAGCCGGCGCGAGGGCGTCCCAACCGGCGGGCGACAAACGCGTCAGCAACAACGGCCGGTCCTGCGCGCGCGCCTGCTGCAAGATCTCGTCGATTTGCGGCGGCGACTTCTGGGCGCAAAAGATCGCTTCGTCAAAACCGAGCCGGCTTTGGCGTTTCAGATCCAGCGTGATCTCTTTCGAAATATCGGTCATGGCGTCAGCGTAGGAACGCGTCCCCGCGTTTGTACGGGCCGACGCGCACGGTCCGGTCGCCCGCTCCCGGCGGCACGCCGGCGACGTCGCGAAGGAGGCGCGATACGTCGCTTTCGGACAATCGCGCGAGCGTATCGTCATCGAGCGCAACCACCACTTCCTCGGGGCGCACGCGGCAGCGGACGGTTCGCGGCGACAAACGGCCGGCGACCATCGTTTCGACGGCTTCAATGAACTGCAGCGTCGCCGGGTCGATGCGGATGCCGGTCTCGACGCGGCTTGAGAGGCAAGGCGACGCCGGCAAGTCGGCGATGTCGGCGAGATCGTAGCGCCGCGCGAGCGCGCGTATGGCCGCCTTGCTCATGCCTGCGTCGACGAACGGGTGGACGACGTCGAACTTGGCGGCGGCTTTCAAGCCCGGGCGCCAATCCTGTAAATCGTCCGTATTCGTTCCGGACATGACGACGCCGTCTCCGAGCCGCGCGAGCGACCCGTAGAGGTTCGATTTACAGAAAAAACAGCGGACGGACGGGTTTTCCAAATAGCGTTCGTCTTCAAATTCGCGGGCGTCGACGACGCGCAGGCGCCAGCCGTGCCGCGCCGCATAGTCATTTACGCGATCGGTGGCCGCGCGCGGCACCGCCGGCGAGACCGCATGCGCCATCGTCACGCGTTCGCCGAGCGCGGCGTGCGCGCAGAAGGCGAGCGTCATGGAATCGACGCCGCCCGAAACCGCGACCGTCGCCCGTTCATAGCGGCGCAATGCGGACGTGAGGCGATCGGCGATCATCCCGCGTCGTCCCCGCGTTGATAGCGCCGCTCTTCGGCGCGGCGGAGGCGCTCTCGTCCTTCATGGCCGTCCGGCGCATCCGCGAGATCGTCCATTTCCACCTTAACGGTCCGACCGCCGGCGCGCTCGGCGATTTTAACGCGGCGGCCGCTCGGCGTCGTGCGATGCTCGCGGCGCAGAACGGCGCGCCGGCGGGGCGACCAGCGCACGCCGAGCGTCGTCGTTTCCGAAAAGCAGGCGGCGATCAACGTCTCAAGCGATCCCGGCGCGCTTAATATCCGCACGCTCGTCAGCATCCGGCCTTTCTTGCCGATATAGGCGCTCTGCGCGACGTCGATGACGCCGTCGATCGCGCGCACCTTATCAAGCGCGAGCGCCAGGTCCTCGGCTGACTGATCGTCTATATCGAAGTCGACCTCGACGATTTCCTCCGTATCAAAATGGTTAGCTGACGGAGACGCATCGTCATAGCAGATCGCCCGCAAAATGTTGCAGACGCCCGGAAATGTGCGCTCGCCGAAGCCGATCCCGACGCCGTTTTGTCGGCCGGGCGCGCGCTGCGGGCTTTGGTCCGGCTTTAGGTAGGCCAAAATCGCCGCGCCCGTGGGCGTTACGCGTTCGCCTTCCAGACCGTCCTCGATAAAGACGAAACCGTCGAGGAGGCGGGTCGTCGCCGGCGCGGGAACCGGCATGCGCCCATGGGCGGTTTCGACCGCACCGGCGCCGCGCGGCAACGGACCGAGCGTCCAGCGCGCGTCGGAAAAGCGGTCGACGAGAACCGCGGCCGCGACGACGTCCGCGATGGAGTCCCAGGCCCCGACCTCATGAAACGTCACGTCCGCCGCATCGACGCCGTGGCACAGCCCCTCGGCGTCGGCCAACGCCTCGAAAATGCCGATCGCATGCGCGCGCACGGTCTCGGGGAGCCCGGCGCCGTTGATCATGCTGCGGATGTCTTTCCAGGAGCGGTGCGGCGCATGCCCTGTTTCAGCCGCGGGATCGCCGCCCGGCAAGGCGACGTGAAACCGCCGGCCGGCGAGCACGCCGTCATGGTGGGCGACGGTGCGGACGTCTACTTCGTCGGCGGACAAAACGCGGCGCACCGCATCGAGACAATCGCGCTCGGCGGCCGGGTCGAGGTCCAACAGGGCCGCGACGAACATGTCGCCCGCCGCCCCGCCCTGGGGATCGAGGTGAACGCGCCGCGTCATGTCGCCTCGCCGCGCGTCAACGCCGCGGGGCCCGCGCCGCGGCGCTCACGTACCCGAAAATTTCGCCGGCCGCTTTTCATAAAAAGAATCGACGCCTTCACGGAAATCATCTGACGAGCGTAGCCGGCCGTACGCCTGACCTTCAATCTCAATCCCGGCCTGCAAATCAGTGTTTTGGGCGCTATTCAAAACGCCCTTGATCGTGCGCTGCGCCAACGGCGAAAAGTCAACGAGTTCCTCGACAAATTTGTCAACCGTCTCCTCCAGCTTGTCGTCCGGCACGCAGTCGAGGACGATGCCCCAATCGTGCGCCTGCGCGCCCGGCACGCGGCGCGAGCGAAACGTCATGTCTTTCGTGCGCTGGACGCCGATCATGTGCAACAGCCGGATTGAGCCGCCCGACCCCGGGATCATGCCGATGCGCTGTTCGGGCAGGGCGAAGCGCGCCGTCTCGGAACAAATCCGGAAATCGCAGGCGAGCGACAACTCAAACCCGACGCCGAAGCAATAGCCCCGGACTTGTGCGACGACCGGCTTGCGGCACCGCGCCGGCGCGGCGACGTTCTTTGCAAGCTCGGCCACATGCTCGGGCGAGCGTTGCATGAACCCTTTAATGTCACCGCCGCTCGAGAAATGCTGGCCTTTCGTCCGTATGACGATCACGCGTACGGCGTCGTCATGGTCCAACTCGTCGAAGACGAGCGAGAGCTGTTCGCGCTGCGCCATCGAGACGATGTTGTAGGGCGGGCGGTCGAAGATGATGTCGGCGCGCTTTTTGTCCGCGTCCACCTCGACGGTGAAGCCGTCAAGCTCCGACAACAACGACGCTCTGCGGCTTTCCATTTTGTTGCTCACGTCTTCGTCACTCCTTGGCTTCCGTTTCCGCTTCATATTCGCCGGCCGTCAGCTTTCTGCGCAACAATTTGCCGACCGGCGACTTTGGAATTTCTTTGACGAACACGTAGGTGCGCGGACGTTTGAAAGACGCCAAGTCCGACTGTTTGCACCACGCGTCGAGGTCGGCCTCGCTCACCGCGCTGATCCGCTGCACGAAGGCCGCGACGCGGCTCCCTAGCCGTTCGTCGGCGAGGCCCACGACCGCGACTTCGCCGACCGCATCGTGCAGCGACAAGACGCTTTCGATTTCCGCCGGCAGAATATTTTCCCCGCCGGAGATGATCATATCGTCCACGCGCCCGGTTACGAACAAATCGCCGTCGTCGTCCAGATAGCCGATATCGCCCGTGAAGTACCAGCCGTCGCGGATGGCTTTTTCGTCCGCCTCGGGACGGCGCCAATAGCCCTCGAACGCTTCGTCGCTGCGCATCGTCGCGATAATCTCGCCTTCTTCATTGGCGTCGGCAAGATCGTCCGGACCCGTCCCGTTTAACTGAACGACGCGGATGCGCTGGTTGAGCCCGGCCTTGCCGGCAGAGCCCGGCTTTGACGGCGCGTCGCTTTCAATCGTGAAGGTGTAGATCTCCGACGAGCCGTAATGGTTGACGAACAATGACGGCTTGAAGAGCTCGCTTAGCCGCAGCAATAGGCCGTCGGTCATGGTCGCGCCCGCATAACCGAGCTTCTTTACCGACCCGATTTCCGTCTGCGCGAAGGCCGGCGAATGGACGAGGTCGTGGTAGAGCGTCGGCACGAGGTATAAGGACGTTATGCGCTCGGCCTCGATCAGGCGGAGCGTCTCCTCAACGTTGAAGCGCGGCTGACAGATAAAGAGCCCGTTGATCAAGCACATCGAAATCAACGAGCGCACGCCCATCGTGTGGTAAAGCGGCATCACGCCGAGCGTCACCTCGCCGCGTCCATATTGGTTTTGCGCAAGGTGCGCCACGGCGGCCGCGCGTTCGGCCCGGTGCCGGCGCGGCACGCCTTTGCCGCGCCCGGTCGTTCCGGACGTATACAGCATAATCGAGATATCGTCCGGCCCGGCGGCGGAAACAGCCTCAGCGGGCGCGCAAGCGAGCATCTCGTCAAGGCGGTGCGCGCCGTCGTCCGCCGCCGCGTCGCCGACGGCGATCTGTCGGACGCTTCCCGCAAGATTGGCGCTTCGCACCGTCTCGGCCGTCACCTCCTCATAGACGACCGCGACCGCTTCTGAATTTTGCAACGCGTAGTCGAGCTCCTCGGGGCGGACGCGCCAATTGACCGGCGTGACGACGAAACCGCCGAGCTGACACGCCCAGTGGACGAGGACCGTTTCGCGACGGTTTTGCAACGCCGTAACGACGCGGTCGCCATGGCGTATGCCGACGTCGCGCAGCGCCGCGAGGACCGAGAGCGTTTTGTCCCGCAGCGCGGCGTAGGTCCACGAGACGTCGCCTTCAACGATCGCGCGCGCGGTCGGCATGCGTTCGGCGCAGGCTAAAAAACTCGTCCCGAGATCAAGCATCGTCGTCAGTTCCTGTGACGGGTCCCATGCCGACCCCTATCCTCGCCCGTTAAGCGGGTTCGCTTTCCTCGTGCGCGCGTTGCGCCGCGACGTCCAACACGGCGTCAACAATTCCTTCGTACCCGGTGCATCGGCATAGATGGCCGCTCAATACGTCCCGCACGCGATCTTCCGTAACCATCGGTTCTTCCGTCAGGAGTTGCGTCATCGAAATCAAAATGCCGGGCGTGCAAAAGCCGCACTGCAACGCGTGACGCTTGCGAAAGGCCGCCTGCAGATCGCTCAGCGCGGCGCCGTCGAGGCTTAGGCCCTCGACGGTCTCGATGTCGGCGCCCTGCGCCTGCACGGCGAACGTAAGGCACGCGCGCACCGAGCGCCCGTTCAGCAATATCGTGCACGCGCCGCAAACGCCGTGCTCGCACCCGACATGCACGCCGGTCGCGCCGATTTCATGGCGCAGAAAATCCGTAAGCAGCGTACGCGGCTCGCATGAGCCGCTGACGCGCTCGCCGTTGACGACGCAGGAAACGGCCGTCGCTTCATCTTTGCGGATCACTTTCATCAGGCGGTCGCGTCCTCAATCATCGATTGGCCTAAGGTGCGCACGAGGTGGCGGCGATACCGCCCCGTCGCGTGCACGTCGTCGGCGCCGCCGAGGGCCCAGGCGAACTCGTTGAGGGCGTCGGCGAGCCCGCCGCCCCCGTTGACGCGGATCTCCTTGACGGTCGGCACGTCCGCGACGCCGGCGACGCCGATGCGCGCGGCCCCGTCCCGCGCTTCGACGGCGATCGCGACCATCGCGAAATCACCGTGCCGTTGGCTGACTTCATGGAACCCGAAGCGCGCGTCGGGTTTGGATTTCGGGAAGCGCACGGCGGTGACGAGCTCGCCGGGCCGCACGTCGGTCTCCAACAAACCGAGCTGAAACGCGTCTGCGGAGACGATGCGTTTTTTTCGTTTAGATTGAATGACGATCTCGCCCTGCAGCATCTTTAAACACAAGGGGAGTTCCGAACTGGGATCGGAATGGACGAGCGATCCGCATACGGTTCCTTTTTGGCGGGTCTGATAGTGTCCGGTCCAAGGCATCGCCTGCCGCAGAAGAGGAAAATCGTCGCGCTCTTTGACGAAGCTCAGCAAAGCGTCCTGCGTCACCGCGGCGCCGACTTCAATATGATCGCCGGCGTCGCGGATCGATTGCATTTCCTGGATTTGGGAAATGTCGACGAGCGCGGCGGGTTTGACGATGCGCAGATTCAACATCGCGATAAGCGATTGCCCGCCGGCGAGAACTTTGCCGCCCTCGCCCAGCTCGTCCAGCGTCCTCAGCGCGTCGGCGACCGTGTCCGGACGATAATAGTCGAACGGGGCCGGCTTCATGGGGCCCGCCCCAAGAGCCGTTTCACTGCGTCGATGAGCGTTGCGAGAAAGCCGGCGCCGGATTTGTCGCCGAGTTGCGCGGTCAACTGCTTAAAGAACAAGCTGATAAAGGAGCGCGTCGCGCCGTCGAGCAAGCGCCCGCCGATCGACGCCGCCTTGCCGCTGACAAGAACCGAGTACTGATAATTGACGTTGGTGCCGCCCTCGACCGTCTCCAGCGTGATGCGCCCTTCCCCCCTGGACCGGCCGAGCGGGCCGACCGCGCCGCCCGCCAACGTCAAGGCGCGCGGCTCGTCGAGATCTTTCAGCGCGACGTCGACGTCGAACTGCCCGCGAATGGGCCCGGCGCCGATGGTCATGACGGCTTCATATTCGCCGGGGCCGACGAGCTTCAGCGCGTCGCAGCCCGGTATGACGCTGGCGAGCGCGCGCTCGTCGAGAATAAGCGCCCACACTTCCGTCGCGTCGGCCGGCACGAACGTCGACCCGGCGCCGGTGACGCCGCGCCCTTCCCCCTTCGGCACTTGCGGGGTTGAGGCGTCCGCATTCGGATTGTCCGGCTCCGGCTCGTCGAAGAGCATTTCCGAAACGCGCGAACGGGTGAGCGGCAAGACCACATCCTCGACGCCGAGCGCATCGGAGACAGCGTTGGCGACGCAAACCGGCGTGCTCATGCAATTGCCCTCGCCGATGCCTTTCGCGCCGAGGGGCGTAAACGGCGACGGCGTCTCGTCGTGCAGGATGGTCAAGCGCGGCGTCTCGCAAGCGGTCGGCATCAAATAGTCGGCGAGGGTCCCGGCGAGGAACGATCCGTCCGGGCCGTAGCTGAACTCCTCCAACAGGGCGGCGCCGAGCCCATGCGCGAAACCGCCTTTGATCTGCCCGTCGGCGAGCAGCGGGTTTAGAAGCCGCCCCGCGTCGTGCATCGTCACGTAGCGATCGATTTCCACCGCACCCGTGACGGGGTCGATCTCGACCCCGCAAAAGTCGAAGATAAATCCGTATGCGCCGGAACTGTTGATGCGGTCGTCTTCGTCCGGCTCCTTCAAAGTGTCCATCGTCCACGTCGCGGTTTCCGACAGACCGCTTTGTACGCCGTCCGGCATGGAAAGCGGCGACCAATGCGCGGCGGAGGCGATGCGCGCGAGCGGCAAGGCGTTGTCCGGATTGGACGCGGCGTGGACGGCCCCGTCGAAGAACTCGATTTCGTCTTCTTTGACGTTGAGTTGGCTCGCCGCGATTTTGGCGATCTTGTCGCGTAGGCGAACCGCCGCGATGTGCGCCGCGCCGGCGACGACGGCGGCGAAACGGCTGGAATAGTTGCCCGACGCGATCGACCAGACGTCTTTGACCGTGTCATGGTCGGACGCGACGACGATTTCATCCGGGTTGAGGCTAAAGACCTCGCCGACAACCTGCGCGAGGACGGTGCGGTGCCCCTGGCCCTGCGGCGCGCTCGCGGATTTAACAGTGATCGAGCCCGAAGGATCGAACGACACGCTCGCCGTCGCAAGGCCGCCGTTTTTCGGCCCCGATTTGCGGCGCGCTTCCGGCGTCAACAGGGCCGTGATGTAGCCCATGTTGGATACGGACGGCTCCACCACCATGGCGCAGCCGACGCCGTAAATCCGCCCCTCGCGCCGGGCGGCGTCCCGGCGCGCGATCAGATCGGCGTAGCCGCCTTCTGTCTTGGCTCGTTCGATCGATGCGTGATAGTCGCCGCTGTCGAGAAGCGCCCCGCTCGCGGTCCGGTAGGGCATTTGTTCCGTTTTGACCGCGTTCAGCGCCCGGACCTCGACCGGGTCCAGGTCCAAGGTCTTTGCGATCTTGTCGACCAATCGTTCGAGGGCGAAGTAAACCTGCGGCCCGCCGAACCCGCGCACGAGCCCCGTCGGCGTTTTGTTGGTCACCGCCACGCGATTGCGCACGGCGAGATGTTCAATGTCGTAGGCGCCGTTGAGATTGCCGTGAATGCGATAGAGCGTCGCCGGCTCCGGCGCGCGCAGGAACGCCCCGCAATCCTCGATCTGGTCGTACCGCAACGCGTTGATGCGCCCGTCGACGTCCACGGCGGCTTCGATATCGACGACGCGATTGGTCGCCGACGTCGCCGCCGCGAGATGCTCGAAGCGATCTTCGACCCAGCGGACGGGCTTGCCGCTTTCCTTCGCGGCGACGCAGCAGGCGACAATGTACGGAAAGACGGCCTGCTTGACGCCGTAGCTGCCGCCGGAATCGGGCGGCGTTTTCAACCGCAGCCGGTTTCCCGGCACGCCGAGCGCGCGCGCCATGACCGGGTGGATCGTGAACGGACCCTGAAAGTTCGCCGTGACCTGATAGCTATCTTCAAACGGATTATATTCCGCCGTGACGTGGAAACACTCGATCGGCGTACAGCTGTTGCGCGGATACTTAATCTGCGTCTTGACGATGTGCGCCGCAGCCTTAAACGCCGCGTCCGGTTCTCCGTAGACGAATTGGCGATCATGCGCGAGGTTGGACTGAAGCGCCTCATGGAGGACCGGCGCGTCGTCTATGAGGGCGGCTTGCGGATCGACCACCGCCGGCAGGCTCTCATAGGCGACCTCGACCGCCTCGGCCGCGTCTTCGGCGACATACCGGTTTTCCGCGACCACGATGCAGACCGGCTCGCCGAAATAGCGAATTTTGTCGACGGCGAGCGAGAAATGCCGGATCGGCGATTTCACGCCGCCGATGAAGGGTTTGGTTTTCTGCGCCAGCGTCGCGCCGTCGACGACGGCGCACACGCCTTTCATGGCGAGCGCTTTCGAGGCGTCGATCGAGACGATGCGCGCATGGGCTTCGGGGGCCCGCACGAAGGCGATCGACTGCGCGCCGATCGGCGCGGCCAAATCGTCCGCATAGCGCCCTGCGCCCGTCAATAACGACAGGTCTTCGACGCGTTGCGCCGGCACGCCGAGCCGGCTTTCGCTCAAGCCCTTAGTCGGTCGTTGCAACACGTCGCCACCCTCCGGCGCGCCCGCAGCGCGCGCGCCTCATCCGTTTAAGCCTAACTGACCGCTCCGTGCGGCGAATATCGCTGAGAATGAAAAACACGACCGTCCCGACGCGTCTCAATGCACCAACGTCCCGGCGGGCGCCGCGCCTGCGGCCTTGAGATCGTCCTGCGTGTCGATATCGCGCAGATAGCGGGGGTCGACGTCCAGCCGTGAGACGAGGTCGAGCCGGCGGATCAACCGCTGCGCGCCGCTGTCGCCGCGCAAATCGGCGAGCGCGCGGGCCGCGCTGAAAGAAAACAAAGCCGGCGGCGACATGGCGCCGTCGGCGGGTCCGCAAATGACGACGTCGCTAGCGCCGATGACGGCGCCGAGATCATGCAAGATTTGCGGGGTCACGAACGGCATGTCCGCCAGGCAGACGAGGACGCCTTCCGGGCGATCTTGAAGCGCGCGGCGCGCGCCCAGCGCCAAGCTCGCGCCCTGGCCCGCTTCGGGGTTCGGATTGACGACCGTTTCGAACCCCAAGGTTTCGAAAATCGCGATCAACCCGGCCGAGCGTTGCCGCGCGACGAAATACCGGTTGCGGATCGGCGTCGCCGCCACGCATTCGGCGACATATTGCGCGACGGGCTTGCCGTCCAACAACGCGGACAATTTGTCGGGTCCGCCGAACCGGCGCGACGCGCCGCTCGCCAGGACGATCGCGCTGACCTTCCCCAAATTCATCGCCCGCGCTCCGCATTGAAAGTGCTGATGATCTCGGCCAGCGTCGAGATCGCCAACATCGAGGTGTTCCGCATCGACGGGACGAGACCGATCGGCCCGCGAACGCGCGCGCGCGCGGCCTCGTCCGCCCCCATCGCCGACAAGGTTTCCAGACGCGCCTCATGGGTGCGCCGGCTCCCGAGCGCGCCGACGTAGAACGCGTCCGTCTCAAGCGCGGCGTTTAGGATCGTCGGCTCCCATTCGTGGTCATGAAACAACAAAACGATCGCCGTCCACGGATCGGCCGCAACCCCCGGGTCCGCGTCGATCGCGCCCAAATGGCGAACGGCCGCGCCGCTCTCTTCGCAAACCGCCAAATCAAGTTTGTCCGGCCCCAGCGCTTCGACGTCGAAGCCGGCGGCGCAGGCGACCCGCGCCATCGAAATCAGCTCGTCCCCGCGCCCGACCGCCACGACGCGCAGTTTGGGATCATACCGATTGACGAAGGCGTCGCCTCGCCAGCCGGTGGCGAGGTCCGGCCGGTCGTCGAATGCGAACGCGCCGGCCCCCTCGCCGATCACCGCGCCGCAGGCGCGCCGGGCCTTGAGCGCCTCAACCGCCGCGCCGATCGCGTCGCGGGACGGCTGCGGGGTTATCAGCAAATCGACGCCGCCGCCGCACGGTAGCTTGACGTCGACATAGGGCGAGCCTTCGCCGAATTTCACACGGGCCGCCCGCCCGGTCTCGATCGCCCGCATGGCGAACGCGACGACGTTCGCGTCGAAACAACCGCTCGACACCGAGCCCATATAGGCGCCGTCTTCGCTCACGGCCATGTGGGCGCCGAGGCTGCGAGAGGACGAGCCCACGAAGTCGACGATGGTCACGAGCGCGACGCGGGCGCCCGCATCCATCCGCGCGAGCGCAAAGGTCGCCAGATCAGCCGGGTGCTCGCCCGGCAGTCGGTGAATGATATCGCTCATCGCACAACTATAATCCGTTTAACGCGCTTTTGTCGTCAGCGGAGCGACCGCGCGTCAACGCGCCCAATCGCCGCCGCTCGGCGCGCCTGGCGCCGCCTGCGAGGGGCCGAGCGCCGCGCGACAATCCGCGCGCGTTCTTTGCGGCGTCGACGTCCGGTGGTTAACGACGCATGCAGACTACGACGGACAAACGAAACCGGGAAGCGCAAAAAAAACGGGCGCCCTTTCGGACGCCCGCAAGTTTTTTTCCAGGGAGGAACAACACGCTCTTTTTTAGAACTCGTGGCGCAGCGTTACGCCGTAAGTGCGCGGCTCCGCGTAACGCGGTTGCGCCGTTTCCGTCGAGACGTCTTCGTTGGCGAACAGTGAAGGCCCGTCGTAAAACGCGAACCAGAAGTCCTGACCGTAGATGACGATGTCCTCGTTCGCGAGGTTCTTGCCCCACGCGGCGATGCTCCAACGCCCGTCCGCAAATTCATAACCGACGCGCGCGTTGAAGAGGTTGCGCACTTCGCTTTGGAATTGCGGCACGTCGTTGAATTCCAGGCCGAACCGGTCCTTGCGCGTCCAATCCAAATCGACCGTGAACAGATTGCCGTTCGCCATTTCCTTCGCGTAGTTCAACGACGCGATGTAGGTGTTCGGCACCGTGCCCGCCGGCGGGACGCCCGGCGTCAATTCGGCTTCCGGCGGAATGTCCGAGGACGTACCGTTTTGGTGGGACCACTGGAAGCTGGCCGTCAACTCCGGCGTGACCGCGCCGACGAACTCAAGCTCGACGCCGTTGACGTTCGCCTCGCCCGCATTGGTCGACAGGCTGGCGGGGCCGGTGTTGATGAAGAACTGGAGGTCCCGGTAGGTCACGTCAAAGTAGGTGACGTTCAACTGGACGCGATCGTCGAACCAACGCGACTTGATCCCGCCTTCGTAGCTGATGTTGGTTTCCGGATCGACCGGAACGCCGAGCGAGCCGGGATCGCTTCGCGCCAAGTCGAACACGCCGGAGCGGAAGCCCTTCGACGCCGTGGCGTAAAGCAAAATTGCATCGGTCGGTTCGATCGTGACGCCGAAGCGCCAGGTGAAGTCCGACCAATTTTCGCTCGTGTCGATGCGGAAGCCCGGGTCCGGGTTCCAGAAGAAGTCGGGCGCGCCGTCGGAACCGCCGACGAGGCTCTTTTCGTCATACGTCCAGCGGCCGCCGGCGATGACGGAAAACCAGTCAGTCAGCTCAAGCGTCGCTTCCGCAAAGGGCGCAACGGAGATGGTCTCGACTTGCTCGAACACCCGGAACCCGTTGGTGTCGAACAAAGACCCGAGCGTGACGGTCTGGTTGCCGATCGTCACCGGATCGTTCGTCAAGCAGCCCGGGTTGACGACGCCGCCGTTGAAATCCGCGTCGGTTTGGAACGGACAGAAAGAGATGGCCTGAAAGGCGCCGCCGAAGGTCTGCGCGTCCCACGTCGTCGTGGCGTTCACCGTGCGCCCTTCGTCCGAGTAGTATAAGAAGACGCCGGAGACGATGTTGAACGGGCTGTCGAAATCCGAAACGAATCGGAATTCCTGCTGCAACGCCGTGACCTGACGCGGCTCGCCGATGGAGAACACCTGGATCGGCACGCCGGCGAGCGAGGCTTCGGCATGGTCGCTGTCAAACGACCGGAACGATCCGATCGACAGGAACTGGCCGTACGGCGTGTCTTTTTCAAACCGCAAGCCGACCGTCACCTGGTTCGACACGTAGCGGCCGTCGTCGAACTGCTGAACGACGCGCGGCTCGTCGTCCGGCACGAAGCCGAGATCGACCAGCTGCGAGTTCGTGATCGGATCATCCAGGAAAATAGCGTCGCGCGCGATGCCCGTCTCGTCGCGGCGCGTGAAGCTTGCGGTCAACAAAGCGCGGAAATCGTCGGTCGGCTCCCATAAGAGTTTGCCGCGGATCGACGCTTTGTTGATGTTGTCGATGTCGTTGCCCGTCACTTCGTTGAAGGACGTGCCGCCGCGGTCCGTCGAGGACATGGTGATCAATCCGGACAAGGTGTCGGTGATCGGCCCCGTCAACAGGCCGCGGACCTGCACCTGATTGAAGTTGCCGTAGGTGACGTCCATGATCGCTTCGAACTCGTCGGACGGGTTGCGCGTCACGACGTTGATGCTGCCGCCCGTCGTGTTGCGGCCGAAGAGCGTGCCTTGCGGGCCGCGCAAAACTTCGATCCGTTCAACGTCGAAAAGGTCGACCTCAAAGTCGCCCGGACCGCCGAAATATTGATCGTCGATAAAGAGACCCACGGCGCCTTCCGCGCCCGCCGACGGCAGCGACGACGATCCGCCGCGCAAGGACGGGTTTAAGCGCGATTTTTGGAACGCGCTGATGCTGAAGCCCGGAATGCGCAGCGCGAGATCTTGGAATTCTTGAATGCGCTGTCGGTCGATCGTTTGCGCGTCGAACGCGTTGATCGCGATCGGCACGTCTTGAACGTTTTCTTCCCGGCGCTCGGCGGACACGACGATCGTGTCGAGCTCCTGCGCGAACGCCCCGGTGGTGAAGGCCGCCGACGATCCGAATAGACCCGCCGCGACCCGTGCATATGTTCTATGTCTCACAGCTGTACCCTCCCAACGTGATCCGCCGGACGCGTCACCGACCGGCCATTGTAATTTGCGCGCGTCTCCCGACGCCCCGGTAATCAATCAAGCTGATTTTCTGCATGCGACTGATTCTGTTGCGCCGCAGCAAACAAACGCGCGTCCATCCCTCGACATTGACGCGTATCGTGGTCGATGCATCACGCTTAACGAAACATGAATCTCCGTATACTGATTCGATACTTATCGCTTGTTTGCGGTGCAAACGGCTCGCGATTTCGGCGCCGCAGCATGCGAACGCCCCCAAATTTCAGCCAACGCACCGGTTAGTTGCGCCAAATCCGCACCCGGATAAAATTTTCGCACGAGCGGCGCGATGCGCGAAAGCGCCCGTGTTTTGGGCGAAAAACGCGCCGAGCCCGCGAGCGGTGAAATCCAATGGACGCGCTTGGCCGTTTCGACCAGCCGTGCGACGCCCGCCGCCAACGCCTCCGGATCGCCGCGCTCCAGGCCGTCCGATAGGAAAAAGACGTCCGCGCCGGTGAGCGCGAACGCGCGCCCCTCCGCCGACAAAAACGCCTGCAAGCCGTCGCCGAGGCGCGTGCCGCCTTCCCAGTCGATCGCGACGGCGCCGACCGCGCGCAACATCGCCGCGACGTCGTCAAGCTGAAGCGCGTCGGAAATGCGCGTCAACCGCGTACCGAGGCAGTAGCACTCCACGGATTTCAAGCTGTGCGTCAGTGCATAAGCGAAAAGAAGGTTCGCGCGGGCCTGCAGCGCCATCGATCCGGAAATGTCGATCAGCACGACGGCCTTGCGGAAACGGCGTTTCTTGCGCCGCCGGCGTAAACGGATGAGTTCGCCGTCCGTGCGCAGAACGTCCTTCAGGCTTTTGCGGATATGGATGCGCCCGCCCTTCAGGCTGCGCTTATACCGGCGGCTCACGACCTCCGGCGCGGTGCGCAGCGCCAAGCGCTTAATCTCATTGATGAACGCACGTTCCGCGTCGGTCGCGTCCGGTAGAGAAACGCCTTTGATGCGTTCGCGCGACGACGCCTTGCCGCTCAGCGACCGCGCTTCGGCAATCTCCAGCGCATTGCGCTCGTCCTCGCGCGAGAGGGTTTGCGCGGACGAGCTGTCGGCGCGCGCAGCGTCGTCCGTCCCGTCATCTTCGGCGAACGCTAAGGCGCGATGGCGGTTGAAGCGAAAATAGGTGTTGAAGACCGCGTCATAGGTCTCCGCCTCGTCGATCGTCGCTATTAACGTGGCGCGCCCGGACCAAAAGACCTCGTCCATCGACGCTAAATCGACGGCTTTCAACGCATGGAGATAGGTGCTCGCGCGGGCCGGCGAGATCTCCAACCCTTCCTCGCGAAGCGCCCGGCAAAAGCCCACGAAATAGTCGAACGGAACCGACGCGCCCATCGGCCGACCCGCTAATTCGCGTCGATCAGCGCGTCGAAATTCGCCTCGGCGAGGGCGAGATCGTCGCGATCTTTCACAACCGCGCTCAGCGTCTCGCGATAATAGTCCGTGCTCGGCGACGCGCCGTTAGCGAGCAGATGGATCGCACGCGCCCAGTCCGCCGTTTCCGAAACGCCGGGGTGCTTGCGCAAGTCCAATGAGCGCAGCCGGGCCGCGGCCCCGACGACGGCTTTGACGATGTCCGGCGCGATATCGGGATTTCGGACGCGCAAGATGCGCTCCTCGCGCTCCGGGTCCGGAAGATCCACCCAACAATAAACGCAGCGGCGGCGCAACGCGTCGTGGAGTTCACGCGTCCGGTTGGAGGTGATGATGACGATCGGCGCGTGCGCGGCCTTGATCGAGCCGACTTCCGGGATCGTCACCTGGAATTCCTCCAGGAACTCCAACAGGAACGCTTCGAAATCGACGTCGGCGCGATCAAGCTCGTCGAGCAGCAAAACCGGGCGTTGCGGCTGTTTCAACGCGCTCAATAGCGGCCGCTCAAGGAGGTACTCGTCCGTGTAGAGGTCCGTCGCCGACCGGCGCGGATCCGACGCCGCGCCGTCGACCGCCTGGATCGAACGCAAGTGCAGGAGCTGCTTTGAATAGTCCCAATCGTAAAGCGCCTCGTGGACGTCGATCCCCTCATAGCATTGAAGGCGGATCAAGGTCGTCGACAGCATCGGCGCCAGCGTCCGGGCGAGTTCGGTTTTTCCGCACCCGGAAAGGCCTTCGAGCAAGAGCGGCTTTTCCAGCTTCAACGCCAGAAAGAGCGCCGTCGCCATCCCTTTCGTCGGGAGAAAATTATGCTCGGCGAGCGCTTTGGAGAGCGCGTCGACTGTCTCAAACGCTTTGCCGGCCCCCACGCCGCGTCAAGCCTTCGCGTCGAGCGCGTCCAGGATCTTCTCCGGCGTAATCGGCAGCGATGTAATCCGCACCCCGATCGCATCGTAAATCGCGTTGGCGATCGCCGGGCTTTGCGCGTTGGAGACCATCTCGCCGACGCCTTTAACGCCGTAGGGCCCGGTCGGGTTTGGGCGTTCGATGACGATATTCTCCATCTCGGGGACTTCGGCCGCGTGCGGCATCAGATATTCGGTGAAATCAGCCGGCGCGTGATCGGGTGTCGGATTGTACGGAGACGTTGTTTCGAAAAGAGCGTAGCTCATGCCCATCCACGCGCCACCGATGATCTGCTGATCGACCAGCGCCGGGTTGATCGCGCGGCCGACTTCATAGGTGCTGTAGAACTTCTTTACGTCGACGATCCCCGTTTCATCGTCGACCTCGATTTCAGCAACGCAGCACGCATGCGCGTGGCCGTCGTCCGGGTCCATCGCGCCCGTTTCGGGATCCGGCGTATTGAACTCTTTGAGATACATGCCGCGCCCGGAGATCGTCTTGCCGATGCCGAAATGCCCGTTCAAGCAAACGTCCGTGACGCTCACGGATTTATCCGGCGCGCCCGCAACGTGAATGCGCCCTTCGCCGTCCGTCTCCAGATCTTCTGCATCCACCTCAAGCATGTCGGCCGCGATTGAGAGCATGACGTCGCGCGCTTCTTTCGCCGCGGCGATGACCGCGTTGCCCATGCGGTGCGTGCCGCGGCTGGCGAACGAGCCGTGGCAATGGGGCCCGGTGTCGGTGTCGCCGGTCTGGATGTTGACGGTCTCCAAGGGCACGCCGAGCGTTTCGGCCGCGATTTGGCGCGCCACGGTGCGCAGGCCCTGGCCGAGATCGACCGACGACAGCGTGACTTTGAACTCGCCCGAGGACGTTGCGTAAACCAGAGCGCCGGTCGGATCGCCGCCGAGGTTCATGCCCGTCGGGTAGCTGATCGCCGCCATGCCGCGTCCGAAATGTTTGGCCATTGCTGATGCTCGCTTTTTCGATTTCCGGCGTTAGGCGTACGACTTCAACGCTTTGAGGTCTTCCGGCAGGTCGTAACCGATCGCGGCCGCCGTTTCCTGAATGACCTCAATGAGCGCCGTCCCCTCCGCTTCTTTGCGGTGCGCTTTCATATCCCCGTCTTTGTAGGCGTTGATCAATCGAAGCCGCCACGGATCGACGCCGATTTTTTCGGCGATAATGTCCATTTGGCTCTCAATCGCAAAGTCCATCATCGTCACGCCGAAGCCGCGCATGGCGCTCGCCGGCTGACGGTTCGTATAGACGCAATGCATGTCGGCGTAGACGTTCGGGATCGTGTACGGCCCCGGCACATGCGCGGCGCCTTTGGTCACGCCGTAATTCACGAGGCGATTATAGGCGCCGCAATTGGCGTACCCGACGAGTTTCCGCGCGACGATGCGCCCGTCGTTCTTTACGCCGTCTTTGATATAAAAACGCCAGCCGGCGCGCGTTGAGGAAATCTGCATTTCCTCCTGACGCGAATAAAAGTACTTCACGGGCCGGCCCGTCAAATGTGCGCCGAGAATTGCGAGATACTCCGTAACGCCGTCGACTTTACCGCCGAAACCGCCGCCCGTAACCCCGCCGAGAAAACGCAGCTTATGGGGCGGGATGTCGCAAACATACGAGCTCAACGCCAAGATGAAGAACAGCCCTTGCGTGTTCGTGTACACATTAAAGCGACCGTCCGCCGTCGGTTCGCAGATCGTACCGGTGACCTCCATCGGCACGTGCTCCACCGGTCCGGTGTCGTAGCGCTGCTCAACGATGACGTCCGCCTCGGCGAACCCTTGTTCGACGTCGCCGAAGCGAATGCGGCGACAATGGTGGTCTTCATACGGAAAATAATTCTTGCCATGAAGGGTGATGATCGGCGCGTCGTCTTTCAAGGCCTCCTCGACGTCGAAGACCGCCGGCAGCTCTTCGTACTCAACCTTCACTTTGGACGCCGCCTCGGCGGCGGCCTCCGGCGTTTCGGCGATAATCGCGGCGAGGCCCTCGCCTTTATAACGAACGACGTCCTGGGCGATGATGCGCTCGTCTTTCGGGCCGATCCCGATCAGCTGCATCGGCGTGATGATATTGTTCGGCACGTCTTTCGCCGTCAGCGCGCGGATGAAACCCGGCGTCGCTTCGGCGCCCGACAAATCCATCGAGACGATCTTGGCGTGGTGATGCGGGCTACGCACCATCGTTAAATGAGTGAGACCGTTAAAAGCGTAGTCCTCGGTCAGCTTCAAACCGCCGGTAACGTTGCCCTCGATACCGACGCGCGTCACCGGCTCGCCGACCGCATGGAACGACTGCGGCGTGTTTTCGGGAAATTCGACGTGTTTTTTTCTATACATGGCGGCTCGCCCCTCCCTAGGCGGACAGTTCGTCGGCCGCTTCCAGGATCGCGTCCACGATCGACGCGTAGCCGGTGCAACGGCAGGTGTTGCCGGAGATCGCTTCGACGACGTCGTCGCGGGTCGGCTTGGGCGTGCGATCAAGGAGCGCTTTTGCGGACATCACCATGCCGGACGAACAAAAGCCGCATTGGCTTGATCCATGCTTGATGAACGCGCGCTGGATCGGATGCAGATCGCTCGGGCTTGCGGCGACGCCTTCGATCGTTTCGACCGTCCGCCCGTCGGCGCGCATCGCCGGCGTCAAACAGGAAAACGACAAGGCGCCGTCGATCATCACGCTGCAACTGCCGCACCCGCCCCGACGGCAACCGGCGCGCACGCCGGTGAGGCCGAGTTCGTCGCGCATGACGTCGAGGAGCGTCGTATCCGCCTTAACGGTGACGTGGCGCTCGACGTTGTTGACGGTGACGGCGATGGTTTTGACGGTCATGGCGATGCTCGCTCCTGAAACGCGATCGGTCAGCCCGCGACCGCGCGCGCGACGGCGACGGGCGCCATACGGCGGCGATAGGCGGCGGTGGCGTGGGAGTCGGTCGGCGGCTCCCACTGCGCGAGCGCGGCGTCGAGCGCGCCGCGGAGCTCGGCGGCCGATTGCGGCGCATCCATCAATCCGGCCGGGCCTTCCACAACGACCGGGCGCGGCGCGACGCCGACAAGCCCGATCTGAACGCGTCCGGACGTATCCTGCGCGACGCCGGCCGCGACAACGGACCGGGCGTTGTCCCGCCGACGCGCCAGCTTGTAAAAGCCGAACTTCCCCTTTTTGTTCGTGTCGATACGGACTTCGGTGACGAGGTGCGGCTGGGCCGCGTCCCCGTCGTAAAACGCTGACAGCGGCCCCGTCGACGCGCCGTCCGCACGCGAAACGACGACGTCGGCCCCTAGCGCCAGAAGCGCGGCGACGAGGTCGCCGCCGTAGATGATGTTGCCGCCGACGGTCGCCGCATTGCGCAGCGCCGGCCCCCCGACCGCGCGCGCGGCCCCATGGAGGGTCGCAAGGTCGGGATCGCCGAGAAGGTCGGCCATCGTCGCCGCCGCGCCGATCGAGATGACCCCGCCGTCGCGCGCAATCTTCCGCAATCCGAGTTTCGTAATGTCGACGACGACGCTGTATTTGTGGGGCTCTTCGGCGATGTCGCCGAAATTCGTCGTGCCGCCGGCGATTACGACGGCGCCCGCGCCGCCCATCAACTTTAGCGCGTCGGCCACGTCTCCGGGCGTTTCATAAGCCAACATAAGCAGCCGCCTCCCCGTCGCGCACCCCGCCGGCGGGGTCGACGCACGCTCATCCATCGTCTGACGATAGAGAATTCTGCACGCCGCGCATTATCGCTTGATCTGAAATTCGCGCCGCGCCTCTTATAGGACGTACCCGCGTTCGGCGAGCGTCGCGCCGCGCGCCGCCCAAAAGTCGGCGACGTTCTGGACGCCGTATCCCTCAATCATCCGGTTGAAGAAGTTAAAGAGCGCGCAAACCATGACGACGTAATGAAAGTCATTCTCGTCCCAGCCCGCCGCGAAGATCGCGTCCGCGTCGGCTTGCGTCAGCTTGGCCGGCGTTAAAGTCAGCGTCTTCACGTAGCGCAAGACAGGCTTCATCGCGGGGTCTATCGCAGCGGCGTCAATGTCCGCCTCGACCGCTTCAAGCACCGCGACGTCGACGCCGAATGCTGCCGCCGTCGCCTGGTGCGTGCCGAAACAATAATTGCAACTGTTGAGCTGCGACGTATACGCCGCAATCAACTCGCGCTGTCCGGCGTCGAGGCGACTGTCGCCGGTGCGCATAACCTGCTGGGTCAGGGCGAAGAGCGCCTTGGCCTGTTCGCCGTAGCCGCCCATCACCGCCGAGACGCTTTCATTGTCCGGCGTCATGGATTTCACAAAAGCCATACGAGCCTCCGTTCAACGGGTTAGGAACGCCGCGGCGTTGCGTAATCCGCCCACGTCGTGTGCTTCAGGCCGCGACGGTCTTTAGCCGACGCCAACAACGTGTCGTCGACGCGCCCGTCGCGCAACGCGCGAAAGAGTTCGACCACGCGGCGCGGATCGTTGCCGTGCCGCTTGGCCGCAAGCGCCAGCGGTTCCTTCGCGCTCACCGCGCAATGGGCGCACTCCCAATGGAGTTCAGCCATTAACCGCGCGGCCTCCCCGCCCGGAAACCGGGTCAACAGCTCAAGCACCGTCGTCGACCCGCGAATGGGGGCCGCGCGCGCCTCAAGCACCGGCCGCGCTATTCGGCCGCTTGCGCCGTCGCCGCATCGCTCGGCATACGGATCGCGTCCGTGGGCATCTGATAGCGCGCATAGGGAAGAACGATCACCTTGGCGTCCGGCCCGTGTTTGGCGAGCGCCTGATCGAACGAGGTCTGCAACGAGGTGCTGGCGGGCAGACCGATGTCTTTCGCCATGTCGAGATTCTCTTTGAGCGTGACGACCGTCAGCCCTTTTCGCGACATCACTTCGTAAATCGGCACCCAGATGCACCCCGCCCACATTTCAACCGTGCGCGAATAGATGTCCCGGTGCAGACGTTCGAGGTTGGGCCCGCTCGGCGGCATATAGGGCTTCATGAGGTCCATGAGCGCCAGGCCCGGGAAATCGCCGATATGCGTGTTCACGCCCGGGCTCGGCGAACAATAGATCATGTCGCCGCCGTCCCTCAGGACGAGGTCGGCCGACATGCAGCCCCAGCCCGTATGAAAAAACAAATGGTCGGTCGGCGCGAACACGCCGCAAACCGCGATGTCCGCCGGCCCGTCGGCGGGCCGATCGTAAGCGTAGATCGCATTGAACTTCTCGACCGCCGCGCGGTGCGCATGCGGATGGTCGCCGAAATTCATGAAGCAGACCGCGCCCTGCGTGTCCAAGACCGAATTTAACGTGCAGGTGAGCCCGGCGAGGGTCGCCGCGTCGTCGATGTCGGAGCGCATCGGCCCGGCGAGCGCGCCGTAATGCGTATCCGGCGACATGACGAACGCGGCATGGTTCGTCTCGATCGTTTCGTCCGACACCACGCCCGGCAAAATCAACTTGCCGCCGCCGCCATAGCCCCAATGGTTCGACTGCGCCTGGCCGATTGAAATTTTCACGTCGCATTTGGCGACTTCATTGTGCAGCCAAACGGGCGTGCCGCGCGACGTCACGCCGATGAACGTATATTTGTCCGGGTTGCGCGGTTCGTCGTTTTGGAAAAACGGGATCCCCATGCGCTGCATGCGCGCGAGGTTCTCTTTGCCGATCTTCAATTCCGTGTCGCGCTCCGACATCGGAAAGACTTTGCCGTTGGCGCAGACGACGCGCGCGTCTTTGATCCCGTGCTTGTCGATCGCGTCAAAAATCGCCGGCAAAATCTTCGACGCCGGCGTCGGCCGAAACTGGTTGTCGATGATGATCGCGAGCGACTTATCCGGGCCGATGAGTTGGGAAAAGGGCGGTCCCGAAACGGGGGCTTCAAGCTGTTGCGCCGTGTGGGCCGTTACGTCTTTTACCGGGGCCGGCTGGTCGGGCTTGATCCACGCCCACAAATTCTTCTCGGGAATGTCGACGCTTATTTCTTCTCGGTAGACCATCGACGGGTCTTCACAGGACCCGATGGTGAGCGGGTCCAACGACTCATAAGGAATGCTGACGGTTACCGTATCGGCCATGCGCGTCCTCGCGTCTTGTCGTGATCAAAAAGCGACAGCGTCACCCAATCGCGCGCCGAGCGTAGGCGCAATTCTCCGGGCGCGCTTATCCGATAGTATCTAAATGGCGCGACGCCGTTTTCCGCGGCGCAGCGAAACCGCGCGGGCGCGCTAGGCGACGTTGTCGTTGCGCGCAAGCGCCTGCTTCGCGGCCGGCCCGGCCGCGACAAGCCGATACTGGCTCGGGCACACCCCGGCGTGGTTGCGGAAGAAACGCGAGAAATTTCCGGGTTCGGAAAAGCCGAGATCGTCGGCGATTTCACTGAGCGACACGTCGCTAGAAACCAACCGCTCGATCGCGCGCTCCATGCGCAGCGTGTTCCAGTAAATGCTGGGGGTGAGGTGCATATGCTGGCGGAACAGCGAAAAAAAGTGGGGCCGTGACAAGCCCGCCGCCCGCGCCACATCCTCGAAGTTCTTTCGTCCGTCGACGTTGGTTTTCATGAAGTCGACGGCCTTGCGGACGCGGAAATCGATGCAATAGCGCCCGCCCTCGCTCGCCGGGTCCTGATCGTTCGACGAGGCGATATTGGTCATCGATCGGTCGAAAATGCTTCGCACGCACCCGTCGAAATCGACGCCGTCCTGTTCGCTGGAGAGGACTTTTTTACAAGCATCGACAAGCGATCCCAACCCCCTGGAGACCGCGAAGGAGCGCTCGGCAAATCGCGGCGCAACCCCGAGCGCGGCGCATCGGCCCGCCATCCATTCCGGGTCGAGATAAAAGAGCAGAAAGAGGCATCGCTGGTCGGCGCGCGCGGCGACGACGGCGTGCGGCTCCCAACTGTTGACCGCGACGGCGCGCTCCGCGTTGAACGGGAAACACGCGTTGGCGACGTTCATCGCGCACGGGTCGCCGCCGAGCCAAAACAGCAAATGCCCTTGCGAATGCGAGTGCTCAACGAGCGAACCGCGCAGATCTAACAGCGCCGCCCGACCAAATTCGCCGCAGCGAATATTGATCATTTTAGACATTTGTCCTCCCTTGGAACGATGCCTAACAGTCACGTCGGAGGCTGATTGTTGGTTTTGTCGCCGCCGGTCGCGGAAGAACCGCGACAATATGTGTAACACGAGCTTCACATTCCCGCGGGTCCGCGCCCAAGAAATCAGACGCATTGATCAGCGCGTTCGGGACTGCGCGCTCGCGCCTACAGCGGCTCCGGCGAAAACAGCAAGAAAAACAACAAGCTGAGCGATTGTTGCCAATTTACATCATGGAAGCGCAAGAAGCACCTCGCATTACGGGACCGCAAGGCGCCGAACGATCAAAGCGACCGCATGGTTGGAGCGGGTGAAGGGAATCGAACCCTCGTCTTAAGCTTGGGAAGCTCCTGCTCTACCATTGAGCTACACCCGCGCCCGGCCGGCGGACGATGCCCATCGCGGCGCCGACCGTCAACGGCGCCGCGTCGCCGGCCGGTCGCTCCGGCGTCGGCGCAGACGCGAGGCGAGGCGAGGCGAGGCGAACATCACCAACATTTCATCGGCCCGCCTCGCCTGCGCCGCTTTTTTCCGCTTCAAACACGCGTATGCCGTAGGTCGCGCCGGTTCGTTCGGCGCCGAAAGGAGGCCCGACCGTGATGTTTTTCAATTGCCGACTGCCGCACTTGCTTGCGACCCTCGCCGCCCTCGTATTCGCCGCCGCCGCGCCGGCCCACGCCGGAAAGCGCGACAAGGCCGAGCGGATCGTCGCCCAGTCGACGCAAACGCTGAACTACTTCGCCACCGACAGCGCGTTCGAGGCCATGTGGGGCCTTGCGGACGACGCCAAAGCCATCGTCGTCATTCCGAATTCCGTGCGCGCGGGCTTCATCCTCGGCGGCGCCGCCGGCAACGCCGTCATGTTGGCCAAAAACGACGACGGATCCTGGACGCATCCGGTGTTCATGACGGTCGGATCGGTCTCGTTCGGCTTTCAGGCCGGCGGCGAGGCCTCCGAAATCGTTCTTCTCGTCATGACCAACCGCGGCAAGGAACAATTGCTCTCGACGTCGGTGAAACTCGGGGCGGACCTCTCGATCGCGGCGGGCCCCGTGGGCGCCGGCGGCAAGGCGCAGACGACTGACGTGCTGGCCTTCTCCCGCTCGCGCGGTCTTTACGGCGGCATTAGCGTGGAAGGCGCGGTCCTGAAGGTCCGCAACAGGTTCAACGAGGCGTATTACAACGCGGACGTAACGCCGGCGGACATTATTTTCCGCGAGCGGGCGTCGAACCCCGGCTCGGCGCCGTTACGCCAGGCCGCCTATAGTTTGGCGCGTCGGGAAAGCGTGACCGCGCTGACCCCGGTCGGGCCGACCCTTGGCGGCGTAACCCCGCTGTCGGAAGAGCCGGCGGGCGAGGCGTCCGACGGACGCTATGACGACGACGAAGCCTGGGGCGCGCCGGTCAAACGCGACGACTAACGCACCGCGTCGGGCCCGACCGCCTAACGATGACGTGAACGCCCCGCGTCGGCGCGCCTGCTTGTTTGCGCCGACGCGCGCCGGCATCCTCCCGACATGTTGGACGCCGCCGACCCCGCCGCCGCCAAATTTCTCGATCCCGTGCGCTGCGCTGACGGCGCGCTGCGCGCCCGCGTCGCGCCGACGGGCCTGCGCACGCTATGGATCAACACCGGCACGCTCTGCAACATTGCGTGCACGAACTGTTATATCGAATCGAGCCCGACCAACGATCGCCTCGTTTACATCACCGCCGATGAGGCTGCGCCGCTTATTGACGAAGCGCTTGCGGCGGGCGCGACCGAGGTCGGCTTCACCGGCGGCGAGCCGTTCATGAACCGCGACCTCTTTGCAATGGCCCGCCATGTGTTGAGCCGGTCCGCGGACGCGACCGTCTTGATCCTGACGAACGCAATGACCCCGATGGCGCGCCCCGGCGTTCGCCGGTCGATCCGTGCAGCCGTCGAGGAGTACGGCGCGCGTTTCCGTTTGCGCGTTAGCCTCGATGCGGCCGACGCGGCCGGCCACGACGCCGAACGCGGGCCCGGGGCCTTCGACAAATCACTCAAGGGCCTGTCCTGGCTGTGCGAGATCGGCGCGGCCGTGAGCGTCGCCGGCCGCGCCGCCATGAACGCCGCCGGCGCCGACGCGGTCGCCGCCTATCAACATCTTTTTGACGCGCATAGCCTCGCCATTGATGCGACCGACCCGGAGCGTCTCGTCTTGTTTCCGGAAATGGAAGTAGACGCGGACCCGCCGGAGATCTCCGAGGGGTGCTGGTCGATCGTCGGCGTGCGGCCCGGCGACATGATGTGCGCGTCGAGCCGGATGGTCGTCAAACGCAAGGGCGCCGCCGCGCCCGCAATTCTCGCCTGCACGCTTATCCCTTACGACGATCGCTTCGAACTCGGCGCGTCGCTCGCCGAGGCCGATCGCCCGGTTGCGCTCAACCACCCGCATTGCGCGACGTTCTGCGTGCTCGGCGGGGCGTCGTGTTCGGGCGGATGACCGAGGGCCCGCCACCAAAGCGGCCGCGCCAACCACCGCCCCAGCCGCCAGTCGCGCTGGAAGATCGCGATGCGGATGAAGCGCGGTTGTTTTCTCCGTCCGCCGCACGCAATCGCGACGCCGTCCGCGACGCGTTTTTGTCCGTTGCGCCCGCCGCCGGCGTCGTCCTTGAAGTCGGATCCGGCACCGGCGAGCACGCCGTCCACATCGCTGCGGCCGCGCCGCAAGTCGCCTGGCGCCCCGGCGATCCGGATCCGGCGTCGCGCGCCTCGATCGCCGCCTGGACGCGCCGCCTAGGCTTGCCGAACGTCGCCCCGCCGCATGCGATCGACGTTGCGGACGCGGAATGGGGCGCGGCGGCCGACGCGCCCGGCGGGCTCGACGCAATCGTCTCGTGCAATATGATCCACATCGCGCCGCCGAGCGCCTATCACGGTCTCATCGCGGGGGCGGGCGCGCACCTAGCGGACGGCGGCATTCTATTCGTCTACGGACCGTTTATGCGCGACGGCCGCCACACGGCCCCGTCGAACGCAGACTTTGACGCGAGCCTTCAAGCGCGCGATCCGTCCTGGGGCGTACGCGATCTCGACCGCGACCTCGTCCCGCACGCGCTGACCGTCGGCCTTACGCTTGAAAAGACCATCCCGATGCCGGCGAACAACCTCAGCGTCGTCTTTCGAAAAGCAAGCGGCTAGAGCGTCGGATCATCACATTGGATCGGGTAAAGACCGGCTCAGGCGCTCAAAACAAAAAATCTAGGGCGTCGGAATGTTTCAATACAAAGCGCCGCCCCGCTAACGTGACGAAAAGTGCAAGACGAGCGGACCCGCATAAAAAAAGAGCCCGCGCGCTGACGCGCGTCGGGCCCTTATTCTCAAGCGGCCTTCGAGCGTTAGCCGAAGAGGTCCGCGAGCGTCGCTGCAAAGGCTGACGCATCGTCCTCGGTCTCGAATTCCCAGATCTCCTTCCCGCCGACGCCCCGCGGGCCGAGCGTAACGGATAATCCGTCACTGGAAATACGCGTCGCGCCGTCGAAGCTTTCGCTAACCGCGCCGTCTCGCCGCATATCCCCGCCAAATTCCTCAGCGATGAACTCGATAAACGCATCTTTGCCTACAAAAGTTGGTGACCCCGAGATGCCGGCGCCGCCGGACACTTTGTATACGAATTCATCAACAAGCGTGCTGGCGTGCGCTTCAACCCCGACCGCGTCCCGGACGAGATCGATGAATTTCTGCGCCGTTTCCTGGTCGGCGAATTTGTATTGCTCTTTTCCGCCGACGCCGCGGCTTCCAAGGTCGACGATGTCTTTGTCGCCGCCTGACAGTTTGATTTGCGACGCATCGTAATTCACCGATACATTCCCGTTGCGGATTTGCACGCCGCCGAGGCTTTCCGCGATCAATTCCATCGCGGAATTGATCACGGCGCCGCGGTTGCTGCCGGAACCGAACGCGGCGTCAACAGCGTCAAAAAAAGCCTGCGCGTCTTCGGTCGTGTCAAACTCATATCGTTCGCTGCCGCCAACGCCCTGGGCACCTAGATTAACGCTCGTAGCGTCAATCGAGAGTTGATTGGCCCGGTAACTCAATTCGTTCACGTTGCCGTTATTCGTCTGTTCACCGTTAAAATCGGCCGCCAACTCTTCGATAAATAGATCCGCCCACGACTTATCGCGAACGTCGCCGGTCGACTTGAATTTGATCTTCCGAATGTCGTCGTCGCGTTGAGAGACGGTTACGGTGCGCGTGAAATCACCGATCTGGACGCCGGTCTTTGTCGCTATCTCATCGGCCTGCGCCTTTCCGAGGAGATCTTCGGCGAATGCGAGGAATTCAGCGGCTTCGGTCCGTGCTTGATTGTTTGACCCGAAATCGATCCGCAACGATCCGCCGACGCCGCTCCCGCCGATCTTCACTTCCGTGTCGTCGTCTTGCAGGTTGATCGACGGGTTCGTGCCGCCAGTGTCAAAGACGGGCGCGGCGCCGCTCTGGAAGTTTTCAAGCGCGTTGTCGTTCACGGTCCCGCTGGCCTCGACGATGCTGTCGTCGGTGCCGTTCGGCCGGTTGATCCGCTTGGCGGCCGCAATCAAAAAGTCCGTGACAGAGGTCAGGTCATGCCGAATCTCTCCGTTCACGACATATTGGACGAGGCCGTCGGCGACCCAAACCTCAAAGGACTGACCGCGGATCTCCTGGTCGAAAATACGAAATGTGGCCATGGATACGTTTCCCCCTTTACTACGCCGCTCGAAAATAAAGAGCATGCTCTGGAACTCCCGCAGGGCTTACGCCAGCAGTACACTCTGGACAAGCCTGTTTCCGCCAGAAGCACTTGGAAATGCGGCGTTAATTAGGGCCCGTTCAACGACAAATTCCCGCAAGACTTGTACGGGTCGTTTGAATACGGACAAAAAAGCGAACTATCCCCATTGAGGAGAGAACCGCGTGTGTTTTTCGCGCGAAGGAACCCGGCCTTAATACGTTACGCTGAAGTCGGAGCGTTGCGCGCCGGACGTGCCGGCGGATCGATGCGCCACGCGGGCGTTTGCACCAGCGAGCGTCTGAAACAGACGCTCGAATACCGCGACATGCCAAGGGCAGCCAGGGGTCGCGAGCGCATTGTCCGTAATCGACAGCGTGAGCCGGCGCGGCCCGCCGCGCGCGACCTTAAACCGGCCGGAACCGCAAAACGTCCAGGCGTGCCGGGCGATCGCGTCGGCAAGCATCGGCGCGGCGCGCGACGCCGGCAGCGCCTTTAGGATAAGCCGCGCCGGCGCGGGAATGCGATTGGCGATAATGTAATCGGCGGTGCGGCGGCCGGCGTCCTCGGCGAGCGAGCGCGCGCGCGCGGGATCGGCCTGCGCGATGAGCGACCGGTGCACGAAAGCGGCTTCATACTCCGGGATCATTTCCGTAGGCGGATGTTCTAGGTAGCGCGCGCAATGCGCCGCCTCGAACACCGATCGCTTCAGTGCGGTCACGTGCGCCGCGTCCATCGCCGCGATGAGTTGCGTGACCGCGTTCGGCCCGACGCGCGCGACCTCGCCGAGCCGGGCGACGGGGACGATCGGCGGGTGCGGCGTTCGGGCCGAGGCGCAGGGCGGCGACACGGGACCGCCCTTTATTCGGCGGGCGCACGAACGGTGCGCGCATCCAATTCAGCCTCGCTCAATTGCTCCTCCCCGCCGCCGCACGCCTTGGCGGCCTGCGCAGCCTTGGCGCGTTCGATCATCGCCTGATGCTTGCGCGTGCGCTCGGCGGCGGCGACCCAATCGTCGGTCTGCTCAGGCGCGATCTGTTTCGTGTCGTCGAATTGGAAGTCCACGGTCTTTTTCGTCTGCGGCCCCCAATAGCCGACCTTGCCAAGATCGTAGAACGTCCGCTGGAAGCCGGCCTTCAAGAACGCGCGCAAGCAACCGAGGAGATAGCGCCGGCGAAAACCCTTGCCGCGCCAGGGATAATGGAAAAACGCCTTGCGCATATAAAAGCGCCGATAATTGCGCATGACGCGGTCGAGGAGTTCCCCGCGGTCCATCGCTTCCGGTTTCATGATCGGCGTCACGAAATTGTATTTGGAGAAATCGAACACTTCGACCTTGTCGCCGAGTTCTTGGAACAGCGGCGTAAACGGCCAGGGCGTGTACATCGACCAGTTGGCGAGGTCAGGGTCCCAGTCGCGCGCCATCTGGTAGGTTTCTTCCAACGTCTCCGGCGTTTCGTTTTCCAGCCCGACGATAAACTGCGCTTCGGTGAAGATGTCGGCGTCGCGCAACAGCTGGATAGCGCGGCGATTGTCCTCGACTTTGGTTTCTTTGTTGAAGCGGTCGAGCTTCAACTGCGCGGCCGCCTCGGTGCCGAGCGAGACATGCACGAGGCCCGCCTTGCGGTAGAGCGGGAGAAACTCTTCATCACGCAGAACGTCCGTCACCCGCGTATTAATGCCCCATTTGACTTTGTCGGGCAGGCCGCGGGCGATGAGTTCTTCGCAGAACTGAATGAACTTCTTGCGATTGATGGTCGGCTCTTCGTCCGCAAGGATGAAAAAGCCCACGTCGTGCTCCTCGACCAACCGTTCGATTTCGTCGACGACTTTCTTCGGATCGCGCACGCGGTAGTCGCGCCAGAATTTCCATTGCGAACAGAACGAACAGGTGAACGGGCAGCCGCGGGCCATGTTGGGGATCGCGACGCGCACGCCGAGCGGCACATAGGTGTATTTCCGCCATTCGAGAAGCGACCAGTCCGGATCGATGCCGTCGATGTCTTTGACCGTCGGCGCGGCCGGAGTCGCGACGATCTTCTCGTCGGTGCGGAAGGCGAGGCCTTTGATTTCCGAGCGCGAGGTCGCGTAGGTCCCGTCCGCGACGGCGTTTAGGAGGTTGACGAAAATCTCTTCGCCCTCGCCGCGCACGATGACGTCGACATGTGGCGCTTCGGAGAGGACCTGCTTGTACATGAACGTCGCATGGACGCCGCCGAGGACGCGTAAGGCGCGCGGCGCGGCTTCTTGCGCGATCTCAAGAACGCGCTCGGCGGCGTAGATCGACGGCGTGATCGCCGTCACGCCGACGACGTCGGGGTCCAACGCGGCGAGGCGCTCGGCCAAGTCCTCGTCGCCGAGATGGTTCGTCATCGCGTCGAGGAAATGAACGTCCGTATACCCGGCCTTTTTCGCCGCGCCGGCGATATAGGCGACCCAAGCCGGCGGCCAATTCCCCGCAATCTCCGCCCCGCCGGAATGATAATTCGGGTGAACGAGCACGATGCGCATGGGCGGCCGCCTTTCGATTTGGGAGCGCGCCCAATAGAGCGCGCCCCGGCGACGGCCGATTGATCTGTGTCAAATTGCGTTGACGGGCTAGCGCGTCAATTTCGGATGGCCCGCCCGCTCATAACGCAGCGACATGCAACCGGGCCGCAGCGTTGAGCGCCGCGCTTTAGTCGATCTGGAAGCGGCGGCGCAGCGCGATCACGAATAGGGCGACCAGCGTGAAAGAGACGACCTTCGCAGCGACAATCATTGCGTAAAGGACGCCCTCGTGGCCGGCGGCGAGCGCGGCGAGCGCCGACGGGGCCCCAAGGTCGTTCAAGGGCGGCGGCGTTTGAGGCAGCGCTTGGGACGCCGCCCAACTGGCCGCGGCATAGGCGTCCCTAAGTTCTGCGCCAGCCCCCCAGGTTGCCGCAAGCGCCGCCGCAAAACACAACGTTGCAAACGCCGCAAGCCAAAGCGGGGGACGCTCAAGACTTGTCCCATACTTAGATATCAGCCTGTAAAGACGCAGGAAGCGCCGCTCCGTTAACGGAACGTCACGACGCTTCGTGCGCGCCTCAAATTGTCTCTGGTAAAACAATAATTCATAATCTGTCTGCCGATTATCTTTGGCGAGCTTTCGAAGATGGCGAAAACCGTTTTCAACATTGTTGACGTAACGGGTCGCTTCGGCTTCCGCGTCGATGGGCCGGTCTTCGTTTCCCCAGCCCAGTCGCTCGTCCATCCGCATAAACAACTTACGGCGATTGATTTTTCCTTGAACGAACTCTTTGGGACTAATCTTCAGAGCGACGTTGGTAAAATTCGACCCCGGGTGCAGCTTTGCGCCCGACGCATCAATTGGCCCAACGATTGTGCAGTTCCGCAGAACGAATTGCGCGTTATTCATTCGTGCGTCGATGTCGAGCACGCCCTCGACGGTGGCGTGCAGGATACTAAGGAAAGGTTCGCACGTGCTATGAGCCGGTAATTCCCTAATCGATACGTCGCCCACCGAACAATTTTCACTGCGTTTTCCGGCAATGAACAACTCTAAATCAGAGCCGCAGTGCTCGTTAAAGGATAAAGCTCTCTTTACCGATGATGATTCTACAACAAAAATGGAGAACCCTGAACTTGATGAGTAAATGTCCAAAATGGTGGAATTATATATAATCATCCTTTTGTAATACTTATTCGTTGCAAATCTTGAGTTATAACCCGTACGAAAAAAACGGAGGGCGTCTATCCGACACCGATTGAACTTTATATCGTCACTTAACGTGCACTCGAAAAACTGCAAAAGGTCAAAACTTGCGTCCTCAAAACGCGCCTCGCCAAAAAACGAACACCGATTGAAGGCGAAAGTCGTCGTCGGCCCCTCTTCCATGTCGTGCACAGGACCGTTGATCTTGATGTCGCAGGGGCACACGAGGCCGTCCAACCGGGTTCGACCCGTAGCGGCGTCAAGGACGGCGTTAAGTGATTGTGCGAAGTTATCGGGCGAGTCGTCGTTGGTGAAGTAGTCGACGCAAGCGTCGTTCCCCTCGCAAGCATCAATCACAAGGCGACGCAGATCGATCCGAGACATGCCGAGCATCGTGTCCGGGTCGTAGATCCTTCCGTGTTCGACCGCCATAAGGAGCTTGGGACTGGGCGTCCCGTCGCGCGCGCAAAGCGGCATGTGAAGCGCCGTCCATTGCTTGCCTGCAAACGAGAAAATCGGCGTGCCCGCTTTTTCGTAAAGGTCGAATTCCCCGCGTTGACGCAGACCGTCGACCGAATAGTCGGTTCGCCACCAATCCTCCCACGCCTCGCCGGCAAAGGCGGCGGCCACGGCGTCAAACCGGGACGGGCCGGCGGCCGCCGGCGGCGGGCCCGTGCGGAGCAGCATCGACCCGCTATCGGCCAAGCGGGGTTCTTTGGACCGCGCGGCTCTGCCCGCCGTTACAACGGCCCGACGCTCTTTGATGCGCGTCCCCTCTTTGCGGGCTGCTTTCTTAAAGAGTTTCATACCGAGCCCCCTCGCTCCGCATAACGCGTAGCAAGGCGAACGCGGCGGCGGCAAGGGCGGCCAGTCGCGACCCAATCGACCGGCGCCGCGCGGAGACGGCCTCAGGTCCGCGCCCGCGGACAAAAAAGGGCGGCCCGAGGGCCGCCCTTTGTCTTACGCAACGATGATACGCAACGAGCAATCCGTAGGCGTCGGGTCTTAGAAGCCCATGCCGCCCATGTCGCCCATGCCCCCGCCGGGCATCGCCGGGGCCGGGGCGTCTTTCTTCGGCGCTTCGGCGACCATGGCTTCCGTCGTGATGAGGAGGCCGGCCACCGATGCTGCGTCCTGCAGCGCGGTGCGCACGACTTTCGCCGGGTCGACGATGCCGGTCGCGATGAGGTCGCCATACTCTTCGGTCTGCGCGTTGAAGCCGAACTTGAAGTCGTTTTGTTCAAGCAGCTTGCCGACGACGATCGAGCCTTCGCCGCCTGAGTTCGCGACAATTTGGCGGATCGGCGACTGCAGCGCGCGGCGCACGATGG
>JBCCZS010000001.1:0-67493 GCA_039187035.1 Pseudomonadota bacterium | reverse complement strand
GTTGAGGCCCAACGCTTTTTCGACGTCGGTCGCATCGCGGCGCGGATCGATTTTCAAGAGTTCGTTCGACGCGTCGTATTTGAGGCTCGCCAGCGGCACGACGAGCGCCATTTCGTCCGGTATCCGCGCTGCAGCAGCATCCAGAAACGCCTTGAACACCGGGAGTTTGCACCGCGCGATCGCCTCGACGCTCTCCGTCTTCGACCAACGCGGATTGAAAATCGTCGCCCGCACGGTCATCAGCTTGCGACTGTCGAATTCCGGATGGTCGCGCACGAACGACCAGTCGACGGGCCGGCCGAGATAGGCTTTTCTGATCGCCTCGGCGACCCGGGCGTCGCCGGCGGCGTTCGCCTCCTCCCAACTATAATCGAGCGGCTGAAATCGCGCCCGATCTTCGTACTGCTCGTCATACGAATCGTAGAGCCGGCGCTCCGCGCTCAAGATACGGACGATTGCGGCGGCTCTTAGATCGTCCGTATGGAAATCGGCTGCATCGCGATACGCAAGAAGACCGGCCGCCGCGGGCGTTAATACGGGCAGGCGCTCGGGCCCGCGAGCCGGGCTCTCGGAGGCCGCCTCGCCGACTTCTCGGGTGCGTTCGTAAACGCGCAGCACGTCCCCCGTCGACGGGTCGACGAAGCGCGCGACGACCTTTTCGGCGACGATCGCGTCCTGACCGAAACTCGATCGCCGCGTCGTCGCCCGAGTGGCGACGGCGTCGACGACGAAGTCGATGCGCATCAGCGTATCCCCGTTCACCCGGCTCTTGTCGCGATTGCGTTCCCGGTAGGCTTCGGCCGCGTCTCGCTCCATCGGCAAGAAATAGCGCGCCGTGCGGTCCTCGTCGGCGCCGGGAAAGGCGATGGCGAATCGGTCCGGCGTCGGCGTCAGAACCCGCGGGACGCCGGCTTTTGCGAGAAGGAGCGCGTATTGGTTGCAGTACGCAGCGGCCGGCGGCTGGTCGACGACCTGTTTCCACCCGATGCCGACGGGGCTCGGATAGATCCGATCGCCGATCGTGACGCCGTCCAGGTAGGCGTTGAGAAACGAGAAGCCTTTCCGATCGAAATCGTAGGCGCCGAGACTGACGACGGCCGAATACGAAAAGCGCACGCGCGGCGAACCGGCGGAAAGATCGGAGCGGCGCGCGCGGTACGACGCGACGGCCGCTTCAAGAAAAGCGCGCGCGTCGAACTCGTTGCGGGCGGCGGTCGACAGCAGCTTACGACAACCGTCGGGTCCTCCCTTCAGGTCGAAAACCCGGTGCGCGTTGAGGGCGGCGGCGCTCTCATCGAGGAGGTCTTCGTTGACGGCGAGGAACGCGCGCAACGTCGCTTCGTAGGTCGCGAGGGGCGCGTCGACCGGCGGCGTCGCAGACGGCGCGGTCGGCGTTTGCGCAAGGGCGAGCCCCGAAAAGAAGAACAAGACCGCGTGCAATAGCGCCGCAAAAACGGGTTTCGACATGACGGCAGCACTCCAAAGGCGTTCGCGCGCAGCGGGATCGTTTTGGACAGTATGCGTTGAATGCCGGCGGGCCGAAAGATAGAGACCTCGCCCCAGGCTGCGTCCGCACGCTGGACGGCGGGTGCGCGCTGCGCTTAATCTCGGCGGCTTATCAAAAGGATAGCCGGCGCGAGCGTCACGCGCACGCCGGCCCGAGGGGCGTCTACATGAATTTGGTGAGCATCATCGAGCAAACGAACGCGCTCGTTTGGGGATCGGCGTCCGTACCTTACCCGCCGGTCTTGCTGTTGTTATTGGCGACAGGTCTTTACCTAACCGTCCGCTTCGGCGGCATGCCGATTCTGAAAATCCCCTATGCGTTCGGCCAGTTGTTCCGCAAACGCTCGGGCGGCGAGGAAGGCGACGTCTCTCCGTTTGGCGCGTTGATGACGGCGCTCTCCTCAACCATCGGCACCGGCAACATCGCCGGCGTCGCCGTCGCGATCGCAATCGGCGGGCCGGGCGCGGTCTTTTGGATGTGGATGACCGCGCTGGTCGGCATGGCCTCCAAGTTCGCTGAAGGCGTGCTCGCCGTGAAGTTCCGGGAGGTCGACGCTTCCGGTCGGCATGTCGGCGGGCCGATGTACTACATCAAAAACGGAATGGGGCCGGCCTGGGCGTGGCTCGGCGTGTTGTTCGCCGTCTTCGGGATTTTAGCGTCCTGGGGCACGGGCGCGTCCATCCAAGCCAACTCGATCGCCGATGCGCTGAACGAGACCTACGGCGTCGCGCCGTGGGTCTCCGGGCTCGTGCTCGCGGGCGGCGCGGCGGCGGTCATCCTCGGCGGCATCAAGCGGATCGCGACCGTCGCCTCGCGGCTCGTGCCGGCGATGGCGTTCGGGTATCTCTTCGCCGGCCTCGTCGTCATCGGCCTCAATGCCGAAGCGGTGCCGGCGGCGTTCGGCGAAATTTTCACGAAAGCTTTCGGCATCGACGCGGCGAAGGGCGGTTTCGTCGGCGGCTTATTGTTGCTCGCCATGCAAAAAGGCGTCGCGCGCGGCATCTTTTCCAACGAAGCCGGCCAGGGGTCGGCCCCCATCGCCCACGCGGCCGCTCAAAACAAAGACCCGATCAACCAGGGCGTCGTCGCAATGCTGGGCACGTTCATCGACACGATCGTGGTGTGTTCGATCACCGCGATCGTCATCATCACCGCCGGCATCATCCCGGAAAGCTGCGAGCCCTTCGTGCGCGAATCGCTGGTCTCCCTGCCCGCCGGCTGCGAGACCGGCGCGCCGCTCACCGTCGCCGCGTTTGAAAACACGCTTCCCGGCGTCGGCCAACACATCGTCGCCGTCGGCCTCGCGGTCTTCGGCTTCACGACGATTTTGGGGTGGAGCTATTACGGAGAACGCTGTTGCGAGTTCCTCATCGGCGAGCGCAGCATTTTCGCCTTCCGCCTGAGCTGGATCGCGGTCGTGTTTCTCGGGGCGAGCGTTCTCATGGTCGAAGAAGGCGGCGTACTCACCGACGTCGTCAGCCTGTTCTGGCTCGTCGCCGACACGCTGACGGGGCTGATGGCCGCGCCGAACCTCATCGCCCTGTTGGTCTTGAGCCCGCTCGTCGCGCGCCTTTCCAAGGAGTATTTTGCGCGCGAGAAAGCCGGCGGCGGCGCTTAACCCCGCGCCGGTCCGAAACGCTTCGGCGCGCCGAACCGGCGCTTCGGCGTCCGTGGTTTTCGCGTCGTCGCTTTTATCCTGTTGCGGCGCGAACAAATCTCCTAAACCGGTGAGCGGGTCGGGTTCAGGAGGGTTAAGTCACGTTATGACCGTGAACCGTCGCGCCGTATTGGCGGCGTCTGTTTTGTCGTGCGCCGTCTCGCCCGCCGCCCTCGCCCAGTCGGACGCGGACGCGCAAACCGATGACGACGTCGGCCTCTACGGTAAAGTATCGATCGGCGTCGCCGCCGTCACGGACGCCGACCAATCCCAAACCGTCGCGCCGGCGGGCGGCGCGGCGACCGCAATTCCGGGGCGCGAAAGCGTATTTGACAATAGCCTCGCGATCGGCGGGGCCGTGGGCTTTAAGTATCCGAGCGGGTTCCGCACCGAACTTGAGTATCGCTTCACGTCCAACGCCTACGAGTCGGTCGACATTGACGGCGTCACCACGGCCGTGGTCCAGCCGCCGATCGACGACGACGTCAACGCGCATATCCTCATGTCGAACGTGATCTACGATTTCGACAACGACACGCGCTTCACGCCGTTTATCGGCGTCGGCGTCGGCGGCGCGCGCGTGACGAACTTCATGGATACCGGCTTTGACGCGGCGTCGGACTGGGCGTTCGCTTACCAAGCCAAAGCGGGCCTGACCTACGATCTTTCGCCGACCTTGAAGCTCAGCGCCGAGATCAACTATCTGCGCACCCGCGACCTTGAGTTTCAGGCGACGGACCCGGCCGGCGCGACCTTGACGATCGGCGGCGCGCCGTACGTCCAGTCGACGGCGCTGATCTCGCTAATCAAAGCGTTCTGACGAACTGCGTTTCGCCGCGGCCGCGCGCTTTTTCGACCCTGGCGGATGCGCTACAGGGCTCTCCGAACCCGCCTCAAGGAGAACGCCCCAATGGCCCGCACCAAAATCGCCCTGATCGGCTCCGGCATGATCGGCGGCACCCTCGCCCACATCGCCGCGCAAAAAGAGCTGGGCGACGTCGTCTTGTTCGACATCGCCGAAGGGATCCCGGAAGGCAAAGGGCTCGACATCGCGCAGTCCTCGCCGATCGACGGCTATGACAGCGCGCTTTCGGGCACGCAGGACTACAAAGACATCGCCGGCGCCGACGTGTGCATCGTGACGGCGGGCGTGCCGCGCAAACCCGGCATGAGCCGCGACGACCTCGTCGGCATCAACCTCAACGTCATGAAATCGGTCGGCGAAGGGATCGCGCAATACGCGCCGAACGCGTTCGTCATCTGCATTACGAACCCGCTCGACGCGATGGTTTGGGCGCTGCAGAAGTTTTCGGGGCTGCCCAAGCAAAAAGTCGTCGGCATGGCCGGCATTTTGGATTCCGCGCGCTTCCGCCTCTTCCTCGCCGAAGAATTCAACGTATCGGTCGAAAGCGTGACGGCGTTCGTCCTCGGCGGCCACGGCGACACGATGGTGCCGCTGACGCGCTATTCGACGGTCGCCGGCATCCCGCTTTCCGATCTCGTCGAGATGGGCTGGACGACGCAAGACAAGCTCGACGCCATCGTCGACCGCACCCGCAAAGGCGGGGGCGAGATCGTCAGCCTACTGAAATCCGGCTCGGCCTATTACGCACCGGCCGCCTCGGCGATCCAGATGGCCGAGAGCTACTTGAAAGACAAAAAGCTCGTCGTTCCGTGCGCCGCCTATTTGGACGGGCAATACGGCGTCACCGACCGCTATGTCGGCGTGCCGATCGTTATCGGATCGGACGGCGCGGAACGCATCGTCGAAGTCTCGTTTACCGACGCCGAGAAAGCGATGTTCGACCACTCGGTCGCCGCGGTCGAAGACTTGGTCGAGGCCTGCGTGAAGCTGCAGCCGGCGCTCGGCTAAAGCCGCGCCGCTCTAGGTACTTGCACCGTCGGCGATCGGCGGCGGTCAGCGTTCGGCGGCGACGCGGTCTGAGAAGAAGCCCTGCGTGAACCGCTTGGAGCGCGGGCCCTTGCCCGACCAGAAACCCTGGCTGCGCAGCCGCCGCGGCGGGTGGTAGCGGCGCTCAATCACGCGCTTCTCGACGATCACGACCTCGCGGCGAACCCGGACGGGCTCGCGTCCGGCGAGGCGATCGTCGAGCGCGGCCGCGCCGAGGGGCGGCGCGGCGATCGGGCTCGTGATCGCCGCGCGCGCCCAGGCGCAAACGCGCACGCCATGTTCCGTCTTGCAATCGAGCTGCGGGTCGTGCCCGGATTTCAGCTCGGTCGCCCCGAGGAACACGCGAACCGCCGGATCATGCGCACGCGCCTCGTGCGTGACGCCCGTCGTCCAAACCGCCGCCCCCACGGCGAGCCCGAGACCGGCTAAAGCGCGGACCCTCGTCATAGCGAACTCCTCACGCTGTTCACGCCCCCCACGTCGCCGAGCTTGTTGCGGCGCGCGCGCGATTACAAGACCGTAACGTTCGCGCGATCGGCGAATTGAGGAAGCGTTGCCGGGTCCGGCCAACCGCTTCAGTTTCACGCGAACGGTTCAGCAAGGCGCACGAGCAACGATGCAGATTCTTTATTCGCACAGGACCCGGTCCGCGGACGGTCAATATGTCCACATCCGCGCTCTCACCGACGCCTTGCGCGCGCGCGGCTGCCCGGTCGCCATTTGCGGACCCGGCGAAGACGGGGATCGCGCCGCCACGCGCCGGCTGGATGCGGCCGGTCGCGGCGGGGCCGCAGCGCGCGCCTGGCCGGCGGCCGCGCTTTATGAAGCGGCCGAGCTCGGCTATTCGGCGGTCGGGTACCGGCGGCTCGCGCGCGTCGCGGCGAGCCTTCCGTCTGTGGACGTTCTTTATGAGCGCTACAACCTTTTTTACCATGCGGGCGCGCGGTTTGCGCGCGCACGCGGGCTGCCGTTCATCCTAGAGGTCAACGCCCCGCTCGCAGATGAGCGCGCGACGAATGGCGGCCTCGCGCTGCGGCCTGTCGCGCATTGGAGCGAAGCGGGCCTATGGCGCGCCGCCGACGCGGTGTTGCCGGTCACCGGCGTCCTCGCAGCAAAAGCGACCGCGCTCGGCGTTGCGCCCGACCGCGTCACCGTCATTCAAAACGGCGTCGACGACGATTTTCTGGCGCCGGCGAACGGCGCGGCGATCCGAGAGGCGTACGGGCTCGGCGACCGTCTCGTTCTCGGCTTCACCGGCTTTGTACGCGACTGGCACGGCGTTGACCGTATACTGACCTTCATGGCGAGGAGCGACCGCGACGATCTCCACCTCTTGCTCGTCGGCGACGGGCCCGCACGCGAGGCGTTGACGCGCCAAGCGGCCGCCGCCGGGCTCGCCGAGCGGTTCACCGTCACCGGCGTCGTCCAACGCGACGCGATGCCCGAGCACGTCGCCGCTTTCGACATCGCCCTGCAGCCGGCGTCGGTCGCCTACGCCTCCCCGCTAAAGCTCTTTGAATATATGGCGGCCGCCAAGCCGATCCTCGCGCCTGCGCAAGCGAATATCCAAGAAACGCTGACCGACGGCGAGGACGCCGTCTTGTTCGACCCCGCGGACCAGGACGCCTTACCCCGCGCGCTCGCTGCACTGATTGACGACGACGGCTTGCGCGCGCGGCTCGGCGCGGCGGCCCGGGAGACCTTGTTGCGCCGCAAGCTCACCTGGGCCCATAATGCCGAACGCGTCGAGGCGATCGCCCGATCCCTGATCGAACGGCGCGCCGCCGCTTGAACGGACGCCCGCGCGTGACCGACATGTTGCATACGGACCGATTGACCCTGCGCCCGTTCGGCCCGGACGACGTCGAGCCCCATATGGCGATGATGGCGCATCCGGACGTCGCCGCGACGTTGGCGCCCGAGGGGCTTCCGCGCGCGCGCGCCGACGAATGGCGCAGCGCGGCGTCTTATATCGGCCATTGGTCGATCCGCGGCTACGGCTTTTTCTCCGTCGTTGAAACGGCGACCGGCGACTGGGTCGGGCGGGTCGGCCCGTGGTTTCCGGAAGGGTGGCCGGCGCTAGAGTGCGGTTGGGGCGTCGCGCGCGAGCATTGGGGTAAAGGCTACGCACCCGAAGCGGCGGTCGCCGCCGTGCGATGGACGTTTGCCAAATTCCCCGAGCTGGACCGCATCATCTCGGTCATCGAGCCGACCAACGTCAACAGCCAGGCCGTCGCGCGCAAAATCGGCGAGACGCGCACGGACGAAAAATTCGACTTTTGGAAATTTACGCTCGAAGTGTGGGCCGCCGACCGGACCGAATGGCTCGCCCGATTCGGCGCCTAATAAAGGATGATCTCCATGCGGATTTTGCTCTTCGCCCTCGTCGCCGCAACGAGCCTCGGCGTCGCAACCGCCGACGAACCGTTTTTGTCCGACGCGCAGATGGAGACGGTCGATAGGCTTATCGACGAGGGCCTCAAAGACGCGGTCGCGCTCGAGGTCCTTGAGAGCCTAACGACCGAAGTCGGCCCGCGCCTCGCCGGCTCGCCCGCGGAGGCCCGCGCGCGCGACTGGGGCGTCGCCAAAATGCAGGCCTTCGGTTTTGAAAACATCCGCATAGAGCCGTTCACCATTCCCTATTGGTCGCGCGTCAGCGAAAGCGCGGCGATCGTCAGCCCCTTCCCGCAAGCGCTCACCGTCACGGCGCTCGGCGGCTCGACGCCGACGCCGGAAGGCGGCGTCGTCGGCGAAGTCGTCCGGTTCGAGACGTTGCCGGCGCTGCAGGCCGCGCCCGCCGAAGGCCTTGAAGGGAAGATCGTCTTCGTCGACGAGTTGATGACGCGCACGCAAGACGGCTCCGGCTACAGCCAAGCGGTCGCCAAGCGCTCGGGCGCGGCCGTGGAGGCCGGCAAGCGCGGCGCGGTCGCTGCGCTTATTCGTTCGGTGGGCACCGACGCCCGCCGCTTTCCCCACACCGGGCAAATGCGGTACGCGCCGACCGGCGGCAAGCCGCCGGCGCTCGCTCTATCCAATCCGGACGCCGATCAATTGGCGCGCGCGATCGAGCGCGCGGACGGCCCTGTGACCGTGCGCGTCGACGTGGCGGTGGAAACGAAAGTCGCGGCGCCTTCCGGCAACGTCATCGGCGAGATTCCAGGGGAAACGGACGAATTGATCGTCATCGGCGGCCACCTCGACAGCTGGGACCTCGGCACCGGCGCCGTCGACGACGGGGCGGGCGTCGCGATCACGATGGCCGCCGCGAAACTCGTGCGCGACGTCGCGGGCAAACCGAAACGCACGATCCGCATTATTCTTTGGGGTGCTGAGGAAGTCGGGCTACACGGCGCGCGGGCCTACGCAAAGGACCACAAAGACGAACTCGACAAGCACGTCGTCGCCAGCGAATCCGATTTCGGCGCCGGGCGGGTCTGGCAATTCCAAACACGGTTCGGCGAGAGCGCGCTGCCGAAGGGCGCGGCGATGGCCGCGGGCTTGCGCCGGCTCGGCGTCGCGCCGGGAAACAACGAGGCCTCCGGCGGGCCGGACGTCATCCCGCTGCGGCTCTCCGGCGTGCCGGCCGTCTCTCTGCGCCAGGACGGCTGGGACTATTTCGATCTCCACCACACGCCCGACGACACGTTCGACAAAGTCGCGCTCGACGACCTCCGCCAGAACGTCGCCGCTTGGGCCGCGTTTTTGTACATGGCGAGCGAAATGGACGGCGGCTTCCGCGACGCGCCAAAAGAACCCGAGACCGACGCGCCCGCGGACGAATCGTAAACCGCCGCCGCCGGGACTACGCGCCCCCCTTGCCCCCGGAATGTTGTGCGGCGGGCGCGCCGGCGGCGACCGGATCTGGAGCGCCGGCGGTCAAGCCGGCGCATCAATTCTGCGCGGCGATCTCCAAAAGGGCGGCGTCGATCCTGGCGGTCGCCGACGGCGAGTCGAGCGGTCGGTCGTTGACGATGACGGAAAACACCAGCGTTCTGCCGCTGCGCGCTTGCATGTATCCGGACAACGCGTCGACATGGTTGAGCGTCCCCGTCTTTGCAAAGACTTTTCCCTCCAGCGCGCCGCCGCGGAAGCGATATTTCAGCGATCCGACCGGCGCCCCGCCGACCGGCAGGCTCGCCCGGAAGGCCTCGCCCCAGGGCGCCGCCGCCGCGTGGCGCAACAGCGCCGTGACCGTCGCCGGCGTTACGCGATTATAGGCCGACAGGCCGGACCCGTCGGCGACGTCATATGACGACCGCGGCGCCCCGACCGCATCCAACAAGTCCTGGATTTGCAACAAGCCGCAAAAGGTCGACCCCGTCCCCGCCGCACGGCCCAATTGTCGGAGCAGCACCTCCGCATACAGATTTTGACTTTTGCGGTTGATCGCGGTCACGACCTCTCGGACGGAGACCGACGGGAGCGACGCGATGACAGCGCCGCCCGGCGCCGGTTCGGCGCGACGCGCGCATTGCGCCTCAGACGTCGGATCGCTCGGATCGGTCGCCGCCGGTTCGTCGGCATACTGAAGCGGCCTGCGCCGCGTGAGCAATCGCCCCGAAACCGTGACGCCCTCCGCCTCCAAGGCCCTTTTGAAGTACCAGGCCGCCAAGTGCGCCGGATCGTCGACGCCGAGATCGAGCTTCATCGACCGCGATCCGACCGGAAGCGCGCCGTAAAGCCGCGCGATCCGCGTTCCGATACGCCGCTCTAAGCGCAACGCCTTCGATGCGTCCGCCTCGCCGGTCGTCGCTTCGTTGCGCAACTCGAAAAACGCCGGCCCCGCGTCCGTCCACGACGTCCGGACGGCCGCGCCCGGCTCGCGCGCCGGCGAAACCCGCAGAGGGAGGATGTTGTCGTTGACGGCGATCGCCGAGACGGACGTCCCCTGACCAAATTTCAGATCGTCCCAACTCCACCCCAGCGGCCTGCGCTCGTCCGCGAACCACCGATCATCGCCGACGATGTCGCCGACTTCCCGGATCCCCGCCGCCGCAACGTCCGCGGCCAGCGTTTCGAGGCATCGCGCCTTACAGTCAGGGCCGAAGCCGACGGTCGGGTCGCCGCGCCCGACAAGCACCAGGGTCGGCGGCCCCGCCGCGGACGGCTCTAAGACGATTTGCAGCCCGGCGTTCAACGCCGACAAAGCGGGCTCGGCCGCGAGCGCCGCCGCGGTGACGAAGAGTTTGGCGTTTGAGGCGGGCACGAACCGTTCGTCCGCCCGGCGCGCGACGAGCACCTTGCCTTCCAGGTCCGTTACGGAAATCCCGTAGCGAAGCCCCTCGAGGGCCGGAACGACGTCTCTCTTGTCATTGTCGCGCCCCTGCGCCGCGGCGACCGAAAGGATCGCGATGGCCGCGGCGAGGATCAGCAAACGCGACAGGCCGGCATTCCAACGAATATTCTGGTTTTCCATGTCGCCCCGCCCTCTCCGACCCTGCCGACCGCTCGATTCTTAGGCGGGCCCGCCCGTCGAAAGCAAGCGCGCAACAAACGCCGCGACGCAAACCGCCCCGCGCTCCGGCGCAGCCGGCGCATGTCGACGCGCGAAGGCGATCCCCCGTCACAGGCGATTATACGATCCGTATCGTGACGACTTTTCCGTACGAAACTCACTGCGCGCGCCGTTGAAAGGCGAAAGGCAGCGTGTTCAACGTGTTGTGCACGTCGCGGCGCGGCGCGTAAGGCCGACACGCCGTTCGCCTTATTCGGCCGCCGACCGATCGCCGCTCAGGCGCAGGAGATCTTTGAGGTTGAACGAGCTCGCGATCAAGCTTCGGGTGTAATCCTCCCGAGGGTGATCGAAAATCTGCTCGGTGATCCCCTCCTCAACGATCGTCCCTGCACGCATCACCATCACATAGTCGGCCATCGCCCGCACGACCGCAAGATCGTGACTGATGAAGACGTAGGACAGCGCAAATTCCGACTGCAGCTTACGCAGGAGGTCGATCACCTCGGTCTGCACGGTCCGGTCCAGCGCCGACGTCGGCTCGTCGAGGACGACGACGCGCGGCTTGAGGACCATCGCGCGCGCAATGGCGATGCGTTGGCGTTGCCCGCCGGAAAATTCGTGCGGAAATCGGTTTCTGACCGACGCGTCCAACCCGACTTTCTTAAGCACGTCGAGCGCTTGGGCGTCCCGTTCGGCTTTGTCGAGGTGCGGCGCGTGGGTGCGGATCCCTTCCTCGACGATATCGAGCACCGTCATGCGCGGAGATAGCGATCCGTACGGATCTTGGAAGACCATCTGAAGCTCTTTGCGCAGGGGCTTCATATCGTTCGCCGGCAGGCTCTGGAGATCCCGGCCGAGATAGACGATGTCGCCGGCGCTTTGCGTCAAACGCAGCAAGGCGCGCCCCAGCGTCGACTTGCCGGAGCCGCTCTCGCCGACAAGCCCCACCGTCTGGCCCTCGCGGAGCTTGAGGCCGACCCCCTTTACGGCTTGAAAGCGCGTGTCTTTTCGAAGGAACCCGGCGGCCGACCCGTAAACGACGTCGATATTCTTCGCATCAAGAACAATGTCGACGGCGTCCGCGACCGGCGGCTTGGCGCCCTTGGGCTCAGCCGCCAACAGCGCTTTCGTATAGGCCGTTTGCGGATTTTCAAAGATCGCCTCAGTCGTTCCGGCTTCTTTGAGTTCGCCTTTCTGCATGACGTATACGCGATCGGCGAACGCCTCGACGATGCCGAGATCGTGCGTGATGAACACGATGCTCATCCCAAGCTCGCGATTGAGGGAGGCGAGGAGTTGCAGAATGCCGGCCTGGGTCGTCACGTCGAGCGCCGTCGTCGGCTCGTCCGCAATCAACAGATCGGGTTCGTTCGCGAGCGCCATCGCGATCATGACGCGCTGGCGCTGTCCCCCGGACAGCTCAGTCGGATAAGACCGCATGCGTCGTTCCGGCTCCGGGATCTGAACCAATCGAAGCAATTCGAGCGCTTTTGACCGCGCCTGCGATTTGGTCATGCCCTTATGGATCGTCAGGAGTTCAATGATTTGATCGCCGACGTAGTAGAGCGGGTCGAGGGACGTCATCGGCTCCTGAAAGATCATCGCGATCCGAACGCCGCGGATGTCGTTCATCTCGCGGCGCGACAGACCGAGAAGGTCGCGCCCTTGGAACGCGATCTTGCCTGACGCGCGGCCGTTCGAGGCGAGGATCCCGAGCGCGCTCATGGCGATTTGGCTTTTGCCGGAGCCGCTTTCGCCCACAATCGCGACGACTTCGCCCGGGGCCACCGCCATGGAGACGCCGCGCACCGCGTGGACGGGCCCGTCCGGGGTCTCAAAATCGACCCGCAGGTCCTGAACGTCCAATACGGGCGGAGAAGGCGCGCCGTCGCTCATCTTACCGATCCTTAGGGTCTAGCGCGTCACGCAACCCGTCGCCCAAAAAATTCAGTGCAAAGAGAAGCGCCGACATCGTCAGCGCCGGGAAGACCAACATGTAAGTGTCGTTGCGCATATAGCGCGCGCCCTCGGCGATTAGAACGCCGAGCGACGTCAACGGCTCCTGCACGCCCAATCCGAGAAAGCTAAGAAAACTCTCCAGCAAGATCACTTTGGGAATGAGCAACGTCACGTAGACGGCCACCGTGCCCGCGACGTTCGGGATAATGTGGCGCTTGATGATGTCCGGCCTGCCGACGCCCAGGGCCTGCGAGGCTTGAACGAACTCTTTCTGTTTAAGCTGCAACGTTTGCCCCCGGACGATCCGCGCCATATCAAGCCATTCGATCGCGCCGATGGCGATGAAAATCAGAATGATGTTGTTGCCGAAAAAGACCACCAGCAAGATGACGAAGAACACGAAGGGAAGCGAATATAAGAGGTCGACGAGGCGCATCATGACATTGTCGACCTGACCGCCGACAAAACCCGCAACAGACCCGTATGTCACCCCGATCAGCAGCGCGACGCCGGTCGCGAGCCCGGCCACAAGCAGCGAAATGCGCAGCGATATCAGGATACGGGTCAGAAGATCGCGGCCGTTTTGATCCGTCCCCATCAAAAAGTAGAGCGACTTCACGTCCGCCGTCATGCGGGCCCGGGTTGCGTCGCCTTCCTTGACGGCCATGTCGACGTCGTCGAACACGTCCGAACGGACGAGATAGCGGGTGATCCGCGGATCGAGCGCGTCGTCCGTCCGGTTGACGATGTCGATCTCGATCCGACCGCCCGAGGCGTCGATCGCTTCAACATCGACGCGCGCTCGTTTGAGCGCCCGCTCCGCGATCGGGACGATCTGGTCGTCCCTCGGATAGGGGGCGAGAGAGGGCTTGGCCCCGACGAAGCTGTTGTAGACTTCAGTGTACGGATGCGGCGACAGCATCGGGCCGAATATCGCCGCCAACGTCAAGGCGACGACCACCCAAAGAGACGCCATGGCGGCGCGGTTCCGCTTCAGCCGCAAGAAGGCGGTGTCGAGAAGCGAACGGCCGGCGGGGCCGTCCGCGGCCGGAGCGGCCGACGAACTACTCATAGCGCACCCGCGGGTCGAGGACGGAATAAAGGAGGTCGATGATCAGGTTGAAGACCAGGATAAACGTCGCGACGATCACGACCGTCCCCATCACCATCGTATAATCGCGGTTGAGGGCGCTCGTGACGAAATACCGCCCGATGCCGGGGATATTGAAGATTTGCTCAACGACGATCGATCCGGTCAGCAACGCCGCCGCGGCGGGGCCGATATAGGTCAGCACCGGGATGAACGCCGACCGTAGCGCATGTTTGCCGACGACCCGCGTCAACGGCAGCCCGTAGGCGCGCGCCGTCCTGACATGGTCGGATTTCAACGCCTCCAGCATCGCCCCGCGCATCAGACGCGTGATGATCGCCACTTGCGGCAATGCGAGCGAGAGAACCGGCAGGACCATTTGCGACGGCGTCCCCCAGCCCGTCGCCGGCAGAAGGTTGAACGAGAGCGCGAAAATCAGCGTCAGGACGGGCGCCAACACGTAATTCGGGATGGTGATGCCGAACGTCGCGAACGTCACGATCACGTAGTCGGCGCGCTTGTTCTGGTTCAGCGCCGCAATCGTGCCGAGCAGCACGCCTAGGATCAGCGCGATCGTCAGCGCCGTCGCGCCGAGCGTCATCGAGATCGGCAAGCCTTCGCCCAACACTTCGTGTACGCGCTTGTCCCTGTAAACGAAGGACGGGCCGAGATCGCCCCGCAACAGATTGCCCATATAGGTCCAGTACTGCTCGACCAGCGGCTTATCGAGCCCGTAGCTCGCCCGAATGTTCTCAAGAACGGCGGGCGCGAGCGGGCGTTCTTCGTCGAACGGCCCGCCGGGCGCCACGCGCATCAAGAAAAACGTCAGCGTGATGATGACGAACAGCGTGGGAACAATCGTCAGCAGCCGCTTCAACGTGTAATTCAGCATGGGAGTCTCCGGCCGGAGATCCGACGGCGCCGTGTCGTCAAGATCATGAGGTCTAGTCGTCCAACGTCAGGTAACGCGTCAGGTTTTTGTTCATGACGTTGCTTTCCCATCCGCGGATCTTAGGGGACACGAGACCGAACGAGGAATAATAGAAGATCGTCAGAAAAGGCGTATCGCGCATGACGATCCGCTCGGCCTCACGCAGGATGTCCGCACGTTTTACAAGATCCAACTCGTTCGCCGCGCGCGCCATGATCGCATCATAGTCCGGGTTTTCATACTTCGCGTAGTTAAAGCCCGTATTATGGGACTCCAAGAGAAACAGAAAATTGTGGGGGTCGGAATAATCGCCGATCCAACCGGCGCGCGCGACCTGCATTTTCCCCCGGTCTCTAAGGTAGGCGTAATGCGCCGCGACATCCCGTATTTTATAGGTGACGTTGATGCCGATATGGGACCACATGTCGGCGATCGCCGTCGCAGTATTTTTGTGATTCTCGCCGCTATTGTACATAAACTCGATCGTGATCGGATTTTTCTTCGTGACGCCTTTGCGCGCCATGATCGCCGCGGCCTCGTCTTCTCGGTCCAACATCGACATGCCGAAATAGTCCGTAACCGGCGAGCCGCCCGGGTAATTGTTGATGCCCACAGGCACGAGGCTCGCGGCAGGGATCATGCCCGGCCAAATCTCGTCGGCGAGAAACTCGCGATCCACCACCATCGACATGGCGCGGCGGACCTCTGGATCGGACAAAATCTCGTCCGTCGTGTCGAACGCGTAGAAATACGTCCCAAGATAAGGCTCGACTTTCAACGCGTCCCCATACCGCGCGAGCCGTTGAAGATCTTGGGCCGGAAGATCCGAACAGACGTGCACTTCTTCCGCCTCCCATGCACGCACGCACGTCGCGCGATCTTCGAACGGAATATAATGGACTTCCTCGATCGCGACGTTGTCCGCATCATAGAAATAGTCGTTTTTGCGCATCACGATCCGATCATTGAGGACGAACTCGGCAAGAACATAAGCGCCGTTGGTCACCATATTGCCGGGCTTGACGAACTGGTCGCCAAGCGCCTCGACCGACGCCTGGTGGAGCGGCTTGCCGGTCTGGTGGGTCAACTGGTCGAGGAAGTAGGGGGTGGGCTGCTCAAGCGTGATTTCCAAGGTTCGCGCGTCAATCGCCCTTACGCCTAACGCGGCGGGCTCCAATGCGCCGGTATTGACCTTCTCAGCGTTTTTGATCGGGTAGAGGATGGTGGCGTATTTCGCGTTCGTCGCCGGGTTCATGAGGCGGCGATAGCTGAATACGAAATCCTGCGCCGTAACGGGATCGCCGTTCGACCACGCCGCATTTTCTCGCAGATAGAACGTATACGTCAGCCCGTCCTCGGAGATGTCCCACCGCTCCGCCGTGCCCGGCGCGACCGTCGCGCTCGCCGAGAAATCGACCAAGCCCGAATAAAGATCGTCCATGAGCCTCGATTCTGAGATGACCGACGTGCCGTGGTGGTCGAGGGTTTCGGGGTCGCCGTCGTTCCCTCGGTAGAGGATTTGCGCCGCCGCCGCCGACGACGACGACGCCATGCAGCAGGCGGAGAAACACGCGACCAACCAAACCGTCCACACTGATATCGACATATCCGAGCCTGTTTTGCGGAGCGCCGAAGCATGGCCGATAACCTCGTTGCGATGCAACAGAACGGTGCGCCCCCGGCTTGTGACAATCTGCCCAAAGATCGCGCCCGCTCGGACGCGCAAGCCTTTGCGGCATGGCGGACGACGATGATTTGAGGCGCCGGCGATGTCGGTCGCCGATAGCGGCGGCTTCCCGCGAAGATCGCGGGCGTTCCGGCCGGACCGCCCAGACCCTACTGGTGCGGCGGGCCGCCGGCGCCAGTAAGCGTCGAGAGCGTGTCGCGCAACGCCGCTTCGTCGATATCGCGCGTGATGAAGACGATCCGTGAACGGCGGTCTTCGCTCGGCCATTCCTTCAAGGCGACGACAGGATGGAAAATGTGCTGAACGCCGTGCACGACGGTCGGGCCATCTCGGTCGGCGACGTTTATGAGGCCTTTCATTCGCAAAAAGTCCGCACCCTTAAGATGGCGCAGCGCGTCGAACCAGCGATCGATCGCGCCTTGGCGGACGGGTTCGTCAATCGTTAGGCAGACCGACTGGATGTCTTCGGCGTGTCGGCGCATCCGCGCTCGCCCGGCAGCTCCACCCCCGCCTCCTTCGGCATCGTTGTAGGCTTCCGCTTTGAGCCAATTCTGAACGTCGAAGCTCTTTGTTTTCGGGTCGTAGAGACCGGCGTCAAACAGAGACGCGGGATCAACGACGCCGTGTTGTGCGGCCAAATGGGGCGCGGCCGGGTTTAAGACCCGCAATCGATCTTGCAGGCGGCGTAAAGCGTCGTCGTTCACAAGATCCGTCTTTGTCAGGACCAAACGATCGGCGACGGCCGCCTGTTTGACGGCCTCTATCTGGCGATCGAGCGTCTCCTCGCCGTTCGCCGCATCGACCGTGACGACGACGCCGTCCAATCGATAACGCTCCGCGATCTTCGGATCGCTCATCAGCGTGTTGATGATCGGGGCGGGATCGGCGATGCCGGTCGTCTCAATCACGACGCGATCGAACCACAGCGCCCCGCCCCGCGAAAAGCGCCACGGCGCTTCGCGCAACGTCTTGGCGAGATCGCGCCGAAGGGTGCAGCAAAAGCACCCGTTCGACATTTCGACGACGACGTCGTCCGCGCTGTGCGCCATGAGTTGATGGTCGAGCCCGATCTCGCCGAACTCGTTGACGATCACCAGCGTTCGCGCGAGCTCGGGCCGCCCCAACAGATGGTTGAGCAACGTCGTTTTCCCGCTGCCCAAAAACCCGGATATCACCGAGACGGGCAGACGCCGCGACGTCTCTTCAAGATCGACCGTGTCCATTTCGCGGGCCTCTCAGCTACGGCGCCGCTCTGCGGGCGACGACGCAAGAAAACGGCGTTTATCACAAAACGGTCTTCGAGCGCGACAATCGCGTCGTTCCCAACGCGCGCATGGTTTCGCCGCCTGCGCCGGTGAAATCGGATGCGGGGCCAGCGATCGGCGAGGGCGTTTGCGTAGGCGCGGCGACGCCCGGTAAAGATCGTCGTCGCGTCGTCGTTCCGCGGCGGGTTCGCCCGTTTGCAGGCGCGCGTCGTCGTTGGCGCCGCACAGCCGCGCGCGGCGCGCCAAGCCGCGCGGTGTCCGGCGCGCGCTGTTCGATCGGATCCCGTGTCGACCCGCCGGGAGCGGGGCGGCTCGATGTACGCTGAGGTCGCCGTGGATTTCGCCCTATCGTTTGGTGAGAATTTTCTGGCGCAGTTGCGATCGCCGACGCTTGCGTTTCTCCTCGGCGGGATGGCTTTGGGGGCCACGGGGAGCCGGCTCTCCATTCCCGACGCGATCTATCGCTTTATCGTCTTTATACTGCTCATGTCGATCGGGCTTGAGGGCGGGATGGAGATCCGCGAGGCCAACCTGGGCGCGCTGGCGCTGCCGGCGCTCTTTGCGGCGGTCGCGGGCTGCGCGTGCGTTCTTATCGGCCTCGTCACGCTGATGCGGCTGCCGGGCGTTAGCCGCGCGGACGCCTTGGCGACGTCGGGGCTTTTCGGCGCGGTCAGCGCTTCAACGCTTGCGGCCGCGATGATCGTCCTCGACGAGCGGGCGATCGACTTTGAAGCCTGGGCGCCCGCGCTCTATCCGTTCATGGACATCCCCGCGTTAGTGTTGGCGATCGTGCTTGCGCGACTGGGATCGGCGTCGGGAAAGGTCCGGAAAGCGGCGCGATCGGAAAACATTGGCGTCAGGAGCATCGTCGTCGACAGTTTGCAGGGCTCCGCACTGTCCGCGCTTATTTTGGGGCTGGTTTTGGGGCTGGTCGCCCAACCCGCATCCGTTCACGAGGAATTCTATAAGCCCTTGTTTCGGGGCTTTCTCTCCATTTTGATGCTGATCATGGGAATGGAGGCCTGGTCGCGATTGGCGGAGCTGCGCCGCGTGGCGCATTGGTATCTGCTTTACGCCGTCGTCGCGCCGATCGTGCACGGTTTCATCGGTTTCGGGCTCGGCTGGATCGCGCACGAAACCGTGGGCTTCAGTCCGGGCGGCGCCGTGATCCTTGCGGTTATCGCGGCGTCGAATTCCGACATCTCGGGGCCGCCCACCTTGCGGGCCGGCATTCCAAGCGCAAATCCCGCCGCCTATATCGGTTCGTCGACGAGCGTCGGGACGCCGGTGGCGATCGCCGTCTGCATCCCGTTTTTCGTCGCCCTCTCAGAGATTGTTTTCGCGTGATCGCTGCAAGCGCCTACGGAAGGATCTATGTTTCACCCAGCTAGCAAAATCACGATCGTCGCCGAGCGCCTTCTCCAAAAAAGCCTGATCGCGAAGATCGAAGCCGCCGGCGCGACGGGCTACACGATCGTCGACGGGAGCGGGAAGGGCGAGCATTTCCTTCGCTCCGGCGACAGAGCAACCGTGGTCAAGGCCTTTTCGATCATCCGGATCGAAGCGATCTTCGCGAAAGACGACGTGGCGCGGGCGCTGGCGACCGAAATCGCCGACAGTTATTTCAGCGAGTATTCCGGCATCGTCTACCTGTCGCCGATCGAAGTCATTCAAAAAGAGAAGTTTTAGCCCGCGCCGCCGCGCGCGCGGGGCGCGCGTTCGAAGCGAAGCGTCGTCCAAACCCCATTAAACGCGTTACCCCGGCAGGCGCGGAACACCAAAAAGGCGGGGTTCATGGCGACGACGGCGTTCGTCGCCGCGCCCGATTGGTCCTCCGGAAACCGGTTGACGCCCAAACGGCCGTCGGACCGGTCGGCGAACATCTCGATCATCGACGCCGTCGTGTGGCGATCGGACTGGTCGATCAGCGTGCGCATCCGGTCAAACCGCGCATGGGTGCTTTCCGAAAGATCCGTTTCAAGCCGTATGTTCTCATCGAAAAGGCAGTGGTTTGAGCGCACGAGCGCCCCGTTTTCCGTCGTCCGGGCGTAAGCGGCGGTCGGCGTGCGTTCCCATTCGATCGCGCGGCTCTTGTCGCCGATCCAATAGGAATGGCTGCCGGCGACGGGGGCGTTTTCCACCACGGCGCTCGCGGCTTCCAGCGACGTTTGCCGAAGCGCCAGATGAAGAACCGAGAGGTATGGTACGCCCACCCGGGCGCCCCGGGTCTTGAGGTTGGTGGTGCCGACCGTCACGCCATGCTCGTTCATGCCCATGAGCGTCTGACACCCGGCGCACGTGACCGTCCATGTCTCCGGCCCCGCGTCCGGGATCTGATGAAGCGCGATCACGTATTGGACGTCCGGCGGGTTGAGATCCCAAGTCTGTCCTTGGAGGCTCGCGCCCCCCGAGGTGACGTCGGGCGGCAAGAGCGCGGCCGTACAGCCTTCGTCTTCTAAGACGTCGGGATCGCCAGGGAGAATGATGACGTCGCGAACGTCGGTCATGTTGGCGGCGGTGAACAAGCGAACCGGATCAATCTGCGCGCCCTCGGCGATCGCCCGGTGTTCCCGGCTCCCCCGCGGATCGAACGCGCCGACGATCTCCAGGCACCGCGCGCCCGCTTCGATCAGCTCGGACGTGCCGTTAAACCCCCTGTCCCCAAGGTACGCCTCGACCGCCGACATCCTGTTGGAGACGAACGCATGAATGCGGTCTCCGCAAAGCGATCCGTACTGACGACCCATTTCGTCCGGGTCGCCGGTCACGGTGAAACAAGGAAGGTCCATATCGATCTCTGCTTTCCCGCCTCGGCGCAGGCTCCGGCGAAGCGCCTTGCGCCCGCCCCGTTATCGGGCGTGCGTTTCTGCAACACGCCTGCGAGAGCTATTGACTTGCCGGCGAGCGTGCAAGACCGCCTGCGCCTGACGGCGCCTTCGCGATGAAGGCTAAGAGGGAACCCGGGGCGAATCCGGGGCCGTACCCGCAACGGTCAGCCGGGAACCGACGGCCGAAACGCCGCTGGAGCCAAGCCGAGAGGCGACGCCCCGGGTAGCCGGACCGGTTCGCTCAGCGCCTTGGCTTTGCACCGACATCAAGCCGATCGACCGGCGCGGCCGTCTAAAACCGGCTTCAAGTCGCCGGCGCGGTTTTGATCGCCGGCGTATTTGGAGAGACGCCGCAAGGATTACGCGTCTCGCCGGCGCGCTGGCGCCGGGAAAGCCCGCTTGGGCCGTGAGCGCCGCGAGTACGCTTGTAGACGTCTCCAAGCGCCGTTCGGCGACCGCTCATCCGTATCGCTATCGATAGTCGCGCTCGGCCTGTTCGAACCAACCGATAACGCGCTGAAGATGCCCCTCGCCCCAGGTGGCGATGAATTTCTGCGTTCCGTAGTCCGAAGGATCGCGAAGCGTTTGCAGGCGGTCTTGTATGTAAGGCGCGGTGAGCGGGATGCCGCACAACACGGTGATGCAGTGCTTCCAGTCGTCATACGTCTCAAATGATCGTTGATCTGAGATCATGGCGCCTAACCTCCAAGCTGTTCCTCGGCTGCGAGGACATTCGTTGCGCCGGCTTTACCGGGCCAAGGGCTCCCCGCCGAACGTCGCGACGGCGGCGTCCGTCGCCGCGCGGCGGCGCACGAGGATCGTCTTCAACGCCACCAAATGCGGGAGCTCGATAAGCATGCCGATAACGATGGCCGCGTAGATCGTCGGCTGATCGGGGATCACCGCGATCGTCAGCGCAAGCATGAGCGGCGCGTTGCGGGCGGCGGTCGTCATCGTCATGAGCACGCGATCCTCGTAGCGCAACCGCATGAGCTTCGAAATCGCTTCGCTCAAGAAATAGGTCAGTACAAAGAAGAGAAAGATTGCACCGAGGATAAGCGGGAAAACGCCGACGTTCGCCGTCAACGTCTCAATATTGGCGGCGGCGATCTGGCCGACCAAAACCGCCAACAACACCGGCACAACGATCGAAACGGCGGATTGAACCTGTTGAGCCAAACGCTCGGAGAAAAGCCGGTCGGCCAAAAAACGGAAAACGGCCGCCGCGACGAGCGGGGCGAGGAACCATTGGCCTAACGTCTGAAAGACGGCGCCCGCGCTCTTTTCAACCGCGTCGATTCCGAAGAGCTGCAGATAGAACGGATACAGCAGAAGCTGGACGATCATGTTGATCGGCAACAGCGCGGCGCCGAGCGCGGTGTTGCCTTTCGCAAGCCGCGTGAAGCCCAAAAACCAGTCCGTACACGGGGCCATGAAATAAATCACGAGACCGACGGCGAACAGCGGGCGCCCGGCAAGGAAGACCGACGCGATCGCAAATCCGAGCACGGGAATGATGATGAAGTTGGCGACCAACGCCGCGCCGATAAACCCGGCGCGGTTGAGGCTCGACACGATATTCTCGATCCGCACTTCAAAAAGCAGCAAAAAGACGAGCAACAAAATTGTGGCGTCGATATTGCCCGCAAGCGCGGCGCCGGCCTCGGGGCGCGCCATGCCGAACGCCGAGCCGAAGAGGATCGCCGCAATCAAAGCGATCAACGAGCCGCGCCCGGACATGAAATCCGCCGCGGTCTGCAACGGCGCGCTTAGCATTCGCATTCCCCGTCGCAGCAGCTCAAATCATCGAGCAGAAAATTAGAGGCCGCGTATTCGTCGATAACCGAACTTTGTTCGCCCCAACGGCTCAAAATCTCGCGCACGATGACGGCGAAGCGCTGGCGGTATTTGTAGATGAAGCAGAAGATCGCCTTCTCGTGCTGCACGTTCGGGCCGACGAGATAGACGTTCTTATGTTTCGTGCTTTCGTCGCGATCGGTTAGCGCGGGGTAGCCGTCGGAAAAATCGAAGAGCTTTCCGGCGAGGCTTTGGCGAATGTCGAAACCGGTCGCGTCTATCGCCGGATGTTCCAGATTGAACACGCGGTTGTTCGTCCGCACTTCAGTTTCGCCGATATGTTCGGCGAATTCTGCAAAGAACTCGGCTTGTCCGCCCTTCTGCAACGAACGCACGCGCGCGAAGGTGAAGGGGCTCAGCCCGTAACTTGAATCGCTGACGCGCTTGGCCCAAGGCGCGGCGGGGTCGATGACGCTGACGGTGGAGCCGTATTTGACCAGATTATAGGCCGTCTCCATGCCGCTTTCCGCACCGCCGATAATGACGTGGCGTCCGACGGGAATATCTTTGTACGACGAGCCGACGCGCACCGTGCCGGGGATCGTCTTTTTATACTGAAATTCGCCGCCGGCCCATATCAGCACCCGGCAGCGCACCTCGCCTTCGTTTGTGGAGAGCGTAATGAGCCCGTCGTCCTCCACGTCAACGTCTTCGACGTCGACGCCTTCGTCGATCTTCAAGCCGTAATGTTCGACCAAATCGCTTAAGTATTTTGTATACTGACGGCCGGAAGGGTGTTCGGCTTGCAACCCGAAGGCGGGCGAGCTTCCCGGCGTGACGGCGTTCAAGTCGACCGCGCCGAAGAAATTCCCGGTGAACGACGGCGAAATGAAGCGCGTCTCCTTCGGCCAATCCAGCAAGCTCTGACCGACCACGCCTCGTTCCAAAATCAGGGCGGGAATCGCGCATTGCGACAGAAGCGAGGCGACGCCGACGCCGGCCGGCCCGGCGCCCACTATGATAACGGGATGTATGGTCATGGGTGCAGCTTTACTGTTGTTCGCCCGAGCGCGCGACGCGGATCCGAAATTCGCCCGAAGGCTATACGACGCATGGGCCGATCGTGAAGCCTCGCGCAGGGGCATCGGCGGCGAGCGGCGCGTTGAACGCTGCTTATTCCGTCTCCGCCGATAATCCGCAGTCGTCGCAAACCGGTCGGGCCCAAATGGATCGGGCGCAAACGGATCGGGCGCGGTCCTTCGCAGGCCGCCGCGCCGACGATCCGCGCGTGCGCATGAACGCGCGCGTCGCCGAGAATGCGACGGCGCAGGCGCCCGTTACGTCTTCCCCGCGGGCGTTTCGGGCGCGCCGTCGCGAACCGCTTGATCTGAGAATGCCTCACAATTGCATAAATGCTTAGGGCATATCCCCGCCGGCGTCGACAGACCGCGGCGAAATTGTCGGCGTATTGACGGGACAACGCGTCGTTTCGGGCGCGCAGGCGGGAAGACGCCGGTCTCCGCCCGCAACGGGCCGGGGCGAGCAGCGCCGACAATCGGTCCGCGACAGGGTTATGGCGCGCCGTGCGACGGCGACGACATCGCCGCCGCCCGCCGCCGGCTCAGCGGCGGGCGACCCGGGCGGTTTACGGACGGCGTTTCTCGGGAAGGCGCCTAAAAACGCGCCTCGACTTCGACGCCCACGACCCGCGGGGCGTCGAGCGGGCCGTAAAACGTGCCGTCATTCCCGAAGAAGAGGTTTTGAAACGCCAGGCCGGAAACGACGCGTTCGTCGGTGATATTTTCAGCGAAGACGGAAAGGGAATATCCGGCCGTTTCATAACCGGCGTAGAGATTAAAGCGCGTCACCGCTTCTTGCACCGCCCGATCGGCGAACGGGTCGATTTCGCGCGTGCGTTCCTCCAAGGGCATGTCGCCCTGGCCGTTGATTTCGCCGCGGACATAACCGCCCCAACTAAATTCATAGAGCGCGGACACGTTGAGGTCATATTCCGGAACGAGTTTCACCCCGGCGCCGCTCAGATCTTCAATCTGAGCGATTTGCCCCCGCGCGCCGACCTCGAAGTCGAAGTTTCGATACTCCGCATCGGTATATCCGAAGCTTGCGCTGATTTTGAGATTGTTGATCGGGCGATAAACCCCTTCGATTTCAAAACCCTTGCTGACGATGTCGGCGTCGGCGGACAAAAACGTGGGCGTCGTAATCGATCCCGTGACCGGGTCCGTTAGAAGCTGCACTTCCTGCCACCCGTCGGACTCGATGTAAAAGACGGCGGCGTTGAGGTACCCGCGGCCGTCCGGAAAAATGGTCTTCACGCCGATCTCATAATTCCAGATCTTCTCTTCGTCGAAGCGGAAGATATCCTCCGCAACGGTCGGATCAGCCGACGCCGCGATGTTGAACCCCCCGGGAATGTATCCGCGCGACGCGCTTGCAAAAACGCTGAACCGGTCGCTCGCTTCGTAGTTCACGGAAAACCGCGGCAACCATTGCTCGAAGGTCGTCTCGCCTTCCGCGTCCAACAAAAAGAGCGTCTGCTGACCGAACGTGACTTCATAGCCCTCCTGGCTCGCGCGCCGGGTCGCGTTGTCGTAACGCAGCCCGATCGTCCCTTTAAGCCCCGGCGCCCCTAAGCCGAAACTCCCCGATCCGAACACGGCGTAATCTTCGCTCTCGGCGAACAATTCCGGGATTTCGTCAAACGGCAAGAACCCGCCGTTGAACGGGTCGGCGAAGGTCACGTTTCGCTCGCTAACGCGTTCGTCCTTGTAGAAAGAGACGCCTACGATGTATTCGAAAACGTCGCTGTCGGGGGACGTGTAACGAAGCTCGCCGGACCAGACCGTCAACTCGTCATTGGCGAAGCCGACCTGGAGCGGGAAGGCCGAGAAGTCGATATCAAGTCCAAAACTGTCCGCATCAAGATTTGAATAGGACGCCGCAAGGTCGATCTTGCCGTCGCCCACGTCCTGGGTCAGGCTGAACCCGGCGACGACGTCGCGCTCTTCGGTCAATTGATCGGTGTCGCTGAAGAACTCCCAATCGCCGATTTCGCGACCCTCGTGGAAGACGTCGATATACGGCCCGAGAACTTGCTGCGTGAACGGATCGAAGGCGATGTTGTCGTCAAACGCCGCAGTGTCGATGGGCGCGAACGCCCCTTCATACAAGCCCGGCGCCTCGACATCGAGATAGTAGGCTGTCGCTTTAATCGTTAGGCTGTCGTTCGGCGTGAAGGTGAGCCGCCCCTGGACGAACGTATCTCGTATTTCAGCCGTGGAGACCTCGGGCGCGAACGGATTTTGTAAGAACGAGTCCTCGTTCGTGTAGCTGACGACGACCGAACCGAAGAGCGTGTCTTCGATCAGCGGCCCGCCCGCAAATCCGCTGAAATTATAGGCGTAGTCGCCATTATAAGCAGACGCGTCGGCGCGAAATTCGGCTTCAAACGCCTCGGTCGGCTGCCGGGAGTTGATGATGAACAGCCCCGCCTCGCTATTGGCGCCGTAGAGCGTCGATTGCGGGCCGCGCAGAACCTCGATCGATTCAATCTGGTCGAGCACCGCGTTGCTCAACTCGCGAAACGGCACGCCGTCGATGTAAATGGCGGCGCGGTTGACGATGGCGGGGTTTGATTCAATGCCCCGGATCGAGGCGAACACCGGGCTCACCTGGCTGCCCTGGGCGAACTGCACGTTGGGGACGACGTCGTCGAGCCGGCGGATGTCGCGAAGGCGCAACTCCTCGATATCGCGGGCGCCGAGCACCGTCGCCGACACGTCGCTTTCCAGGAGCGTGCGTTCGCGCTTTTGGCCGGTCACGACGATCGTATCGGCGGTTCGGACCTCGGCGTCGACGGGCGCATCGGCGTCCGTCGCGGCGCGTTGTCGGGCGATAACGACGGTTCCGTCCGTGAGGTATGTCGCCTCGAGGCCCGAGCCGGCGAGCAGCGCATCAAGCGCGCCGTTGATCGTCAATTCGCCGGAAACGGCCGGCGCGTCGCGTCCTTCGACGAGGGATTCATCGACGAGCACGTTGACGCCGTAAATCCGGACGATGCTGTTGATCGCATTTCCCAACGGCCCCGCCGGAATGTCGATTGGCGCGGCGGCGGCCGCATCGACGGGTTCTTGCGCGACGGCGGCGGGCGTCGCCGTCGCTAAAGCCAGACACGACGCGACGCTGCACAGCGCGGACGTCGCCCGGCGGTTACGGACAGTCAGCCCCATTTCATACCCCTAGACGCTAAGCCCCGCGAACGGCTCGCGTTCGCTTCTCCGATCCTATGACTCCTGACCGATCGGATTTACCGGGCGATGCGGGGATGAATTCTGCAATCGACGGCGGGCCGCCGCCCCGTCGGTTCAGCGCGCGCGGATCACGACGACGTCGGGATCGCTGCGATCGATCGTGACGGGGTGAATGAACGCCGTCGCGTTGAGCAAGCCGTCGATATCGTCGGCGCGGAAACCGCCGCGTAAGCGAAGGTCGGCGATTCCCTCGCCGCCGTCGTCGATCATTATGGGCGTCTCGGAGTATCGGTTGAGGTCCGACACCACCTCGCGGAGCGACGCGCCGTCGTAGAATAGTCGGCCGGATCGCCAGGCCCCGACGTCGACGGGCGCGATGGGGCTCACCTCGGACAAGCCGCGCGTGCGCGTCGCGGCGATCTGTTCCCCTGCGGACAGGTTTCTCGACGTCGCCTGCGCGCCGAGCGTCTCGTCGGTCGCCCCATCGGTGGCCGGCGGATACGCGACGTCGACCGCGCCTTCCGCCACCGCGACGCGCCAGACCCGGTCGCCGCCGCGCACGTCGAACGCGGTGCCCAGCGCCACCACCTCCAAGTCGCCGGCTTCCACCGAGAACGGCCGCGCCGCGTCGCGCGCCACGTCGAAATACGCCGCGCCCGTCGTGAGCCGAATGCGTCTCGCGTTAGCGGAATAGGTCGCCTCGAGGCTGGTCTCAGGCCCCATGGTGATCGTCGACCCGTCGTTGAGGGCGACCGACTTCACTGCGCCTTTCGCCGTTGAATAGGCCGCGACGACGGGCGCCGCCGCCATTCGCGGCGCGCCGACGCCGTTGAGCACGACGGCGCCGACGATTACGAGGCCGACCGCGGCCGCCCTCGCGACGCGTACCGCCGGCGTCGCGGCGACCGCCGCCACGGCCCCGACAAAGTGCGCGATCCGTTCGCGAACGACCGGCTTCAGCGTTTCCGGGTCGAGATCGCTTTGCGATACGTGTCCGAACGCCTCCCAAAAGGTGACGGCTTGGCCGAAGACGTCCGCGTGCCGCGGATCGGCGTCAATCCACGCCTCGAAACGCGCGCGATCCGCGTCCGTCGCATCGGGGCTGTTGAGCAGCGACCGCCATTTGTGGGCGACGTAGAGAACGTCGTCCGCGTCGAAACGGCTGGATGTATCCGGCATGCTCATGTCTCCGTCATATCGAGGAGGAGCCTGTTGATTTCGGTCGCGGCGCGGACGATGTGCTCGTCCGCCGTCGACCGGCTCACGCCTAGCCTTCGGGCGACGTCGGACACCGTCAGCCCGTGCAACCGGTGCAGGAGGAAGGCGCGCCGTCGCTTGGGCGGCATCTCCAGCAACGCCCGGTTGATCGCCTGCAATTGCTCTCTTGCTACTATGATCCTTTCAGGGGTCAGTTCGTCGGTCCGGAGCGGAAAAAACAGCTGATCGATCTCATAATCGTATCGCGCCCGCGTTTCGCGGGTTCGGTGCGCTTTGAAGATCAGGTTGCGGGCCGTGCGCCAAACGAACGCTTTGAGGTTTTTGACCGATCCGATGTCGCCGCGCTCCATTACATTTTGGAACGCCTGTTGGGCGACGTCGTCGGGATCGGGCGGCCCGTCGCCATAAATGCTGCGCAGGGTCGCCGACAGTTGGGCGGCGTAATCGCTGTAAAGGGCGGTGACCCGGTTGCGGTCTGCGGCCCCGCCGTGGTCGTCAATGGCTGGGGCCCCGATCGCTGGGGCCTCGGCCTGCGGCGGGGCGCCGGCGTCCGCCGCGGCGCCGCCACCGCGCTTTAAGCGTCGCGCCTCGCTCATGGCGACGCGCCTCGATCGCGTGAAAATCGCGGGCGATCGGGCGTCAACGCCGACGGTTCGTTCGATATGCCGGCGTCGCGCCAGGCCATGCTCGCCAATCCCAAACCCCGGCGCCGCCGGCTGTTGCGAGTGAATCTCAAGGACTGTAGGCGAACGGCGGCCTTTGGCAATCGGCCATTACCGCCGACATGCAGTCGCGCGCCCCCTAAAAGACGCGCGGTCGCGCGACGAACGCTTTTTTCCGAGACCCGCCTGCCCGGTCCGCCCGCATAGATGTGCCCTTAGAGAAGAGTGCGGGACCGCCGCTCCGCCAAGGAGGGCGCGCGAAACAATCGTTCGTCTACTGAGTTACGGCGCGCGCGGCGCGTGCGGAAACGAATAAAGAAACCGCACCAAACTCTTGCGATTGCATGTCATTCGCTGCAGGGTTAATTTCTTGCTGCACTGCACGCGAATGATCGTATACAATATCTCGGAGCTTGTATAATCGCAACCAGGGGTGACCGATGACGTTCAAAGGGATTCTATTAGGGGCGAGCGCGCTCGCCGTTCTGTGCTCGGCCGGCGCCGCGCTCGCGCAACCGGTCGAGGAAATCGAGGACGACGAAATTATCGTCTTCGGCGAGAAACGGGGCCGCACCTTGCAAGATACGCAAGCGAGCGTCGCGGTCGTTTCCGAAGAGCAAATTCGCGAACTCGGTATCCAGAGCTTTCGTGACGCCTTCCGCGTCTCGGCGAACATTCTCGACGCCGACTGGTCGGACGCGGGCTTCATCATTCGCGGCGTCAACTCAGAAGGGCTGACGCCGGGCGGCAGCCCGCTCGCGGCGCTTTACATCGACGGCGCCCAGCAAACGGTCCAAGGCGCGAGGCGCGGCGCGCGCGGCGCCTGGGACGTGTCGCAAATTGAGGTCTATCGCGGCCCGCAATCGACGCTTTCAGGACGCGCCGCGCTCGCCGGCGCCATTTACGTCACCACCAACAACCCGACCTACGAATGGGAAGCGCAAGCCAACCTGACGGTCGGCACGCTCGAAACCTGGCAAGCGGGCGTCGCGTTCGGCGGGCCGATCCTCGACGACCAAATCGCGTTTCGGATCGCCGCCGAATTCCAGACCGAAGAGAGCGATCTCAACTATCAGGGCTATAGCGGCTTTGATCGTTTCGACAACTTCATCGACGACGAATATTATCAGATCCGCGGCAAACTTCTGATCGAGCCCGACGCCCTTCCCGGGTGGAGCGGCCTGCTCACTTATTCTTACTCGGCCGATTCTCCGCACTATGACGATATCGCCGGCCCGGGGCTCGGCTTTCCCTACAGCGCGCGTCGCGGCGATCTGAACGCCAGCCTACCCTTCTTCCAAGATAATCGCGAAGGCGAGGCGCATAACTTCTCGTTCGACGTCACGAAAGATCTGACCGACGCGCTGTCGTTCCGCTCACTGACGACGGCGTCCTATTCGGAAACCAACAAACCCTCGATCAACGAAGGCACGCCCGGTGAGGTCTTCACCTCGAACGGCGAGATCGACCAACGTTTGATCACGCAGGAATTCTTGCTGAACTTCGACAAGGGCGAAGATGCGGTCTCGTGGGTCGCCGGCCTTTACTACCTGACCGAGGACACGCGCGACATCAACCGCCGCTCGACCTTCTTCGGCGGCGGCAGCACGAACGCCACGGCCGCAGAAATCGACACGACCAACGTCGCGATATTCGGCGAGGCGACCTGGCCGATCCTCCCGACCGTCGACATTATCGCCGGCGGCCGCGTTCAGTATGAAGAGCAAGACGTGGAACTCTTTGCGGCGTCCGGCGCCTTCAACCCCGCCCTCGCCGCCGTTCCGATCGGCGGCGGAACGGATGATTCCGTCGAGTTTCTTCCCAAGGGCTCGATCGTCTGGGAATTCCTCCCGGACCGCACGATCGGCTTTACGGCCGCGCGCGGCTTCCGCGCCGGCGGCGTTTTCGTCAACCCTGTGACCGAGGCGGCTACGTCGTTTGATGCAGAAACAACGTGGACGTATGAAGTGTCATTCCGCAGCGAACTCTTCGACGGCCAAGCGACGGTAAACGCCAACGCTTTCTATACGGACTGGCAGAACCAGCAGGTCGAATTGCAGCTCGTACCGGGCGACTTTCAGTCGGTCATCACGGCGAACGCCGGGCAATCGAGCCTTTACGGCTTTGAATTGGAGATGCGCGGCGACATTACGGCCGAATTGTCCGCCTTCGCCTCGATCGGCTATGTCGAGACCGAGTTTGACGAATTCGTCACAACGGAATTTGATCTCACCGGCTCCGACTTCCCGGAGGCGCCCAATTGGACGATCGCCGGCGGCTTTAACTACGTCTTGCCGTCGGGCTTCTTCGTCGGGGGCGACGCGAAATATGTCGACGCCTATCTCTCCCGCGACATCCAGAACTTTCCGCCCGATCCCGTGGGCGACTATATCGTCGCGAACTTTCGCGGCGGGTGGCGCGGCGACGGCTTGATGGTGATGCTCTTCGCCGACAACGCCTTCAACGAGGACTACTTCGTCTATCAGGATACGTTCGATTTCGACGCCGACGGCGTAATCGATTTCGATTGCTGCGCGACCCTCGGCCCGCGGCGCGTCTACGGCATCTCCGTCGACGTCGCTTTGTAACGTAGAACCCCGGCGACGCCCCTCTCCCGATGCCGGCCGCGCCGCGATCGGGCCTTGCGGGATGGGGGTCGTCGTCCTTTAAACGCCGGTCTCCGCAGGCGAAAGAGCGACGTCTTCGGACGAAACGTCCGGGAGGCGTCGTGACCGATGCCGGTCATCACGAATCGCTCGCCGTCCTGTCATACCGTGGATGCGCCCTGGGCCGAAAACGGACGGCCGACCACGCGCTTGTGCCGTCGCGCACCCGCTTCGACGTCGCGCCGCAGAGGCGACTAGCCCGGCACAAACAGCCGGCCTTGCGCCGCTTTCTAGTACGCCTCGCCGGAAATGTCGGCGTCGACTTTTTGGTCGGCGATCCCTTTAAGGAATTCATAGTCGAGAATAAAGCGGATTGATCCGTCCTCGGCGGTGAAGGCGACGGGTCCGTGCCCCAAAAACAAGAGCTCAGTTTCGACCGTGCAGTGCGCTTCATGGTGGATCGAGCCGATCGGTTCGTAACCGTACGTTCCCGCTGGAGCCGAGCCGACATCGTAGACGAGTTCGCCTTTCGTGACGAAGTATTCGCCGTCGCTCAGGTGTTTGTGCGGCGCGAATGTCGCGCCCGGCGCCATGCGCACATAGAGCGCCCAGTCGCCGGTCACCTCGCTGAAGCGCAGAAGCTGAAACGTCGTTCCTTCGCCGAGATCGTGCCACGGCGCCGTGTTCGTATTGATGATGATGTCGCCCAGGCTGGACGGGTCGGTTAGCGGTTCGGCCATCGTTTCCTCCCTTTGGTCTTGCGGGCGCCGGGGACTTGCGGGCGTTAGGGTCCGGCGGCGCGGGCGATCACATCGTCGCCGTGATGCCTTCGTCGGCGACGATCGTTGCGCCGTGGATCGCTTTCGACGGCGCGCTCGACAAAAACACAATGATCGAGGCCATGTCCTCCGGCGGCATGAAGAAGCGGCCGTTGGGGCTCGGGTGCGTCGCCATCAATTCGGCGACGGCGGCCTCGCCCTCGGGCGTGCGTAGCGCGGCGGTCAGGGGCGTCGCGACGGCCCCCGGCGCGAGACAGTTGATCCGTACGCCCCGCCCGCCGAGTTCCGCGGCGAGGGTTTTCGTCAGCATCACGACCGCGGCTTTCGAGGCCGAATAGGCGCTGTCGCCGGCGCGGCCGGCGACGCCGCTGACGGAAGAAACGTTGACGATCGTGCCGGCGCCTTTTTCCAACATCGACGGCAGGCAGGCGTGCGTGACGAAAAACGTGCCCTTTACGTTCACGTCGATGTGGCGCTCGAACAACGCCAACGGGCTGTCCGGCACCGGGTTCGGTTCCCAAACGCCGGCGTTGTTGACGAGCGCGTCGACCGGGCCGAGCGCGTCCGCGACCGCGCCGACGGCGCGCGCCGCCTCGTCCGCGTCCGATATGTCCGCCCGCACGCCGAACGCGTCGGCGCCGTCGGCGCGCAGCGCGTCGACTTCCGCGGCGATCGCGGCGTCATCGGCGTTGTCGAGGATCGCGACCCGCGCGCCGGCTGCGGCGAAGGCGCGCGCCGTCGCCTGGCCAATCCCGGACGCGCCGCCCGTAATAAGAGCGACGCGTCCCTCAAGGTTCGTCGAGGCGGCGGCCTCTTGCGTCATAAAGCCGTATACCCCCCGTCGATAACGAGTTCGGATCCGGTCACGAAAGAGGCGTCGTCGGACGCCAGATACGCGACGCCGTTCGCAATGTCTTCCGGCCGGCCGATCCGCCCGATCGGCTGGGCGGCGTTGACCGCCTTAAACGCGTCTTGCGCCGCGCCGGTGCGCTCCAAGTCGGCCCAAAGGAGCGGCGTGTCGATGACGCCCGGGTGCACGGAGTTGACGCGGATGCGGTAGTCGCGCTGGGCGCAATAAAGACCGAGCGATTTCGCGAGGATGCGCACCGCGCCTTTGGTGCTCGCATACGCGCTGGCGTCCGCCGTCCCGACCTGCCCGACGACCGACGACGTGATCACGATCGACGCGGCGTCGTCCCAGGAGCGGTCCGGCGCCGTTTCCTTCATCACCGCGATGACGGCCTGACAGCAGTGGTAAACGCCGTCGACGTTTACGGCGTACAAACTGCGCCAATCGTCAGCAGTCGTCTCTTCGAACGGCTTGGAATACCCGATCCCGGCGTTGAGAACCGCGACGTCGAGCCGGCCGGCGCGTTCGGCCGCGCCGCGGATCGCCGACGCGCACGCCGCGCCGTCCGTAACGTCGAGGCGGGCGCGGAAAAACCGGTCGTCGGCGGCGGACCATTCCGCGTTCTCGAAGGCGACGTCCGCTGCAAAGACGCACGCGCCTTCGTCATGGAGCTTGCGCGCCGTCGCCGCGCCGATGCCGCTGGCCGCACCCGTTACGAACGCCGCTTTTCCGTCAAAGCGTCGGCTCATCCGCAGTCCTCCCGCCTTGAACGCTACCCCGCCGACCCGCCGGGCGCCAATAAAAAACAATCGCGTCTGTTTTTTTAATTGCCCTGCCGTCGGCCGATTGGATAGGCTCGCAATCAAGAAACCGGACAAGCGGGCGACAACGGGAGGATGCTGCAATGCAGCTAAGTCGCGACGATCTGCGTACCGCGTACCTCAAAATGCGCCGTATGCGGGACTTCGACGAACGCATGCGCAAAGAGTTCATGACCGGCACGATGCCCGGCTTCATTCATCTCTATTGCGGGCAAGAAGCCATAGCAGCCGGCGTTTGCGCGCACCTCAGCGACGAGGATTATATCGGCTCGACCCACCGCGGGCACGGCCACTGCATCGCCAAAGGGTGCGACATCCGCGACATGACGCTGGAGATTTACTGCCGCGCCGACGGCCTGTGCGGCGGCAAGGGCGGATCGATGCATATCGCGGACCTATCGAAAGGCATGCTCGGCGCGAACGCGATCGTCGGCGGCTCGCCGCCGCTCGCGGTCGGCGCTGCGCTCTCGGCGAAAACCCGCGGGACCGACCGGGTCGCGGTCGCGTTCATCGGCGACGGGGCCTCGAACCAGGGAACCGTTTTTGAAGCGATGAATTTGGCGGTGGTCCTCAAGCTTCCCGTCATTTTCCTCTACGAGAACAACGGCTACGCCGAATTCACCGGCGTCGATTATCATTGCGGCGCGAAAGATATTGCGACGCGCGCGGCCGGCTTCGGCATGCCCGGCGTGCGCATCGACGGTTCGGACTTCTTCACCGTGCACGACGCGGTGCGCGACGCGGTCGAGCGGGCGCGCGCCGGCGAGGGTCCCTCGAGCATCGAGTGCGTCGCCTATCGCTGGTACGGCCATTACGAAGGGGACCCGCAAGCCTATCGCAACAAAGAAGAAATCGCCGGCCTCCAGGTCGAAAAAGATCCGCTTACGATCTTTAAAGCGAAGGTGCTCGAGGCCGGCCTGCTTGACGCGCAGACCTTTGACGATATCGACGCCGAAGTCGCTGAAGAAATCGACAAGGCGGTCGCGTTCGCCAAAGCCGCGCCGACGCCCGACCCGTCGGCGCTTCACGATCACGTCTACGCCGAGTACGCGTAAAGGGAGCGGGCCATGCCGAAGATCACCTTACGCGAAGCGATCACGGACGCGCTGCGCACCGAAATGCGCCGCGACCCGAACGTCGTCGTCATCGGCGAGGACGTCGCGGGCGGGCGCGGCGGGACCGCCGGCGACGACGAAAAAGCCGGCGGCGTGATGGGGCTCACCGCCGGTCTGCATACGGAATTCGGCGCCGGGCGCGTCATCGACACGCCGATTTCGGAATCCGCCATTATGGGCGCCGCGGCCGGCGCCGCCTTGACCGGACTGCGCCCCGTCGCCGAACTCATGTTCGCGGATTTCTTCGGCGTTTGCTTCGACCAGATTTATAATCAGGCCGCGAAGTTTCGGTACATGTTCGGCAATCAACGCGGCGCGCCCATGGTCATCCGCACCATGGTCGGCGCCGGGATCGGCGCAGGGCCGCAGCACTCGCAGGCCTGCTATCCGATCTTCGCGCATATTCCCGGCCTGAAAGTCGTCTTGCCCACGACGCCGTACGACGCGAAGGGCATGTTGATCCAGGCGATCCGCGATGAAGACCCCGTGATCTTCTGCGAACACAAGATGTTGCTCGGCGACGAAGGCGACGTGCCGGACGGCGATTACGTCGTGCCGTTCGGCAAGGCACGGATCGTCCGCGAGGGCGCCGACGTCACCATCGTCGGGATCGGCCGCATGGCGCTCGTCGCCGACGAAGCCGCGCAGGCGCTGGAGGCCGAGGGCGTCTCGGCCGAAGTGATCGATCCACGGTCGCTCTCTCCGTTCGACGCCGACAGCATTCTCGATTCGATTGAGAAGACCGGTCGCCTCGTGGTCGTCGACGAAGCGACGCCGATTTGTTCCTTCGCATCGGAAATAGCGGGGCTCGCGGCGGCCGAGGCGTTTTCCTCGCTCAGAGCGCCGGTCGAGAAAGTCACCGCGCCGCACACCCCCGTGCCGGCCTCGCCCGCGCTCGAGGCCGCCTACGTTCCGTCGAAAGACGACATCGTCGCGGCCGCGCGGCGCGCGGCGGGCTACGCCGCCTGAATTGCGCCGCCCCTGATAGGCACCAAGATGCACGCCATAGACTTGATGATCCGCGCCGTCGCCCCAGCCGTCGCAGTCGCTATCCTTGCCGCCGGAGCGATCGCGCAGGCCGCTCCCGCGAGCATTCCGACAAAACCGGAAGCCGCCGCGCCCGCCGCACCCCATGGCGACGTCGACGCCGCCGGTCTCTTTGCGGAGCGATGCGCCTCTTGCCATATGGGCGGCGTGCCGAAGGCGCCGCACGCCGTCATGTTCCAAGTCATCGGGCCCGACGCGATCGCCGCCGCGTTGACGAGCGGCGTCATGCAAACCCAAGCCGAAGGTCTGACGTCGGAGGAAATCTCCGCGCTCGCCGCGTTTCTCGGCGGGACGTCAGCCGGTTCGAAACCGGTTAAGATGTGCACGGACCGAACCGTTGCCGACGCGCGCCCCGCATTCGAAGGGTGGGGCCTGACGCTCGCCGGCACCCGCGCGGTCGACGCGGAGAGCGCCGGCCTCTCAAAGGAAGACGCCGCGCGCCTGGAGTTGAAATGGGCGTTCGCGTATCCGGGCGCGAGCCGCGCGCGCAGCCAACCTACGGTCTACGGCGACGTCGTCTTTGTCGGCAGCCAGGGCGGCGCGGTCTACGCGCTCGATTTCGCAAGCGGCTGCGCGCGATGGACGTTCGCCGCGGACGCGGAAGTACGCAACGCCGTCAACGTCGCGGCGACGCCGGACGGCCCCCTCGCGCTCTTCGGCGACATCCAAGGGCACGTCTATGCGGTCGACGCGCGGACCGGCGCCCTGCAATGGCGCGCCGTCGCGGACGCGCACCCGGACGTGACGCTGACCGGGTCGCCGCGCCTTTACGACGGCGCGCTTTATGTGCCGTTGTCGTCGACCGAGTGGGCGAGCGCCGCAGACCCGGCCTATGAATGCTGCACGTTTCGCGGCGGCGTCGCAAAATTCGACGTCGCGACCGGCGCGCTCCTTTGGAAAACCTACTCGATCCCGCAAACGCCGGCGCCGACCGGCGAGACCAACGCCGCCGGCGCCGCCCGCTTTCACCCGGCCGGCGCGCCGATTTGGAACTCGCCGACAATCGACGAAAAACGCGGCGTTCTCTATGTGGGCACCGGCGAGGCGTACACCTCGCCCGCGGCGGACACGAGCGACTCGGTGCTCGCGATCGACCTTAAGACGGGCGCGGTGCGCTGGACGTATCAGTCGATCGCCGGAGACGCCTGGAACATGGCGTGTTTCATCGGCGGCGGACCGAATTGTCCGGAAGAAAACGGGCCGGACCTCGACATCGGCGCGCCGCCCATGCTCGTCACCGACGAGACGGGCCGCGATCTCGTCGTCGTCGGCCAAAAATCCGGCGACGTGTTCGCGCTGGACCCGGACGATAACGGCGCCCTCATTTGGAAAAAGAAGATCGGCCGCGGCGGCTTCGCCGGCGGCGTCCACTGGGGCATGGCGAGCGACGGGCGCACCGTCTACGCGCCGAACGCCGACACGGAGTTTATCGGCCGCTTCAAAGGCGAGCGCAAACCCGGCCTCTTCGCGCTCGACGCCGCCACGGGAGAAACGCGCTGGTTCGCCGCGGCGCCGCTAACCTGCGCCGAAGAGGAAAAACCCGCGTGCGATCCCGGCTATTCCGCCCCCGTCACCGTCGCCGGGGACCTCGTGTTCGCCGGCGCGTTTGACGGCCATTTGCGCGCCTATGACAAAGCGTCCGGCGATCTTCTTTGGGACTTCGACACCAATCGCGACTTTCCGTCCGTATCCGGCGAAACGGCGCGCGGCGGCTCGATTGAATCCGCCGGCCCCGTCGTCGCGAACGGGCGGGTGCTTGTGAACTCCGGCTATCTCTTCGGCGACCGCATGCCGGGCAACGCGCTTCTTGTGTTTGAAGCGGCCGACGCGCCGACGGCGCCCGGCGAGTGACCGCGCTACACGCCGCGAAGCGGGGCCGGGGCGCCGGCGACCGGCGTTAGAAACTCGATCTCCGGCTCGCCGTCGACGCACGCCCAGCCGGCTTCCGACATCGCTTTATGGTACGGCATGTCCGGATGCGCTTCATGCGCGGCTTTTGAACGGAAACACTCAAAAAAGACGAACAGCGCCGGGTCCGCCTCGCTCTGGCGCACCTCGAACGCGAGACAGTCGGGCTCGTTCGCGTAAACGTCTTGCGCAAGTTGCGCGATCAGCGCTGAGAAGTCGTCGATCTTTTCAGTTTTTATCCGCACGCGCATGATAAGCGTAATCATCGGCGGTCCTCCCTGTTCCTCCGGCCGTCGGCCGCGGCTACTATGCGGGGCGAACGCCGCGTTGACAAAGCAAAATAGGAGGCGCCGGCTTGTCGATCGACGACGAAGACCGAGACGCCGCCCTGCAGGAGGCCGCACGGGCGATCGCGCAAGGCCGCCCCGACGACGCGGTCGTTCTCCTAGAACAACTCGTCGGCGCGGGCGTGCGATCCGGGCGCGCATTCGGGCTCCTCGGCGTCGCGCGCCACCGGTCGGGGCGAAGCGCGCAGGCCCGTGAGGCGTTTCTGGGCGGCCTCTCGGCCGCGCCGGACGACGCCGACCTTCACAACAATTACGGCGTCTTCCTCAAACAAACGGGCGCGTACGAGGAGGCGATCGCCGCGCTCGCCGAGGCCCGGCGGCTGAACCCCGCAAACCGAAGCGTCAATCTCAATCTCGGCAATTGCTATCTCGCGCTCGGTCGCTGGCGCGACGCCGAGGCCGCGCTGGACGCTGCGACGTCGGCCGCACCGCAAAACCCGATGGCGTGGAACAGCCTCGGCGTCGTCCGTAAACGGATGGGCGATTTTTCCGGCGCGCTTGTCGCCTATGCACGCGCGCTCGAACTGGCCCCCGACGCCGCGCCGGTCCGGCGCAATTACGCCGCTTGCCTCGCCGCGGCCGGCGACACGCGCGACGCGATCGCAGCGTTGCGCGCCGTCCAAAACACTCAGCCGGACTATTGGCCGGCACGCAACGATTTGGCGGGGCTTCTAGAGAAGCAAGGCGACCTTGACGAGGCGATCGCGCTTTTTGAGGGCGTCGCCGCGGCGGCGCCGGAGCGCGCCGAACCGCATGCGAACCTCGCCGGCGCTCTTCTCGCCGCGGGCCGGGCGCGCGAGGCCCTCGACGCGACCGACGCGGCGCTCGCGGCCTCAGGCGAGAAAACGACAGCGCTCGCGCTGCGCTCGGTCGCGTTCTCCGTCTTGAACGACCCAGACGCATTCGGGACGTTGGTCGAGACGAGCCGGCTGGTCAGACAGTACGACGCGCCGCCGGACGCCTTTGCGCAGGCGACCGGCGAGACCGCCGTCGCCGATTTCAACCGTATGCTGACCGATAGCGTTCGCGCGCACCCGTCCCTCACCTTCGAACCGGCGGGGTTGACGACGCGGCAAGGCCGCCAGACCCGCGAATTGCTCGACGGCGCGCCCGGCCCCTTCGCCGTGCTGGCGACGTGGATCGAGCGTTGCGTCGACGACTATATCGCCGCGCTCGACCCGCAGCGCGACGCGCTTTTTCTCAGCGGCCTTCCCGAACGGCGGACCCTGACGATGTGGGGGACGATCCTGGACCCCGGCGGCAGACTTGAACCGCATATTCACGCGCCCAATTGGCTGAGCGGCGTCTATTACCCGAAATTACCGCCTGCAACGCCGGACGAGCCGACCGCCGGTTGGTTCGAGGTCGGACGGCCGCCCGCCCATTACCACACGGATCCGGCGGCGCCGCCTGCGCTCTTTCAGCCGGCGGAAGGGCGGCTCTTTTTGTTTCCGTCGTTTTTCTATCACCGCACGACGCCGTTTTCGGTCGACGAACGCGTCAGCATCGCATTCGACGTCGAACCGCTCGACTGAAGGGTCCGGGTCGCAACGGCGGACCGGCTTTGTCGGAATAAGGCTCCGACGCTCTAGTCCTCCAGCGCATAGGCGACGACGTAGTCGCCCGGCGGGGTTTGGAACCAAAGATGTTGTCCCGACGTGATGACGACATATTGCTTGCCGTCGACTTCATAGGACATGGGCGTCGTCTGGCCGCCCGCGGGGAGTTTGTCGCGCCAGACTTCCTCGCCGGTGTCCGACCGGTAAGCGCGTAAGTAGTTGTCCTGGGCCGCAGCGATGAAGACGAGGCCCCCTGCGGTGGCGACCGGGCCGCCGATATTGGGCGTGCCGAGATTGGTTTTCATCGGCAAGGGGACCGGCAAGCGGTCGCGAATGTCGCCGAGCGGCGCGTCCCAAACGGTTTCTCCCGTATCCGGATTAATCGCCGTCAGGCCGCCCCAAGGCGGCGGCGAGCACGGTGCGCCGAGCGGCGACAACAGCCATTCGCGGCGCACGCGATAGGGCGCGCCGTCTTGCGGGGAGACGTCTTCCTTGGCCGACAAAACGACGCTCGCCGCCTCGCCGTCCTCTGCGCTCTTGGGTTCGAGCGTGATGAGTTGCGCAACGCGCGAGGTGTTGACGAAGAGAAGCCGCCGCGCCGGGTCAAACGCGGACCCGCCCCAATTGGCGCCGCCCGCCGTCGACGGATAGAAAATCGTTCCCTCAACGCTCGGCGGCGTGAAGAGCCCTTCCGACCGCGCATCGGCGATCTTTTGTCGACAGGCTGATTTATCGATCGGCGTGAAGCCGAACGCCATGTCCGGCGTCAGCCGTTGCGGCACGAGCGGCGCGGGCAGGCTCGGCGCCGGTTGGGATCGCGGCAAGGCTTCGCCCAGCGCCGCCGATGCGGGAACCGGCACCTCCGTTAGCGGAAAAATCGGCGCGCCGGTCTCTCGATGAAAGATGAAAACGAAGCCCTGCTTCGTCGTTTGGACGACCGCGGGCACGACGCCGCCGTCGCGCCGCAAATCGACGAGCGTCGGTTGAGACGGCAAATCGTAGTCCCAAACGTCGTGTCGGACGAGTTGTTGCGACCAAACCCGCTCGCCGGTCGCGCCGCGCACAGCGACGATCGCGTTGGCGAGTTCGTTGTCGCCGCCGCGTTCGCCGCCGTAGAAGTCGGGCGACGCGCTCGACGTCGGCAGGAAGACGAGATCGCGCGCGTCGTCCGTCGCCATCGCCGTCCAGACGTTCGCCGCACCGACGTCTGCAGTCGGCGTCACCGCGTCGAACGTCCATGCGGGCGCGCCCGTCCGTGCGTCAAAGGCGCGTACGGTGCCGAGCGGCGCGTCGGTGCGCACATTGTCAAGAATTGACGAGCCGACGACGACGACGTCGTTCACCACCGCCGGCGCGGAGTTGAATTTGATTTCGCCGGGCGTTCGTTGCGCCCGAACCGTTTGAACGCGGACCTCGCCGTTTTCGCCGAAACCGGCGCAACGTTCTCCCGTATGCGCGTCGATTGCGATGACGCGCAAATCGTTCGCGGCGACGAACAGGCGATGCGCGCAGGCGGCGCCGTCGTCGGCCGAGGCGTCGCGCCACTGCGCCACGCCGCGACACACATATTGATTGGGCAACGGAAAGTCGTCGCGCACCTGCGGGTCGAAGGTCCAGCGTTCTTCGCCCGTCGCCGGATCAAGCGCGACGACGCGGTTGAACGGCGTACAGACGATCAGGGAGCCGGCTGCGACGATTGGCGTGTTTTCGTTGGAGCTGTTGACGTTCATCGCCGCCGAACGGCGCTCCAGCTCGCCCGTCCGGTACGTCCAAACCCGCCGGAGCTTCTTAATCGTCTGCGGATTGATTTGGTCGTGCGGCGCGTATCGCGTGCCCGCGTCGTCGCCGCCATACTGCGACCAGGAACCGACGCGCGCCTTTTCCGCACCGACCCCGGCCGGCGACAAGACCGCGGCCAGTAAGCCGGCGCATAGCGCCGCGACGCGATGGGCGATCCTTGTGCCGAAGGGTGTGATCATTCTTGACGCTGCGCGTTGGATGCAGGATCGCCGCCGGCGTTGCGGGCGGCGGCGCGCGACGCCGCCGTCCGCTGAGGGGCGCTAGAAATTAGCGCCGACTTCGACGCAGTAGGTGCGCGGCGCGCCGTAGTTGGTGAAGTTCCACAAGCCGGCCACGGAGTTTCCGGACACCCGGTAGCGCTCGTCGAACAGGTTTCGTGCGAAACCGGAAATCTGGAACGCATCATCGGGCGCAAACCAAGTGAGGCTCGTGTTGAACAGAGTTCGCGCCTCGCCTTGCGTGAAATCGGCGTTCAGCACCGAAAATTCGAACTCGGACTGATAGCTGACGTTGAGGTTCGCGGAAATTCGCCCGTAGTTGATCGGTGCTTCATACGTCGCGGAGCCGAACACCGTCCAGGTCGGCACGCGCGTCAATTCCAAGAACGACGCGTCGTCGTTTATGCCGTCGCCGTCAATGTCGGTCTGAAATTCCGTATACTCAGCATCTTGCCAACCGAGCGAGCCTTGCAGCGTCAGGTTCTGAGTCGGCACGGCCAACGCCTCGAACTCAAGACCGTAGACGCGCGCGCCGCCCGCGTTGGAGGTGACGGTCTCTTGCCCCGGCAGGTTGGTCAACGGATCGATAAAAGGAAGAACCGACTCGCGCTGCAAATCGTCATACTTCACGTAAAAGCCCGACGCGTTGAACCGCAACCGATTGTCGAACAACTCCGACTTGAGGCCGAGTTCGAACGAATCGGCGGTTTCCTCGTTGAACGGCTGTGCGGAAAACGCGGTCATCGCCTGGCTGTTGAAGCCGCCGCTCTTAAAGCCTTGGCTGAACGTGAAGTAGGACGAGACGTCGTCCGTAATCTGATAACGCCAGCCGGCGCGTAGCGTGATTGCGTCGAAGTTCGCGCTTTCCTCAAAGGTCGGCTGCTGGCCCAATTCGACAAGCGACCGGCGGACCTGAGGCTGGCGCTCGAAGTCCTTCGATTCGTTCGTGTACCGCATGCCGAAGATGATGTCGAAAGCGGGAGCGATTTCGTACTCCGCCTCGCCGAAGAAGGCGAAACTGTCGACATTGTGGCGCGCGCCGCCGAGGTTCGGGTCCGACGTCGCCGTCGGATCGCCCAGAAACGTCAAGAAACTCAGGAAGCTCGACGAGACGTAGTCAAGGTCGTTCGACCAATATTGACCGCCGACGATAAAGTTGAGCGGCCCTTCAAGCGTCGAGGCGAACCGGGATTCGATCATATATTGGCGACGAATGTCGTCCCGGGTCGACTCAAAGAGCCGCGCGACCTCGCCGGAGAAATCGCTCGGCAGGACCGATTGTTGATAGCGATGCCCGCCGATCACCGTGAGCGTGCCGATGTCGAATTGATGGTTGAGGCGCAAATACCCGCCATATACGTCGACTTGGTGGCCGTTGATCGTTCCGATGCAATCCGGATCGAACCGGTCGCCTTCGCAAAGCGTGACCCCGGTGTCGAACGGGTCCGCGCCGGTCGTCTGGATGCCGGGAAAGCCGAATTGCGAGAATGCAAAGTCTTCCGGCGTTTCGTTGACGTTGCCCGGCGTGCCGCCCCGATCGCGCAAATATTCGAACGTGAAAAGAACGTCCGTGCGCGACGTCGGCGTCCATAGGAGTTTGGACCGCAACGAAAAAACGTCGTCGCCGGCGAAGCGCCGTCCGTCGCCTTTGGCGTTGCGGTAGAAGCCGTCGTTACGCTGATAAAGGATCGCCGTGCGCATGGCGAGCGTGTCCTCGATCAGCGGCATGTTGACGGCCGCGCGAACTTCTTGGGTGTCGAAATTGCCGTAGAGGAACCGCGCTTCGGCGCCGTACCGGTCCATGTCGGGCAGCTTCGTCGCGACGTTGATGACGCCGCCGACGGTGTTCTTGCCGAAGGTCGTGCCTTGCGGACCGCGCAAAAACTCGATGCGCTCGATGTCGAACAAGTCGAGCAATTGGGTTTGCACGTGCGCGATCGGGAAGTCGTCGATGACGACGCCGACCGCCGGGTCGAACGTCAGGATGATGTCGCCGGTCGAGGTGCCGCGAAACGAGATCGCGGCCGCGTTGAAACCCGTCACGTTGGTGACGACGACGTTCGGCGCGATGCCGTTCAAATCCGTCAAGTCGTCGGCGAAGAACTGATCGAGCGCTTCCGCCTCGATCGCCGTGACCGACACCGGCGCGTCCTGCAAACTCTCTTCTTTACGCCGCGACGTGACGACGATTTCGTCCAGCCGGCGCGCGCCGGCGTCATCCTGCGCGACCGCAGGCGCGGGCGCCGCCGCAGCGAGGCCGAAGCCGGCGAGCGACGACTGCAACAAAAGCGCACGCTTAGTGAACGGGGCCGATTTCATCATGACAATTCCCTCCCAGGAACGGCCCGCCGAGCCCCCTCGACGCGGCCGTGAAACGCCTTTTCGGCGCCTTGTTCGTCGCACGCCTGCAACCGAACGAACCGTCAGGACACGCCCGAAGGCGTACACGGATCACTTCGCGTTAGCGACGCACTTTAGAACGTTAACACTAACGCGGGAGCGGTGGCCAGAAAAAAACAATCATGTCTTTTTGTTTTTCGCGCAGACGCAAAACATCAAATAAATTCAACCATTTATACCACTTCTCGGAGACACCGTACGGGTGCTGACGGTCGACTGAGTCGACCACAAACCGTCACATCTGCGAAGGCTTGCAAGCTTAAACGGCGCCGCAGCAAAAATGCTGCGCCGCGTTAGCGCGGGCCGAGAAGGTCCAACGGCGTTTTGTATGTCGACTCCGCGCCGTGGTCAGAAATGATGAACACGTTTTCCATATGGCAAGGCCCGAACTCCGACCCGAAATGCAGACAGTCGAGGCTGACGACCATGTCCTTTTCGATGACGAAGCCGTCGGCGCCGGCGCGTCCGTAGGCGGGAAACGGAACCGGAATTTCCAACGGCATATGACCGACCCCGTGGGCGACGACGAGGAACTTCTCCGGCGCCGAAACGCCTTTCGACTTCAAGATCTCGTAGCCTTGGCGCGAGAGGTCCCCGGTGTGCGCGCCGGGCTTCATGGCGTCGACGAGCGTCAAAAACGTGTCGCGGATCATGTCGTGGAGACGTTGGTAGGGCGCGCTCGGCGCGCCGAGGGTCGCCGTGCGGTTGATGTCGATCCAGAAGCCCTCGCTGACGCCTTGCGTCTCCAGGATGACGATGTCACCGTCGGCGAGCGGTCGATCGCACCGTGTACGGAATAATTCCGGCATGAAAGCGCCGCGGAAGGCGCCGCCGAACAGAACCGCCCCCTCGTCCACGGGAATGATGTCGCGCCGCACCATAAAATCAGCGATGCGGTATTGCACCTCGTCCCACGTTACGCCGGGTTCGAGTTGTTCGGCGGCGAACGCGACGGCCGCGTCGCCCTGCGCGCCGACGCGTCGGAACGCCGCGTGCTCGTCCGGCGTTTTGACCATGCGTGCGACGATCAACGGATCGTAGGCGTCGACGATCGCCGGACCGGACGCCGCGTCGGCGACTTTCGCGCCCATGCGCAAGTCGTCGACCCCGAGGCGCGCGCCGGCCAAACCGTGGTCGGCCAACGCGGCCGCGACCGCGGCGACGATGTCGGCACGGCAGGCGCCGCGCACTTTCTCCGCGAAAAGCGCGGCCGCGGCCTCGCCGATGGCGCTGGCCGCAGCGTGCGGGTCGGCCGCACGGGCGACGTCGCAAAAGTTCAGCATGTCGAACGTGCGGATCTCGTCTTCGCGCGTCGGCGCGCCCTGGTCGGCGAGGACGGCGAGAATGGCGACGTTCGCTTCGGGAATGACGAGTTGCACCGGCGCGGCCGCGTCGGCGGGCACGATGGCCGCGCTCAACGGTTCGCGCAGCGTCCACCGCTCAAGAACGGAGTGGTAGCCCGTCGCGTATCGGACATTATGGGGATCGGTCAAAACCAAGGCGTCGACGCCCTGGTCGGTGCAGAGCGAACGAAGGCGGTCGATGCGGGCGTCGGGCATGGCTGGTTCCTCCATCGCGCTTTCTCGCGCTTGACCGGAGGGTCCGCCGAATACGGAGGAAAATCAATAACCGAGCGTTGTACGCGCGCGCGATCGGGGCGCCGCCGTTGCGGCTAGCCGGAGCGGACGCGGACTGTGCAAAGGGCTTTTGACACAAAACGCGTCGGCGCCGGCGCACCGCAATTGGGGCCCGGCCTTCCGCTTTGCACCTAAGCTGGTAGTCTCTTAAACGAAATTGTCGCGGCCACCGCCTGACCGATCCGATCGTGAGGCGGACGCTCGTCCGTCTGGGGTATGGAAATGCGGTTTCTTCTGGTCCTTTTGGTTATCGGCGCGGCGGCGTTCAGTTTGAGCTATTGTTCGGTCGTATCCGAGCACAGGGTTCTAACGCAGATCGAAACGTCGATCGCGAGCCAAGAAGCGAGCGGCGATGCGGACGCCGCCAATGCAGGCGACGGGCAGGCGCCGTCGACGGCGGGCGAGACGGACGACGATACGCGAACGGGCGGCTTTTTCGGGTTCGGCGCGGGCGAGGACGGCGTCGCCGCTTTTGATATCGCCGGCGACGCCGACGAGATCGGGTTTAATTGTCCGTTCGGAATAGAGGCGCTTGACGCGGACCGGATCGCAATCATCGACACGAGCGCCGACCGCCTGCTGATTTATTCGCCCACTGAAGACAGGGTGACGTCCGTCTCCCCGTTGCAGCGGTCGGAAGGCTTCGACGTCATTGCGGCCGTCGCGCACGACGGCGATCTCTTAATCGCCGAGCGCAGTCTGACGGGACGCGGCGACCGCCTCAGACGCGTCTCGTTCGGCGGCGAGACGAGCGCACAAGGCGCATACTATGAAAACGCCGACGACCTGCCGGACGCCGTCGTCGCGTCACTCGAAAGCCGCGGCTATGCGCCGCTAACGGCCGCCGGGGACGCGATGGCCGACGCCGAGATCGGCGGTACGCAGCCGCCGACAGGCTCCGTTTCCGCGTCGACCCCGGACGGCGGCGTCGCGCGCGTCGATTACGCGATCAAGGACGGTCGCTTCCTTGAGTTGACGCGCCCCCTTCCCTCCGGAGACGTCGCCGAAGCCGTCGTTCATGCGCGCCGCCCCATCGCCGTCGTTCGCCTCGCTGCGGTCATTGAATCCGGCGACATATTTCTGTCGATGACGGAAGAACTTCGGCGGGCGAAAGCGTTCCGTTCCGACGAAACGATCATCAAAGCGCCGGCGAACGCCGTCGACGAGGTGGAACTCTTTTACGTCCCGCGGTCCAGCGTATGCACGCCGCGCCAGAGCACGACCGTTATGCCGAACGGCGACGTCGTTTCTATTTTTGTGCGCCGGAACGACGTGTCGCTCGTCAAATTGCGGCCGAAAGGTCAATGGCAGTGGCGCGTAAGAACGGCCCGCGACACCGTCGGCGTCTTTCTGACCGAACAACTGCGCGACGAACAAAAACCGGCGGATCTGGCCGCTGCGGCGTACCCGGATTTTATCGAGACGCTGCCCGAGAGGCCGCCGCTGCCGCAACGAGACGACGACGAGACCGAGGCCGGCGGCGAGCAGCCCGCGCCGGCAAGCGAACCTGCCGACGACGCGCCCGCAAGCACGCCGACGGACGAAGCGACCGAGGGCGCGGCCGCCGAGGACGAAACGCCGCCCGCACCGGCGGAGGAAGCGCGGCCGCCGGAAGAGGAGGCGTTGCCGGCCGGGCCGGACGAGGAAGCGCCGCCGGCCGCGTCGAACGAAGACGATACCAGCGCCGGCGGCGACCCGGCGTCTACGGACGATAACGCCCAAATCGCTTCGGGGTCGAACGACATCGCCGACGGGCGGGCGGCGGCGGCCTCGATTGACGACCCGGCAAGCGACGAGATCGCCACCCCCGCGTCCCCCGCCCTTGACCTTCCCGACGACGCCGCTGAAGCCGAGAGCGGGCCGGCAGTCGAAACTTCAGCCGAACCTGAGACCGGCCCTGAGACCGGCCCTGAGACCGGCCCTGAGACCGGCCCTGAAATCGGCGAAGCCGAAACCTATGCGGCGGCGCTCAAACAAGCCTTCGTCCGCGTTTCGGCCGGCGAAGCGATCGACCGGCGATCCGTCGTCCGAAACGCCTGCACCTACCTCAACCTCAAATACGAGTTGAAGCCCGCGAATTACGAACCGGAGACGGCGTTCCATTACGGCGAACAGTCGACGGTGACGTCCGCCTGCGCGTCGCGCGGCAATCATAATCTTGCGTTTTGGAGCCGGCCGAGCCGGCTTTCCGGCCGCGTCGGCGAGGAAGTCTCGAGCGCGCCGTACGTTTGGGCCGGCAGCGACTGGCCATGGCAATTCGTTGAAAAGATCGCCGCCGGGCGCCCCGCGGGCGACGTTTGTACAAAGATCATTATTTACGATGCCAAATCGGCGGTGAATTCCATCTACGCCGCCGGCGTCGACTGTTCGGGTTTCGTGTCCCGCGCGTGGGGCGGCGCCGCCCGATACACGACGCGGAGCATTCCGAGCGCATCGACGCAAATCAGCTTTGACGAACTCCAACCCGGCGACGTCTTGAATAAAGCCGGCAACCACGTGGTCATGTTTCTGTTCTGGCGGGGCCCCGGCGAGATGGAGGTCATCGAAGCGACGACGCACAAAGCCTGCGGCGGGGTCTGCGCGCGAACGCGCAAAACCGAAGAATTCCAGGGTTATGAAGCTTATCGACCAAACCATATTGCGGTCGGGGACGCGCCGACGCCCGCAGAAGTTCAAGAAATCTGCCGGAGCGCGGCGGTCGTAATTCCCGAATAGAATTGAACGCGCCGGTCGGCGTCTCGGCGAGCCCTTGCGCGGCAAGCCAGAGCCGCCGTGCGGACCGGTTGTCAATCCGCAAGCGCGCGGGTGTCGATCCCATGGTTGTTTTTCTTTTCCGGCGGGGGGCTGATGAAACCCCAGCGGGGCGACCTCGCGGTATGTAACCATGCGACGGGCGCTGTCGGAAGGCGGATCCGCCAAATCGGATCCGAGACGCGTTTGTTCGCTTTGCCGTTACGTCCCGCGCCGTCGCCCCTGGCGGCGAGCGCCGCCGCACGCGCGCTTCATTGCGCGGTCGTTAAAACCGCCAACCTAAGGAGAACGATCCGCCCGGCGTAATCGTCCGTTCCGTGATCGGGCTGTCGCGCAAATCCCCGAGGGCGAACGAATACCCGGCCTCCAGCGTCGCAAAGAACCGATCGTTTTGGCCGAACGCTTTGAAGGCCCCGACGCCGACCGACACGTCGGTCAAACCGGCGCCGGCGTTGAACACGCCATACGGCTCGACCGCCGGATTAATCGCGGCGACGGCCAGTCGATCGTCCGCCTGCGCCTGCGTGACGCCGAAGAACGCACGCGAGTAATTGCCGCTCGACCACGTCGTCGACGCCTCGACGCCGACAAACAGCCCCGAGCCGATCTCGACCCCGGACGCGAGGCCGGCGGCGACTTGCCAGCCGTCGACGTCGCCAAATTCGCGCGTTGCCGAAATCGACGCTTCGACGACATCAAAGAACAGATGCGACGCGTAGACTTCAATCGCGACGTCGCCGTCTACATCGCCGAGACCGGCGAAGCGCTCGAAATCGCCGTCGTTGAGGAAACTGTTGCGGTCGTCATCGGCGGACCGCGACGTCGCAAAGTTGGCGTCTATGGAGACGAACGTCGTTTCGGTGCTGACCGGGCTGATCCCGATCCCGTCCAACGCGTCGATGTAAAAGAAGTCCCGATAGGTCACGTTAAAGAGAGGCAACGGAATGAGTTCCGTATCGCCTGAGCCGTCCGTAAGCGGACCGATGCCGAACCCGGCGCCGATAATGAACGACCACGGCTTACCCGTTACGTTGTCCGCACGGCTATCGGCGTCGCCCTGATAACCGGGGATTTGCCGATTGTCCTGCGCCGCCGCCCCGAACGGGGCCGCCACGAAAAACGTCGCAAGGACCCCGTATCGAAACGCCCATGACCGGCGGTATTTCTTCGAGATAGATGTCATCATTGAACCCGTTACTTAGTTGACGATCGTCGGACTGCGCCGCGTCACGGTGAAAGCCGGCGACGTCCGCGGTTTCGAAGCGCCTAGCTTGGGTAGGCGCGCTGGAGGGCGGTCAGTGCGCGCGATAAGAGCGCGTCATCATCAAGCGTCGCCAGGTCGCGAGCCGGAGAGGCGCCGTTGAACGCCGCGATGATCGGCGCTCCTGTATATTTATAAATGTTGAGCCATTGATTGAACTGACCGCGCGGCAAACGCGTTTCAGGCAGTTCGATCCAAGTCGGGCTCTTATCCCAGAAGACCGTTTCGAATTGCAGGTAGAGTTTGTCCAACAGGCCGAAGCCCAGCCGCTCGATCGCAGTCCGCTTCTCCTCCGGCAACGGTGGGATGAAGCGGACGGTTTCGCGCTTCAGGACGCCCAACGGCAGCGTGACGACAACCGCGTCGAACGCCGCGGCCTCGTCCCCGACCGCCAACGTGACCCCCGCGTCGTCGATGGACACGGATGTGACGGCGCTATTCGTCTTGACGACGTAAGGTCCGGCGAGGCCTTTGAAAAGCGCCGAATACCCTCCGGGAAAAATGACGTCCTCGCCGCCATAGTCCGACTGCAGCGCGTAGGCGAGCAGATTGAGCGTGGATAGCTCCGTACCGGCACTAAGTTGGGTTTCAATCCCCCGCATCCAGGACGGTGACGATCTGAGCCGTGATCCGCCGTTCCCGCGAATGACGGAACTGTCGTCGGTTGCGACGCGCGCGACGTCAAGGCGATCGGAAAGCGCGGTTAACGGGTTTTTCCTGACGCCATGAATCCAACTCGCGCCGAGATCGAGCGGCGTCCCGAGGTCGGCATTGGTCCAAACGCGCCCGCCAATGCGGTCGCGCGCCTCAAATACGGTGACCGATCGGCCGGCGCCGGCCAAGCGGCTGGCGGCCGCAAGGCCGCTCATGCCGGCGCCGATGACGGCGATGCGTTCTTTGCCCGTCTTTTCGACGGCCTCGCCGGCCATAACGCCGCTCTCATAAGCTGCGTGTACGGTTGAGTTGTAGTCCGGGTGGCAAGCTTCGCCGGCGAAGTAGACCTTATCATCTATCGGCGCGGCGAGCCGGCGCCGATCGCGCATGCTCGATCCCTTGGCGGTGTACGAGTAGGAGCCGAAGGCGAACGGGTCCTTGCTCCAATTCGTTCTCAAATACCCCTTGGGACGAAGCGGCGATTGCGCCCGCACAGGCAGCGGTTGCATGGTCGCCGTAAGGGCCGCCGCAACGGTCGCAGCAGCAGACGTCAGCAGAACGCGTCTTTCCATCATAAGAAACCTCTTTGATGGAACCGCAGCCTACGGCTATCTGTGGAGACTATGTGGAGGCGCGCCTCCACATAGTCTCCATACCCGTCCCGCTATGGGCAGGCTCGCCGAACGAGCGTCGGAGCGCGTTTTTGATGCAAGATACGACGAAGCGACCGCACGACGACGCCCTCAACGACAAACGCGTCCTTATTGTTGAGGACGACACGGACATCGCGCGCATCTTGCGGGATTATGCGGAAAGCCACGGGTGCCGCGCCTATCTCGCGCCGGACGGCGAGGAAGCGTTGCGGCGGCGCCGCGCGGTTCGCCCGGATATCATTTTGCTCGACGTCAATTTGCCGAAGCGCGACGGATTCGAAGTCTTGGAGGCGATCCGCGCGAGTTCGGACACGCCCGTGATCATCATTAGCGCGCGGATAGAAGACGAGGATAAATTAAACGGCCTTGGTCTTGGTGCGGACGACTACGTCGTCAAACCGTTCAACCCGTCCGAAGTCGTCGCCCGGATCAAAGCCGTTCTCCACCGCGCCGACGGCCGCGTGGCGCCGAAACTGCTACGTCGATCAGGGATCACCGTAGATCTCGACGACAGCCGCGTGGTCTATCAGAATGGCGCACGCCGCACCGTTCTGAACCTGACGCCGAGCGAATACAAGATTTTGCTCCTTCTCATGCAAACGCCGAACAAGGTGTTTTCCCGCGGGGAAATCCTGGGGTCGTGCTTTCCCGAAAGCGACGCCCTTGAGCGGACGGTCGACAGCCATGTGAGCCATCTCCGGAAAAAACTTCACGAAGTCGGCGCGGCCGACCTCGTTAGCGTTCGCCGCGGTTTCGGCTATCGCTTCGGCGATCGTTAGGCGTCGTGGCGCGCTCGAACTCTCTACGCGGTCGCATACTGTTCTCCATCGTGGGTCTCCTCGCGGGCGGCTTCTCCTTCGCGCTCGCGGGCACGTTGTTATATCTGTCGATCGGAGAGGACCGGTTCTACACTGATCTTTCAGAGGCCGCGCGCGAAGCGGTTGAGCAAGACTGGTTGGAGGACGGCCCGCCGGCGCCGGGCGTTCTGGAGGAGATCGCGCTCGCCCACGAGAAACACATTTACCCGGCATACGAAAATAGTTACTTGGTGTTCGCCCTATTATCCGTGCTCGTAATAATCGTCGGGTCGGGGCTGGCGTGGAACCTTTCAAGGCGCCTGACGCTGCCGCTCGAAAAAGCGTCCCAATCGGCGAAACTCATCGCCAATGGCGACTTCTCCCATCGCATGGAGATCCCGGACGGCGCGTCGGAAGAGATCGTCTCGTTGAGCGAGAGCTTCATCTATCTTTCGGACTCGCTTCAAAAAATGGAAGATAACGTGCGCTATACGTCGGCATCGGTGGCGCATGAATTACGCACGCCGCTGACGGTGATCCAGGGTTACGTCCAAGGCATACAGGACGGCGTTTTTCAGGCGAATACGGAACAGTTGGATTTGATCCTCGGGCATGTGGCCGGCCTGTCCCGATTGGTCGACGATCTCAAGCTGATCTCGCTCGCAGAATCGAAGGGGTTGGTTCTTCACCGGACGCAAACGGACCTCGAAGCTTGCGCGGTGGACGCCGTAAACTTCATGCGCCCGCAATTCGACCAGGCCGGCGGCGCGCTCGCCATCGCGCCCGCGCGCCGCGCGATCAACGTTTGCGTGGACGCCGAGCGCGTCAAACAGGCGCTGGTCGCGCTCATCAGCAACGCGTTGCGTTACGCAGGCCCCGATGCGCGCTGCACCGTGGCGTGCGCTCACGATAACGGGACCGTATCCATTAAGGTCGCGGACGCGGGCGCCGGTTTTTCCGATGAGGCGCTCGACCGGGCGAGCGACCGTTTCTGGCGAGGCGACCCGTCGCGCGATCGGGCGCAAGGCGGCTCCGGCCTCGGGCTCGCGGTCGTCCGGGCGATCGCCGAGGCGCATGGCGGCGCCCTCGAGCTGTCGAATGCGCCGACGGGCGGCGCCGTCGCCGCCATCACCTTTCCGAGCGACGACGCCTAGCCGTCTCTACACAAATTATCTGCGCCGCGGCTCGCGGTTAGCCCGCCGACGCCGCTTGCGCCGCGCCTGCGGCGGACCGCGCAACGCCGCCGTCCCGGCCAGAATTAACGCTACGCGTGGCGTACGCGCCCGAATTCCGATTGACAAGTTCGCGTTGTCGACCTGCTGTTTCATCAGGGAGAAGGCCCGCCGCACCGAACCGCCCGGGGGGCGGGTTCGCTCCACCGCCCGCTCCGCGCCGGGATCTAGACGCCTACGGGCCGCGGTCGGTCGAAGCCTAATAGGTTCTATACGACGTATACTTTTAAGGCGTCGCCAGGGTCTGTCGGTCGCGCACGCCGGCTTTAGCTCTTTTGCGCTGTTGAAAAACGGATTGGGCGTGGCTGGACGACGCCCGATGCGCTAAGCTCGCCGCCAAAACGGAAGAGGCCCCATGATCACCAAGCGAGACTTTCTAAAATCAGCCGCCGTCGGCACGGCCATGGCGGGCGCCGCCGCGTCGTCGAGCCATGCGGAGAAGACGACGGCGATTACGCTGCCGGAACCGATTTCCGCGGACGAGCGCCGTGCACGGATCGCTAAAGCGCAGGAATTGATGAAACGGCAGGGGCTGTCGGGCGTTCTGCTCGAGCCGGGTGCGTCCATGCTATATTTCGCGGGGCTCGGCTGGTGGCGGTCCGAGCGCCTCGTGGCTGTTGTCATCCCCGCCAAAGGAGACATGGCGATCATCGCGCCGGCCTTTGAAGAACCGTCGATCCGTGAACAGATGACGCTCGATGCGGAACTCCGGGTCTGGAATGAAGATGAATCGCCCTTTGCACTGGTCAAAGGCGTACTTGACGACCGCGGCGCGGCCGGCCCCCTGGGGCTAGAAGCGAGCGTGCGCTATTTCGTCGTCGACGGGTTGAAAAAGGATATGAGCAATCGCGAAACGACGTCAGCAGACGGCGTCGTTTACGGCTGCCGGATGATTAAGTCCGAACACGAATTGGCGCTCATGCAAACGGCGAACGACATTACGATGGCGGCCTATCGCGAGATTTACCCGAAGGTCGAAGCGGGCATGGTCGGCGCCGATATCGGCGCGATGATGCGCGAGGCGACCCGCAAGCACGGCGTCGAGGCGACCTTTGCGCTCGCCTTGATCGGAGAAGCCAGCGCCTACCCGCATGGCTCCAAGAAGGTCCACGCGGTCGAGGACGGTCAAATGATTTTGATGGATTGCGGGTGCGACGTACACGGTTATAAATCGGACATCTCGCGAACGTGGGTGCATGGCGAGGCGAATGCGGAGCAGGCGCGCGTCTGGAACACCGTGCGTGAAGGCCAGGAGATCGCGCTCAAGACCGCAAAAGTCGGCCTTCCCGCACGCCAGGTGGATGCGGCCGTCCGAGAATTTTACGAAACCGCGGGCTTTGGTCCCGGCTACCAATTGCCGGGCCTGTCGCATCGCTTGGGGCACGGCATCGGCATGGAGACGCACGAGCCGATTAATTTCGTCGGCAATGAGGATATGCCGCTGGCGCCCGGCATGTGCCTATCGAACGAGCCGGGCATCTACGTACCCGGAAAATTCGGCGTCCGCCATGAAGACTGCCTCTACATGACCGAGGCGGGCGCAAAGCTCTTCACCGGCCTCACGCCGTCTATGGACGATCCAATGGGCTAAGCGCCGCTCAGACCGCCCGGCGCCGCACTGACCGCCCGAACGCGAGGCTTGTCTGACGGCGTCAAGCACCGTCAGTATTCAGATAAAATATCGGCGCCCTACGTTCGCGCGATCGGCGGCGTCCAAAGAAGAAGCCGCGGCGCCGTCGCCGACGCCGCGGCTGCGAGCCCCCCCCGGCCCGCCGGCTCTCCCCTCTTAGAAGTTTCGCGAGAGCTCAAGAAAGACTTGCCGCGGTTGGCCCGGGAAATGCCCCGTACGCTCGATAAATCCTGACGCGGCGTAAGTATGGTCGAAGAGGTTGTCGATCCTGAGAAGCGCGTTCCATGACCCCGGCGAGTAAATGATCGAGGCGTCAAACACCGTATAGGGACGAACCTTCTGACCGCTCAAGCTTTGGCGTACGTCGACATAGTCGCCGCCGAGAGCGAAGGCGAGGTTGTATTCGGGGATCTGGTAGCGGGTCCAGAACCCGGCCTGGTTTTCCGGCGCGTTGGCGAACCGGTCGCCGACGCGGTTTGAAATGCCGCCGCCGCCATTGTCGCCGGTGATGCGCGTGTCATTGTAAGCGTAGCTGAATGTTGCCACCCAGTTCGGCGTGATGTCGGCGGTGACGTCGAATTCGACGCCCTTGCTGGTCACCTCGCCGAACGCCACGAAGTCGTCGACGCCGTCGCCCTGCACGTCCCCGAGCGGGTCTGCCTGCAGAACGTTTGAGCGTTTGATCCGGTAAATCGCGAGAGAGGACTGAATGCGGCCGTCCAGCAATTCCGTTCTAACGCCGCCTTCGAACATGTCCCCGGCCGTCGGCTCAAACGGGCCGCCGGCGAGCGGGTTCTGGGCGCCGATCCCCTGCGGCTCAAAGCTCTCCGCCCACTGACCGAAGATAGAGACGTCGTCGCGGATACGATAAACGAGACCGGCGCGCAGCGTAACGGCGTCGTCGTCGAACCCCTCGTCCGTCAGAAGGTTCGTATCCTTGAACCGATCGAACCGCGCCCCGAACGTGGCGATCAACCGACCGATGGTGATCTCGTCAAGCGCGTAAAAGCCGTAGCGGACCTGCTCGTTTTCCGTAACCCGCGCCGGCGGTCGTATATAGGTCGACGGATCGGTGATCCCGTATTCCGGCGTGAACAGGCTGAGCGTCGTCGGAAGGCCCGGCACGTCCGTCGTCTGTCCCCGGACGGTCACGCCGTCGAACAGCGATTCCCGCTTGAACCAATCGGCGCCGACAAGGACGCGATTGCCGATCGCGCCGAAATCCGTCGTCCAGACGAGATTGGCGCCGAAGGAGTAATAGTCGTTGCCGCGTGTTTGATCGCGAAACTCCCGGACGCTTCTGTCGACGAGGCCGTCGCCGTCCGAATCGAAGAGCCCGCGCGGCTCGTGGTACTCCTGGTTCTCTTCGACGTCGTTCCACCGGAAGCCGATGTCGTAGACGATCGAGTCCCCGACGGCGCCTTCGAGTTTCGCCTGCAGCACGGTCGATTCAAGGCGCAGAAAGTCCGACGCCTCGTTGTGGTTCCACCGGCGGTCGGCGATGAAAACGCCGGTGTCGTCCACCGGCACGCCGCGCAGCCGGTTGCCCTGAAGGTCCTGGTCGTAATGGACCGCTTGCAGGATCAGATCGCCGATGCCGACGTCGAAGGTCAGCCCGGCGTCGAAGATGAGGATCTCGCTCGCGGCGTTGCGGCGCTGTAAGTTGCCGTCTTCATAGAAAATACCGAAGCGGCCCGCCGCGCCCTCGATCGGAAGCGCGCCGGCCACCTCGCCGGACCCGCCTTTGCGGCCCTCGGTGCCGTAGATGCCGGCGATCCGGCCGGTAAACTCCTCAGTCGGACGTTTCGTGATGTAATTGAACAGGCCGCCGGGCGCGCCGGGGCCGTAGAGCATGCCGGCCGGCCCTTTCAGGAACTCCACGCGTTCAACATTGAAAAGCTGCGGCACGGAAAAGCCTGCGTAGGGGTCGCCGCGCAGGCCGTCATAGAAGTTCTCCTCCTGTCGGAAGCCCCGCGCGGTGACGCCGGCGTAACTGAAGACCGTAACCCCTGAGATGTTGCGATAAATGTCCTGCGCGTCGCGCGCGCCCTGGTCGGCGATCAGTTCTTTGGTGATCGTCGTGATCGTGATCGGCGAGGTCAGCGGCGCGGTCGGCAGTTTGCCCGACGTGACCGTGTCGACCCGATAAAGCTCCTGCGCGCGGCCCGTAACGACGATCTCATCGACGGCTTCGCCGTCCGCTTCGTCGCCGGCCGGCGACTGGGCGAGCGCCGACGTGGCCAGCACCGACGTCGTCAGCGCCGACGTGGTCAGCAACGTGGCGGCCAGCAGCGCGGACCGGTTTTGGCGGAAACCCCTCAGTCGCATAACGTCCCCTTCCTGCGAATTATTCGCAAGATGGCTACGCCTACTGCAAATGCGAATCAAGTGCGGAGGGCTGTTGCGGTGCGTTTTTTTGCAGGTAGCGCGGACCGGCGATGCGCGCCGATACGCGCCGCCTACGGACGTTCTCTCGTCAGCACGAGAGGATGATCGCGCCGTTTCGGCCGCCGGCCGCCGCCTTCCCGTGCGCCTGTGCGCAGTCGGCGAGCGCGAAGACCACGCCAATCTGAAAATCGAGCGCTTTGGCGTGAAGCAGCGCGTCCCACGCGGCGACGGCCCGGTCGCGGGCGTCCTTTCGCAGCACGTAGACCAGCATCAACTCGATCGTCACCGCCTTAAACATCAAGGGATAAAAAGGCAGAACCGGCGTCATGTCCGTCGCCGATCCATAGCTTGTGATGACGCCCCCTTCGGCAATTACCGCCGTGTCGGTTTTGAGATTTTTGCCGAATTCGACCTCGATAATCCTATCCATCGGCGCCCCGCTCGACGCGGCGAGGATCTGTTCGCTGAGATCCTCATCTCCATAATCGAAAACATGATGCGCGCCGAGACCGCGCATGTCGGCTTCGCTCGCCGCCCCGCGGACGGTGGTGAAGACGGTCGCCCCGGAAGCGACGGCGGCCTGGACGGCAAGCCGCCCGACCGTTCCCGCCCCGCCGCTCACCAAGACGTTCAAACCACGAACCGGTCCGCGGCCGAGAACGGCGTGGCATGCGGTGAGCGCCGGAATGCCCAAACAGGCGCCGTCTTCGAAACTAATATGGTCGGGCAAGGGCGGGGCTTGCTCGCTTGGCGCGGCGATATATTCGGCCGCCGTCCCAAAGGCGCGTTTCCATTGCCCGTTCCAGATCCAAACCCGTTGACCGACGCGCGACGCCGGAACGCCTTCGCCAACCGCCTCGATAACGCCCGCGCCGTCGCTATGCGGAATGATTTTCGGAAAGGGCGGCGTTACGACGCCCGGCCGCCCCCCGGCCCGCGCGCGCACGTCCGAAGGATTGACCCCCGACGTCGCCAGCCTGACGAGGACTTCGCCGTTCTTCGGAGACGGCGTCGGCAGGTCTTCTAGGGCCAGAACGTCATGGGCGTCGCCGAAGCGATCATAGGTTATCGCGCGCATGAGCCTTCTCCGTTTTCTTGGTCGACCGCGTAAACGGCCCGAGCCGAGCAGGTAAAGCGCGCGTATCGGCGCCGACCCGCATCGGTCTCGATGGAAAGGGTCCGGTGGGCGGAGACGACGACTGTCGATCGCCGCCGTCGACCGCGCGTTATTTCTTAATCCGGCCGTTTATTTGACTACGGAACAGATCGCCGTAAGGCGGTCGGAGCATTCTTATAAGCTCGCTACGCGTCTGTTCGTAAACCGATTTTTTATGGCTGACCGCGTCGAACCCGTCGCGTCCGTGGTAGGCGCCCATGCCCGACGCGCCCACGCCGCCGAACGGCAGGTCTTCCTGCGCTATGTGAAAGATCACGTCGTTCACGGTCACGCCGCCTGAGTTCGTCGACGACACGACGCGCCGACACTCCTGTCGGTCGTCGCCGAAATAATAGAGCGCGAGCGGTCGATCGCGGTCATTGACGTAGTCGACGGCGTCATCAAGGTCCCGATAGGTCTTGACCGGCAGGACGGGGCCGAAAATCTCGTCCTGCATCACCGTCATCTCGTCGGTCGGGTTAAGCACAAGCGTCGGCGGCATTCTGAAATGCGGCTGCTGCGTGAAATCCTCGCCCTTCGGATTAATCTCGACGACGTCGGCGCCTTTAGCCCTTGCGTCGTCGAGATACCCCTGAAGACGATCGAAGTGGCGCCGATTAATGATCGAGGTGTAGTCGTCGCTGTCTTTGAGGCCCTCCGGGAACATCGTCGCGACCGCCGACTTCGCATAGCCGACGAATTCGTCGATCTTCTCCGCGGGGGCGATCGCATAGTCGGGCGCCAGACAAATTTGCCCGGCGTTCAGCACTTTGCCGTGCATGATACGGGCGGCGGCTTTTTCAAAATCAGCGGAGCGGCCGAGGATCGCGGGCGATTTGCCGCCAAGTTCCAACGTCACGGGCACGAGGTGATCGGCCGCCGCGCGCATCACGTGTTTGCCGACCGACGTCGAGCCCGTGAAAATGATATGGTCGAACGGGAGCTTTGAGAACGCCGCGCCGACGTCCGGGCCGCCGGTGACGACTGCGAGTTCGCTTTCATCGAAGGCTTCCTGCACCATCGACGCGATCAGCGCGGACGTCGCTTCGGTGAATTCGGACGGCTTAATCATGGCGCGGTTGCCGGCCGCCAAGACGCCGGCAAGCGGACCGAACGCCATGCCGATGGGAAAGTTCCACGGCGCGATGATCCCGACGACGCCTTTGGGCTGGCGCTCGATCCGAACGGCCGCCCCTAAGAACCCGAGCGGAAACTCCGTACCACGACGTTCCGGACGCATCCAACGGCGCAGATGCTTCTTTGCGAACTTCAGCTGTCCGATCGACGTCGCCGTGTCGGCGAACGCCGTCACGTCCTTCGATCGGTGACCAAAATCGCTTGAGACCGCTTCGTCTAGCTCGGATCGATGGCGCACGAGGAGATCAATCGCGCGGTCGATCCGATCAATGCGCACCGCCGCCGACGGCGCGCCTTCGAGCGTTTGGGCCGCCTTTTGGCGCGCCAATAACGCTTTCATAACATCGCCTTCGATCGCGTCGTCGAGCGGCATATCATCCTCCGTTCCAAGCAATCCAGCGCACCTCAAGCGCCTCAGAACGCATCCTACCGAATTCCAGGGCGTCGCGCACGTCGCCCGCTTTGTGCGCCGCGCGACGATGATGACGCGCGCTACAGCGGTTGGGCGACGGACCGTAAGGGACAATGGCAGGACCACGCCGTCTGCCGTCAGTGAGCGGACGAACGTATCGGCAAGCACCCGGCCTGCTCGGCGGCCGACGCGCCTAGACGCCTTATGCGCAAAATGCCCCTCTTACAGCCGTTCGGCTAGATGGGAGCGGACGTAGGTTTGAGCAGCGGCTTCGCTACGAACCGTCGTTATATGAAGACGGATTAGGCTCCCGTCTCCGCCAATACTCTTTGCTCCGATACATTAACGAGGGCCGTGTCGACAGCGATGTCCCGTGCCGGTGACCGATTGATGCCGAACGCTCGCAAGATGTGCGAGAAGACATCGGTCAGCGGCATCGGATCCTTCAGGTTGGACGCGCCCGTGTCGATGAAGCTCCCGTCGCCCTGGTGGTGGGTGTTTTTATACTGAGCGAACGACACCCGCTCGCCGAAATTGCTGACGACGATCTCGCCGCTGACGACCTTGGCGTCCTTCGGGATGGCGACCGCGCTAGGGCGCAATTGCACGTAGAGCGACTCGCCGCGGTTTTCGATGTGGAAGATGTTGGCCCATTTCTTCTGCGTTCGCACCGCGCTGTCCGCGGTTTCAACATAGAAGACGTCGTCGCCGCCTATCATGTTGACGGATGCGAGCCTGCATTCGGCCGCGGCGGCCTCTTCGACCGAATTGAAGTGCACGACGAAGTCTTCCGTCATAAGACGATAGGTGTCGGCATAATCGAGATCGATATCGTCGAGGAACCGCACGTGATCGTCGATGCGGAAATAATAGGTCTCGCGTTCGTGCGGGTTCTGCCGCAAGCCGGTGCCTACCATCACGCGCGCGTCCGGCATTTCGCGTTTCAGATCGGCGAGGATCCCGTCATAGCTTTCCAGGATCTCAAGAAGCGGGTCCTCACCGTCGCCGCAATGCCACTCCGGATTATGACGCGGGCCCTCGTAGGCCGCCGACGAGAACAGGTAGTGGTGTTGCAAATGGGCCGAGCCGTTCAGGAACAGGGTCGCAAAGTCCGGCTTCGTCCGCCGGCATTGGGTGAAGAAAGCGTCGGCCAGCAACCGGTCGCAGACGATCGCCCGCGCCCAACGCTTGCCGCCAAACAAATACCCATATGTGCTTTTGACGTACGCCGGCACGCTCGACCACATGAAGTTGTCGAGCGCTCCCAAGCTAAGGTTGACCAACGCTTGCGTCGCAATTTTCTCGCTGGCGTAATCGTCGGCGACTTGGACAAGCGCATCGTAGAGCCGGCGCAGACTTCGGGAACCGACAAACCCGGTCCGCGTCCAGGGGTCGGGCACGAAGAAGGCCGCGTCTTTGGTGTTGTTCTTCGCATTGAAGGGCGACAAGGCGGCGACGCGAACGCCGCGGCGCTCGAGCGCTTCGTAAATGTGCTCATGGTCTGTATAGACCATATCGCCGAGACGGAAGACGCCGTGCTCCGCGTAAGATTTACCGGTGTGCACCGTCGGCCATTGGATCCAAGGATTGGCCAGATGGTGCTCGCTCTCGGAGACCGTTTTCACATAAGGATGGCGCTCAAACAGCGCCGCAAAGTGCGGCAGCTTGCCTTGCGCGATGTAGCGATCGACGTAATCGAAGTTCAGCTCGTTCAGCTGCAAAAACACCACTTTCACCATGGTGAACTCCCACTCCCCCAATCGTCGCCGGCCGGGCGTTCGCCTCCTTAAGCGATCACCTGCGGACGTCAGTTGCCTTACACGCCGCCAAGACCACTCTTGCGGCTATCGTCAGCGCCCGCGGAAAGAACAGCGCGGCTGTCCCTCGATTGTGCAGGCGCAGTATAGTCGCGAAAGAAAGAGCGAAATTCAGGCCAAGCGCCGAATAGTGGAAGGCGTTCCCGGCGCCCCGCCAATTGCGGGAGCGCGTCGCCCTTTAGAAACGCCTGACGGAGACCGTCGGGCCGTCCGACGGACGTCCCCTGCGGCCCCTAAAGCCCGGCGTTTTTGAAGCGCCCCTAAAAGGCCCCGCCGCTTCCCTTAGAAGGTGAACCGGCTCGTCGCCGATCGCCTCTTCAGGTCGCACCCGGCCTAGCCTGGCCGGCTGCAACGTACGCTGAGCGACGCGCAAAACGAATGCCCGCCGCGGCGCGAGATACGGTCCGCAGTCGGACAACCGTCCGGGGAGCGCCGCCGCGCCGATGCAACGCCCCGCTGCAATTCACGAGCGAGTTTAAATCCGCGCGTGCGGCGTCGGCCCGCCGGTAGAAGAAGGCGGGCTCTTCGACAACCTCACTATTTAAGCGTGAACGTCGACGTGCCGCTAGCGTGTCGGCGTTCGCCCGCTACGGTCGATCGCCAATCGGCCGAAAAGGACTTGCCGTCCTTCGCGATAACGACGTTTTCCAGAACGCCGGACCGTCCGATTTCGGGTTCGCTCCACTCGCCTCGATAGCCCCCGGCGCCGTCGGCGACGAACTTGATGGCGCCGGTGTCCGCCTCATAGGCCCCGGTATAGGTGCCGGCGAGGCCCCCGCCGCTCGCGGCCAAAACCACGATCCCCCATCCGCCTTTATCCTCATAAGTGCCGGGGGCGATCGCCGTTGCGCCGGGGACGAAAGGCGTCCAATCCTGCGATGCGCAGATAAGGCAAGTATTGGCGCGATCTTCGTAAACGGTCACGAAACTTGTGTCGCCGTTAAGCGCCGTGCATGACGCGCGCGTAGTTTTGGCGTCGGCGACGCCGGCTTCGACGTTCAAACTCATGGTCATCCAGTTGCTGCACGTGCCGCCCAAGGAACGGGCGAAAGACGGGCTAGCCTGGACGAAAACCAAAAAACCTAATGCTGTCGCCAGTTTCTTATTCATGCATTCCTCCCATGGCGTTTCCAACGGCAAGACCACAACAGATACTGCCGCTGGGCGAAAGCGCCGCAGTCAGAAGCGCGCGCGTTTCGCCTGGGCCGGTTGGCGCCGTTCGGCGGCGTAACGCTCAGGCTACGGTTACGCCGGGGCCTCTTCCGACAATCGCGCGGCTGGCGCGCGCACCGGAAGCCGCGGCGTCGTTCGCCCGGCTTCAGCGGTCCGTACACGTCGGCGAACGGGCGTCCCGAAGACGGGGCCCGGCGCTCGCAAGGTCGCGGCCTCGTTCAGCGCACGTTCGCTTCGGCTTCGGCTTCAGCTTGGGCTTCGATCAGCGGCCCGAGGCGGCGTTCGTCGTTCCGCCGCTTCGCTTTGGACGTCGCCTAAAGCGGCTGGCGAACTTGCCGTTTGCAGCGCGTTTGTACGGCGCGCGCATCCTCGTGGAACGCCGGAACGCGCGCGCCCCAAGGCAGATCGAGAAAGTCGAGGAGCCGGCGCGCTTTGCCCGCAAGATGCGCAACCGTGTCCCCATGGACGACGTCGATCATGGCGAGCCCGGTCGCGGCCCGCCAATGGTCCATCAAGCGCCGATCGCCGCGCCAGTAATCGGCGATGTGCTCAACGTCCGTCGCCCAACGCGGCTGCAGATTGAAATTCCGTGCGTAAATCGACAGGCCGGCGTCTCGAATATCCCGCACGCCGTGGATGATCTTCGCATTCGGCAGCGCCGTCGCCACGAGACCGAGATGCCGGAAATTTAGCGGCTGCTTATCGACGATACGGGCGACGCCGGCGGGTTGCGCTTGGCGCGCCGTTTAAAAGTTGAAGGCGTAGGCCGCGATCAACTGCCGTCCCGGTCCCGCGACGACACGGTCCACAAAGCCTGTTCCGGCGAACGTTTGATTCGCTGTCGGAATGTACGTGTTGTTGAAAACGTTGGTGAGCTGAACGGTGAGAACCCCGGGGCCGGTTTCGTATACGCCGCCGATATCGACCGTCGTATACCCGTCGACCGGGGCCGGATCGACGCCGTCGTCAAAGGCGCGGTCGCGCCCGCCGATCGTCAGGATCTTGCCGTTGAAACTTAGATCGTCCGTCGCGTCGAAACGCGCGTCGACAATCAGTTTCCACGGCGCAACTTCCAACCCGCTCAGCGCGTCAAAATTCCCGTCGTCGTCGCCGTCAAAATCGCCGTCATTCCAGCTGAATGCGCCGGAAAGTCGAAACCGCTCCGTCGGCTCAACGCCGATGCTGGTCTCAAAGCCGTAATTCTCTTGCGGCGCACGGATAAACTCTCCCTGCGTCGAGCCCTGCGCTAAGAGGAAGGTCGCGCCGAGTTCCGATGAGGCGAAGTACGCCGAGGCGGAATAATCCCAGATCCCCGCGGCGCCGCGCAGCCCGATCTCGTAATTGTCGACGATTTGCGGGGCCGCCGCCGCCGACGTCGCGAGCGGCTCTCCCGCCGGCACCAGAAACGAAAGACTGAGTAGACTGGGGATCTCAAAGCCCTGCGCGAAACTCCCGAAGACGGTGACGTCCTCCGAGACGTCGATCGTCGCCCCGATGTTCCACGCAACGCCGTCATTTTCGCCGAACCCGCCTTGCCGCTCGATCTGGTCGCCGTTCGCGTCCGTCACGACTTCGAAAACGCGGGTGCCGCTGCCGATTTCGAATTCCACGTCTTCCCAACGTACCCCGCCCGTCAGGCGAATTCGATCGGTTACGGCGATATCCACCTGCCCGAACAAGCCGAGCGTTTCCAGCGCGTAAGGGAAAAGGAACGTGTCCTCGCGCACGGCGTTCGTCACCGACCGTTCGTCGTCAAAATCGGGACCAAGCTCATAGACCCGCGCGTCGGATGAACGGCTTTCCTCATTATAGTCCACGCCAAAGAGGATATTGAATCGGTCTAGAAAAGACCGTGAATACTGTGTTCGGACGCCTTCGCCTTTATCAGTAAAAAACGCTTGGAAATTATCAGGGAACGGCGGCGCGAAAGCGAGCGCGCGCAGATCCGTCAACGGCTCGATAATATCTTCGTCGCGTCCGTAATACTGGAAAGCGAATGCCCCGCCCAACAGATTGTCGTGCGTATAGCGAAAGTTCCAAGCACGCTTTTCGTTGATGGGCTCGTTGTCGGCCCCGTAAGTGAACGCAACTTGGTTGTCGGACAACTGCCCGACCGCGCGACCGTCGTCCGTAATCGAAACGTCAAAGACGCGATCGTCAAAGCTCAAATCGACAAAGTTGTAAAAGCCCTCGATGCGCTGGTCGCTGTCGATCGTGAAGCCGACTTTGGCGAAATAGCTCAACTCATTGTCAAAGGACGAGAATACGGGCGCACGCAAGTCGTCCTCACCATCGATGACGCCGTTGTTTGAGTCGAAACTCGCATTCAACAAATAATCGAAGCGACCCAGCGTGCCGCTCGCGCCGACGGTGGTTTTATTGCTTCGTGCGATATCGCCGAAAATGTCGTCGGCGCCCAGAAACGTCGAGAACTGCTGGCGCACACGAAATTCAAACGGTTCTTGTGACGGGGCCCTGGTGAAAAACTGGATCACGCCGCCCGTCGCGCCGGCGCCGTAAACGGCGTTGGGTCCGTAAAGGACCTCGATGCGTTCGATAATCTCGACGTCAAACTTATCGAGCTCGCCGAGGCCGGAGCCGGCGCCCCCGTTAAAGCCGAGCGGGACGCCGTCGATAAGGTATTGCGCGTCGCGTCCGCGGAGCGTTTGGGCGCGATTGATGTTGTTTTGCGTCGGGGGACCGAGCGCCGGTATGGTCGCACCGACCAAATTAAAGATACTTGACGACTTTGCGGCTTCGGTCCGCACATTGTCGAAATCAATCACGACCACGGCGCGGGCGATCTCGTTGATATTCTGTCGTCTCCGGCCTGCGGTCACCAAGATCGTATCTTGCACCTGCCGCCCGACAGCCTCCGGCGTTTCGATCGACGCCGGTTCGACGACGCGCGCCGCAATGACGTAAGCGCCGTTCGCCGCGCGCGCGGCCCGCAATCCGGAACCCGCAAGCGCCTGCGCCAAGGCTTGCTCGGCGGTCATCGCGCCCGATACGGGCGGCGCGGTTTTTCCCGCGGTGACGTCGTCGGACGCAATGACCGTAACGCCGTATGCGCGGCCGATGGCGACCAGCGCCTCGGATAGGGGGCGCGCGGAGATTTCTATTTGTTGCACGGTCGCCGATTGCGCGCCGGCCGGCGTCGTCGCCGCCGCGACGCTTATCACGGACGCCGCCGCGAGCAGACTGCGCACGACGTTCGTGCGGATGGATCGTTTCATGGTCGGGGCCCCTCTCGCCGCAGTCCTGCGACTGGCTATCAGTCGCTCTCAAACTGAAGACGGTAAGCCCCCGCAAAAAGTCACATCCGGTTAAGACTTTTTCCGGATTTTCGCGGCGTGTGAAAATTCATGGTGCAAATTCAATCGCTTGCGCCCCATCTTTTTTGGTGACCGTCACCGGCAAAGCCGTCTCCAGCACCGCGAGCAAGCCGCCGACATCGTCGGAGGAAAATGTGCCCGACAGCCGGAGCTCCCGGGCCGCCGCGTCGACCGTGATCGGCGCATCGGCGTATCGATTGAGATCCGCCACAACGTCGCCGAGCGGGGCGTTCAGATAGACAAGCAGCCCGTTGCGCCAAGCGCCGAGGGCGTCGGCCGTTGCGGCTTCTTTGCGCCCCAGCCCGTCCGCGCGCGAGGCGCTGACGCGCTCGCCGGCCGCGAGCGTCGTCGATTGCACCATGCGTTGACCGGCGCCGCCGCGGCCGGCGTCCGCGCCCCAATCTGCAGCGGCGCCGGGCTTTCCGATAACAAGCGGATGCGTCACCCGGACCGAGCCTTCCGCGACGGCCACGTCGACGCGATCGCCGCGTCTTTGGACGTCAAAGACCGTCCCGGTAACGACGACCCGCGCGCCGCCGATAGCGACGGTAAAGGGCGCATCCGGATCGTCCGCGACATCGAAAAAGGCGCTGCCGGACGCAAGCGTCGCCGCGCGCACGCCCGGACCGGTCGCAAAGCTGATCTGCGACAACGCGCCCAACGTCACCGACGAGCCGTCCGGCAACGCCACCGTGCGGATCTCGCCGCGATCGGTTTCGTAAGTCGTCGCAAGGGGCGCGTCCGCAATACGCTCAACGGTCTGCGTTTGGCGCCAATAGGGCGCCGCCGCGGCGAAGATCGCCGCAACGGCGACCAGCGCAGCGGCCGCGCCTGCCGGCGACAGCCATTTGGGCGAATGCCGGAACACAGCCGCTTGAGCGCGCGATCGCTCGCCCGCGAGCGGTTGATCGAGCGCTGGATCGAAGTCGACGGCGCCGAGCCCCTTCCATACGAGTTCGGCTTCGGCGTAGGCGGCGGCATGGAGCGGATCGGCGGCCATCCACCGATCGAAAGCGCGGCGATCGTCGCCGTCCAACGCGCCATCGTCGATCCGTGCACGCCACTCATGGGCTTCGGTTCGGATTTCGACCATCCGCGCGGTCATCCCGCGGCCCTCAAGTCCCGAACCGCCTCGGCGTCGGCGACGGCCTCGGCGATCAAACGCGTCGCGACGGCGACATGCCGGATGGCGGCCGTCCGGGTCACGCCGCATCGCTTGCCCGCATCGTCAAGCGTGAGGCCGTGAACGCGGTGGAGCATGAAGATGCGGCGGCGGCGTTCGGGCATCTGCGCCAAGACGTCCATGACGAGTTCCAATTGATCCTTCGCCATAAAGACGCGTTCGGGCTCAATAACGTCACATGTCTCGCCGAAAAAGCGCCGCTCGACCTCCGCCGCGTTGCCCCGCTGCACGGCTTCTCGGCGTTTCTCCGTCAAAACGATGTTGCGCGCGGCGACCCAGAGGTAGCTTTCCGGATCCTTAATGTCGGTCAAATCCTTGCGGTCGCTGAGGCGCGCGAATGCGGCCTGTGCGACGTCCTCCGGGTCCGGCGGGCCTGATCCGTACGTTTTGAGAAGGCCGGTCTTGAGCTTGAGGAAATAGCGCCGGTACAGACGTTCGAGCGCCCGATCGGTCCGCTCTCCGGCGCCTGCGCGCTTGTCGCCGTTCGCGCCCATTAGACGCCCGCACGCCGGGGGCTAGCCGCACGCGTCCGCAAAAGTGCCCCCTCAACCCGCGCTTTTCGGTACGCCGCCTTCACTACGCTGCCGC